>CAMCYY010000049.1 GCA_945885335.1 Bordetella parapertussis
TGCCGTTCTATAACCGGAAACGTCTCCATTCCACGCTTGGCTACGCCTCGCCGGTCGCGTTCCTGGAAAACTGGATCAGTGCTCAGCATGAGAAGAAATTGGCGGCATAATGCCGATGGGTTGGAAGACGAAAAACCGAGGGAAGCTCAAGACTTGTTACAAGGCACTCTGCTGTTGTTGGCACAACAGGCTCCGGGAAATCAACGACTGTTGCGGGCCTCCTGAACGCATTATCCGATCCAACGCGATATCCATCGTCTCGAATACTGGTCTTCGACATACACGGAGAATATTCAAAGGCATTGGGTGATAGAGCAGCGGTATTCCGAGTGTCAGCGGACGTTGCTAAGAAACAACAGCAATTGATCGTCCCTTTTTGGGCATTAAGCTTTGAAGAGCTTACGACACTCGCTTTCGGAAGATTGAGTGATTCTCAAACTGCGGTCGTGGCGGACTTTATCGTCCAACTTAAAAAGGACGGCTTGGCCCATTTGCTGCGGCAGGACATGGATCCTGTAAGAGTTACTGTTGATTCACCCTTGCCATTTTGCATTCATAAGTTGTGGTTTGAACTCCACAAGCGAGAGCACCACACGCTAATTCCACGTCCCGGCGGTGCAGCCGACGAGGTGGAGCCAGCGTACGCAGTTGGGGAGAACGGTAAACCAGTGCAGCTTGGTGACGCAATGTCTGTTACACCACCGCTATATAGAACCGTTAAGACAACTGGGCCGGCAGCAGAGCGTGTTCAGCTAGGAAGAGAGCCGATTGGGATCAGGCAGCAGCTTGCAGGTCTCGCGTCAAGATTAAGAGATCCACGAATGGCATTCCTCTTCAACCCCGGGCAATGGCTGCCCGACATAGAGGGTAAGATCGAATGCGATTTGGAAGCATTGCTTGAGGAATGGATCGGTGGGCCTAATCCGGTCACAGTCTTGGACCTATCGGGCATACCTTCGACTGTTCTCAATGATTTAATCGGGGCGCTACTGAGAGTTCTTTACGATGCAATATTTTGGGCGAGGAACTTGCCAGAAGGTGGCAGAGAGCGACCATTGTTAGTGGTTTTGGAGGAGGCGCACGCCTATCTTTCCAAAGAGAATTCAGGTTCTGCGGCTACGGCTGTCCGGCGGATTGCGAAGGAGGGGCGAAAATACGGCGTAGGTATGATGATCGTAAGTCAGCGTCCTTCTGAGATTGATTCCACCATCCTTTCTCAGTGTGGAACGATATTTGCGATGCGGCTGGCAAATGACGCCGATCGTGGCCATATCTCCAGTGCGGCCTCAGAAAATTTAAAAGGCCTATTTGATATGTTACCGGTGCTTAGAACAGGCGAGGCCATCATTGTCGGAGAGGCCGTTAGCTTGCCAGTGCGGTCTCTGATTTCTCCGCCCCCTTTGGATAAGCGACCCGATAGCGTGGATCCCCGCGTTGTTGTACGCAGCAACCTTGATCAAGGACAGATTGGGTACGAAGGGCCTGCAGGATGGGGGGCAGCGTCGCGATCCGTCTAACTATACTGCTGTTGTCCGGCAATGGCGCATGCAGAGCCCTCACTACGAGCATGGTGTTCCAGCTAAGGGGGCTTTGATACAAAAACCAAAGCAAAAGCCAAAGGAGAAGAAATGAGTATTACGTGGATCGAAACCCCTGAATCTTCCAACCTAGCGCGCATTGCTTTTGATGAGACGACAAGCGTGCTCAAGGTAGAGTTCAAAAATGGCGGGACTTATGATTATTTTGATGTTTCTCTGCCAGTTTTTGAAGCTATGTGCAACGCACCATCGAAAGGCCAATTTCTCGCACAGCAAATAAAAGGGAAATTCAGATACGCCAAGGTGTAGCTGATACAAAAAAAGTTAATTAAAAAATGAAAAAAAGAACACGTAATGGCAAGACAGAAACTTGAACTTACCTGGATAGGCAAGGAAAACCGGCCGAAGCTGGAGCCGCGCATTTTGCTGGAAGACCCAGCGAAGTCGTATCACGCCAAACAGCGGGTGACAGATCACGATTTGTTCGACAACCGGTTGATCTTCGGCGACAACCTGCTGGCGCTGAAGGCGTTGGAGCAGGAGTTCGCGGGCAAGGTGAAGTGCGTGTTTATCGACCCGCCCTATAACACCGGCAGCGCCTTTACCCATTACGACGACGGAGTGGAGCATTCAATCTGGTTGTCGCTGATGCGGGATCGGTTGGAAATTTTGCGCAGATTGTTGTCAGAGGACGGATCGCTCTGGATGACTATTGATGATGCAGAAGGACACTATCTAAAGGTGCTTTGCGATGAGATTTTTGGTCGTTCAAATTTTATCGGTGCGGTAACTTGGCAAAAAACTACAAGCGTGCACAACAACGCTGAACTATTTTCATCTGCAACCGACATGCTGCTTTCGTACTCCAAGGATAAGTCACTCTTTAAGATGGGTAGGGCGCCGCGCAGCGAAAGAAATGCAGGCGATTACAGCAATCCCGACAATGATTCTCGCGGTGCGTGGGCTTCAAGTCCGCTTCACGTTAGTTTGACGTCTGGGCAGCGCGGAAAGTAGTTCGCTCTAACCGGAAAAAGTACAGGCCTATTCCCAATAATCAGCCGTCATGGCGAGGAAATTCTTCCGCCCAAAGGGCGTTGCTGGGGATACTCGCCCGAAACGATTGCGCGCTTTGAGCAGGAAGGTCTCCTGTGGTGGGGCAAGGATGGGCGCAATCAACCTCGCCTAAAGAGATTCTTGCTAGAGAACAAGGAAGGCGTTGTTCCAATCACCCTATGGCTATCTGATGAAGTAGGGCACAACCAGGAAGCAAAGGCGGAGAATGCGTTGTTGCTGCCTGATCAACCCCAATTATTTTCAACACCGAAGCCAGAACGGCTGTTGAAGAGAGTCATTGAGCTTTCCACGAATGCTGGTGATGTGGTCCTCGACTCCTTCGCCGGCTCCGGCACCACCGGTGCCGTCGCCCACAAAATGAACCGTCGCTGGATCATGGTAGAGCTGGGCGAGCACTGCCACACCCACATCATCCCCCGTCTCAAGAAGGTCATCGATGGCGAAGACAAGGGTGGCATCACCGAATCGGTGAACTGGAAGGGCGGCGGCGGTTTCCGCTACTACCACCTCGCCCCCTCTTTGCTGGAAAAAGACAAGTGGGGCAACTGGGTCATTCACCGCGACTACAACGCCTCGATGCTGGCCGAGGCCCTATGCAAGCTGGAGGGATTCACCTACGCGCCCTCCGACGCGGTGTATTGGCAGCACGGACATTCCACCGAGCGTGATTTCATCTACGTCACCACTGCCACGTTGAGCCATGAGCAGTTGCAGCAACTCGCCGACGAGGTAGGAGCCGAGCGTTCGTTGCTTGTGCTGTGTCCCGCCTTCCGGGGCAAGAGCGAGTATCCCAACCTCACGGTCAAGAAAATCCCCAAGCAGGTGCTTTCACGCTGCGAATGGGGCCATGACGATTATTCGCTGCAAGTCGAAAACCTGCCGCAGAAGCCGCCCGAGGCGGGGCAGCAGGACCTGGACCTGTAGCGGGGACGCCATGCGCGGAGGACGCTATGAGCCACGTGGAGTCGAGGCGGAGTACGAACCGGGTTCGCGGGGTCGGGTGTTGCGCAATCTGGCGGAGATACGGTCAGTACGCGAGATGGCGCATCGCGAATCCGGGGCGCTCCTTGCGGCCACCCAGCGATTGATTGACGAGACCGCCATGGATCAGCAATTCACCGCAGCGGACATTTGCCGCATGCACCGTCTATGGCTTGGTGAGGTTTATTCCTGGGCGGGGGATTATCGGCAAGTCAACATGGAGAAGGATGGATTTCCGTTTGCCGCGGCGAATCAGGTGCCACGACTGATGCAGGAGCTTGAACGCGGGATCTTGCGACATTTCACGCCGTGCCAATTTGAAAATGCTGACGAACAGGCGCATGCATTGGGCGTGGTGCACGCCGAGTTGATTCTGGTTCATCCGTTTCGCGAAGGGAACGGCCGCTGCGCCCGCCTGCTGGCAACGCTCATGGCGTTGCAGGCGAATTTGCCAGCACTGGATTTTCGCGGAGTACGCGGGGATGAAAAACGCCGCTACATCGCCGCGATCCAGGCCGCAATGGGCCGTGACTATGCGCCGATCACAAAGATATTTCGCGCGGTAATTGCCCGAAGCCTGCGGTCGCAGGCTAGGGTTTTTGGCGAGTGAGGCGGCCTTGAGGCGCTGTACTTGCCTGGGTACTCGCAGTACTGCCGGATGGGGGTGTCAGCGTGGCCTGCTTGAACGGCGCATGGATGCCTTCGATGGCCGAGGAACTGGCTACGGAGGTAAATACGCTCTCCTTGCGCACGACCGGATCGCGCATATAGGGATTTCCGCTGGAAAGCTTGGAACTCATGGTGTAAGTATAGCAGCGCAAATTGAACAACAGGGCTCAAAAAAAGGACAGCGTCAGTCATGAATCGCCACGTCAACGCCATCGCCGGACGCCTCTCCCTGCGCCCCCCTCAAAGGCGGTCCCTGGAGATCCTCGACCGGATCACGGAAATCGCCCCACCCGTCAAGGGCGCCAATGCGGCGGCTGCACTGGCCGCCATCCGTAGCGAGTTTCCGTCGGTGACGGATTTCGAGCGCGATTTTCCGTCGCTGTGCTTCGCGCTGGCTACGGGCGTGGGCAAGACCCGGTTGATGGGCGCTTTCATCAGCTATCTGCATCTGGCCCATGGCATCAACAATTTCTTCGTGCTGGCGCCAAATCTGACGATCTACAACAAGCTGATTGCCGATTTCACGCCCAATACGCCGAAATACGTGTTCAAAGGCATCGCCGAGTTCGCCACCGATGCCCCGGCCATCATTACCGGCGACAACTACGAGGCCATGGCGGGCACGCTGTTCGACGAGCATATCCGCTGCAAGGTCAACATTTTCAATATCGCGAAGATCACTTCTGAAATGCGGGGCGGCAAAGCGCCACGGATCAAGCGCCTGTCGGAATACATCGGCGAGAGTTACTTCGACTACCTGGCCGGGCTGCCTGACCTCGTCGTCATCATGGATGAGTCCCACCGCTACCGGGCTTCTGCGGGCGTGCGCGCAATCAACGAGCTGAAGCCCATCCTGGGTCTGGAAGTGACCGCCACCCCTCAGGTGGAAACGAGCAAGGGGCCGGTGCGCTTCAACAACATCATCTTCAATTACCCGCTGGGTACAGCCATGGCGGATGGCTTCGTGAAGGAACCTGCGGTAGTCACGCGCAAGAACTTCAATCCGGCAGGCATGTCATCGGAGCAGATCGAACGGCTCAAGCTGGAAGATGGCGTGCGCCTGCACGAAAGGGTGAAAGTGGATCTGGAGACCTACGCCCGGGAGACTGATCAGCCCATTGTGAAGCCCTTTGTGTTGGTCATTGCCCGCGATACAACGCATGCCGGGGCGTTGTTGTCCTTGATCAAGTCCGAAGCGTTTTTTGACGGGCGCTACAGGGAGAAAGTCATCCAGGTGGATTCCAGCAAGTCCGGCGCGGAAGAGGAAGAGATGATTTCGCGCCTCTTGAAGGTGGAGCACAACGACGAACCGACCGAGATCGTTATTCACGTCAACATGCTGAAGGAAGGCTGGGACGTGACCAACCTCTACACCATCATCCCGCTGCGTGCGGCCAATGCCAAAACCCTGATCGAGCAGTCCATAGGGCGGGGCTTACGCCTGCCCTACGGAAAGCGCACGGGCGTGATGGCCGTAGATCGGCTGAACATCGTTGCGCACGACAAGTTCCAGGAAATTGTCGAGGAAGCCAATAAACCAGATTCAGCCATTCACATGCAGGCGGTTGAAATGGATGTTGACGCGCTATCGCAAAAGACGGCCACGGTGGTGTCGCAATCTTTGCTGGCCAGCAAGCTCGGGCTCAAGCCGGCCCATTTGACGGACAGTACGACAGTGGCCGGAACAGACGAGAACCGGTCTTTGCCAAACCGGAAGATCAAAGGGTCGCGCAGATTGCCTGGGAGGTGATTCGTACGTTGGAGAAGCAGCCCGAGTCAGTTCCGACCGTCGAGCACCTCAAGAATCCCGAGATTCAGGCAGCAATCATCAAGGCCGTCACCGAGCAGTATCAGCCGGCCCAGCTCGAACTGGAAGGCGTTGGCGAGAAGCCCGATATTGCGGCGGTTGTGGCGATGACCACGGAGATTGCCGTGCAAGGGACCATCAATATTCCGCGCATTCAGGTTGTGCCGCGTGGTGAGGTGAAATCCGGATTTAAGCCGTTCAAGCTGATGCTGGGTGCGCTGACCTACTCACCGGTTTCGGAGGAGTTGTGGGTGCAGATGCTGAGAACCAAGCAGCTTGAAGTTATTTCCCTTGGGAAGGGCGGTTATCAGGAGGCGCGGCTTGAGGACTACGTTGTCAGGGCTTTGATGAATTTTGATGATGTGTCCTATGACAACCATGCAGACATGCTCTATGACCTGGCTGCACAGGCAGTGGCCCACCTGAGAAGCTATTTGTCAGAAGAAGACACACGCAAGGTACTGCAATGCTATGAGAAGCAGATTGCGGATTTCATCCACGTGCAGATGCAACAGCACTATTGGGAAGAGGTGGCAGGGTATGACGTGAAGGTAAGTTCGGGATTTACCGAACTCAAGCCCAGCGCCTACTCGCACGTTGCGGAACAACCTGTCGCCAGCTACCTCGTTTCTCCGCAAGACAAGAGCAATATGCCCAAGTACCTGTTTGGCGGCTTCAAGCGGTGTCTTTATTCAGTCCAGAAATTTGCATCAGATTCGGAAAGGGTCGTTGCGGTGATTTGCGATCGCGATGCGCTCAGGTGGTTCAAGCCGGCGAAAGGCCAGTTTCAGATTTTCTACCGCCAGGGTTCAGAACACCCGGAGTACCAGCCTGACTTTGTCGCCGAGACTGGCAGCGTGATTTACATGCTGGAACCGAAGATGAAAAAGGAAATGGATGATCCGGTGGTGTTGGCCAAAAAAGAGGCGGCCGTTAAATGGTGCGGACTTGCATCAGGCCATGCCAGGGCCAACGGTGCGAAGCCCTGGAAATACGTACTTATTCCGCATGATGCGGTGGCGGAGAACATGACGCTGGAAGGGTTGGCGAAGCATTTTGGCTCGGCTTAGCGCCGGTTTTGATGAAAACACCTGATCTGCGTACATGGCTGTTCTGATTTCTTCCATCATTTGACCAGAAGGAATGAATCGTAATTTATTATCAGAATAACACTAAAGTCTTTTATCAATAAGCCTAAACATTACAATTGTGATCATTAATTCTGTCCAATCTGGCGTACCGTCGTGGCGATCAGCGTTTCCAGCCGGTGCCGCCAGGTGTGCTTCGCCAGCGTAGTGGCACGGGCGCGTTCCGCGTCTTCGCGCAGGCGTGCCGGGGATTCCAGCAGTTCTCGTATGGCCGGGCCCAGCGCCTTGAGGTCCAGCGTCGAATAGGAATGCAGGCCGCCGCCATCACCGTCTGTCGCAAATGTTTCGGCCAGATAGCCCGTGGCGTTCGTGAAGCAGACGGCGCCATTCGCGGTGTAATTGAATACGCGGTCATTGGCGCCGCGCCGATAAGTGGAGGCATCCACGCAGATGCGCGCCTGTGCAGCGAGTGCGAGCAGCCCTTCATAGTCGATCTGTGCCTGCACGGTCACGTTTGGCGGCAGCGCCACTTTGCTCCAGCCGTTGCCGATGACCCTGAGCGCAGCCCCGGATGCCGCCGCGGCGTGCACGGCATCCAGCCGCAGGCGGGTGCGCAGGCAGTACTCCACTTTCTGCAGCAGGGACTGCATGCGGCCAGGATCGGCTGTGATGTCATTTGAATGTGCGGTTTCGATCAGGGCGCGATGCAGCGATGCTTCGGGATGTGCCTGTGCCCAGGCCAGCATGTCGTCATGCAGCGTCGCGTCGGGCTGGTTGTGCCATGGGCGATCCAGCGCTGTGGTGTCGAGGGTGCCGGCATAGAGTACATCGATACTTTTTTCGGTTTGCGCGGCGTTGATCGCGGCCGTGCGCACGGCTGGCGGCGCAAATACGGTGCCGCGCAATGTAAGTTGCGGATAAATCAGTCCGATGACATCAGGGTGGTCCTGATCGGGTACGGCGGCCCAGGCGTTCGATGACACCATGCCCTGCACGGGCTGAAACCAGGGGTGGTCGCACAGCAATCCCACGTAGGCGCAATCGAAGGCGTCGTAGATCGGTTCGCCGGCTTCGCTGCCGTCCCACGCGCGAACTTGCGACAGCGCATGGCTCCAGCAGCACAGGTCGAGCACCAGGTCGCAGGGTTTTTCGGCCAGCAGGCGGTAAAGCGCTTCGCGTTCCGCGGCGGAAATGACCATGCCGTCCTGATGCTCGAAGCGCACTGGCTCGTGTCCGAGTTCGCGTGCCGCTTCCTCGATGCCAAGGTGGAAGTGCGAGTAAAAAGTCTGCGTTCCCGGCAGGACGCCGTGGTTGTAGGGCAGCAGGATGCGCACGGAACTCTGCAGGCAATCAGGTTGAAATCAGGGGGTTTGCGACAGCGACTTCAGCCTGCGCAGTTCCGGGAAGAGTTTCGCCTGCATCGCCACAATGGCGAGGATGGCGAAGCCGCCCGCGACCACCGCGAAGATGGGGCCGGTGAAGGCGGCCATCGATCCGGCGCGGAACGCACCCAGTTCGTTCGAGGAACTGATGAACACGCTGTTCACTGCCGATACGCGTCCGCGCAATTCGTCCGGGGTATGCAACTGCACCAGTGTCAGGCGAATTACCACGCTGATGTTGTCCAGCGCGCCGGTGAGGAACAGGGCGAACAGCGACAGCCAGTACCACTGCGAATAACCGAACACGATGGTCGCCACGCCGAAGCCTGCCACCGACCACAGCAGCGTGATGCCGGCGCGTTTCGGTGCGGGCAGGTGCCCCATGATGATGGAGCACATCACCGCGCCGACGGCGGGCGCGGCATTCAGCCAGCCCAGTCCGGTGGGGCCGACATGCAGGATGTCCTTGGCGTAGATGGGCAGCAGCGCGACAGCGCCGCCGAACAGCACGGCGACCAGGTCGAGCAATATGGAAGCGAAAATCACCTTTGTTTTCCACACATGCACCAGCCCGGCGAGCAGGTGCTGCAGGTTGAGCGCGGTGCCACTGTTGTCGGCGCGCGTGCGCACACTGATGCGCGCAACGCTGAAAAAGCCGACCAGGTTGAGCACAAAGGCCAGCAGATAAACCGGTACGGCGCTGTTGCCGGTGGCGATCAGGAGGCCGGCGAGTGTGGGGCCGCCGATGAAGGCGACTTGGCCGAAACCGGTGCTCCAGGTCACGGCATTGCCGACCAGTGGCGCCGGCACCACGCTGGGGATGATGGCAGCGCGGGCCGGGCGGGAAATTGTCTGCGCGATGCCGTTTGCCGCCACGGCGAAATACATCCAGAACGTCGATGCCGAGGAGTAGGCGGCCCAGGCGAGCCCCAGCGAGGCGATCGAGGCGGTGGCGAAACTCACCATCATCAGGCTGCGTCGGCTGAAGCGGTCGGCCGCCTGACCGGCCGGCAGGAACAACAGCAGCACGGGGACGAACATGGCCATGCCCAGCCAGCCCAGCGCCATGGCCGAGCCGGTGCGCTCGTAGATGTCCCAGCCGACGGCGACCTGCTGCATCTTGTGCGCCGCGCTGATGATGAACAGCGAGACCAGCAGGTAGCGGAAGTCGGCAATGCGGAACGCGGCGTAGGGTTGGTGTTGGTTCATTTGGGCTCTGCTTTTTTGTTTTCAGGCATGTGGCTTGCCCGTCTGGCCACGCATGCTATCAGGCCTGGATGGAGGCAAGGGATTTCAGTCCGCGCATCGAAGGAAAGGCGCGGGCGATGAAAGCGACAAAGAAAAGGGTGGCCACTCCGCCCATCACGACAGTGATGACCGGCGAAGTCAGTGTTGCCATCAGGCCGGCTTCGGCCTGCGCCAGTTCGGTGGAAGCGCCGCTGAACATGCTGCTGGCGGAGGACACGCGCCCGCGCATGTGCGCCGGCGTGTTGGACTGCACCACGGTCTGGCGGGTGACCACGCCGATGCTGTTCAGCGCGCCCATCGCGGCGAGCGCTGCGAGTGACAGCGCAAAATTCGTGGACAGGCCGAAGATCACGGTACAGGCACCGTATCCCGCAATGGCCCACAGCATCTGCAGCCCCGGCCGCCGTGAGGGCGGCAGATGGTTGAGCAGCAATAGTGTGATGATGGCGCCGACGGCGGGTGCCGAGGCCAGCCAGCCCAGACCGGAAGGGCCGACCTGCAGGATGTCTTTTGCATAGACGGGCAGCAGCGCCATGGCGCCGGTGAAGACGACCATCAGCATGTCGAGCGAACACACGCCCAGGATGACGCGTGTTTTCCAGATGTGTGTGATGCCGCCGAGCAGATGCTCGAGGCCGGTGGCGTTGCCTGTGGTGACGTGATGAGCAGCCGGGCGATCGCGGTGCCGGATGCGCAACGCCATCAGCAGTGCGGCGATGTTGAGCAGGGCGATGGTCCAGTAGCCGGCGATGGCATTGCCGGTGGATGCGAGCAGAAAACCGGCGATTGCGGGCCCGGTAAAGACGGCGATCTGGAGGGTGCTCGCGTTCCAGGTGATGGCGGTGGAAAGAATCGATATCGGCACGACGCTGGGCAGCAGCGCAGCGCGTGCGGGACGGTTGACCACCTGGCCCAGCGTGTTGATGAAGCAGCCTGCATAGAACCAGAGGAGTGGTGCATCCGCCATCGCGGCGCCGGCGAGCAGCAGGGACGCTGCAGCTGATATGGCGAAACTGATGGCCAGCAGCATGCGCCGTTCGTAACGGTCGGCGAGCTGGCCTGCAGGCAGGAAGAACAGCAGCGAGGGCACGAATTGCGCCACACCGATCCAGCCGATGGCGAGGACCGAGCCGGTGCGTTCATAGATGTCCCAGCCCAGCACCACCGCCTGCATTTTTGCTGTCATGCCGATCAGGAACCAGGCACCCAGCAGCCAGCGGTAGTCTGACAGCGCGAAGGGTGCGTAGGGATCGCGGGGTCTGGAAGTGGCGATGGCGTCAGGCCTTTTTGTTGCTCATAACGCCGTCAGCCGTCTCGGGTGACAGCGATTTCAGCCGACGCAACTCCGGAAACTTCCAGGCAACAAGGCCCGCTGCAAGCAAGGTGATGACGCCGCCCGAGACGACGGCCACGACCGGGGTGGTCAATGCAGCCACCGCAGCGCATTCGAATGCGCCCAACTCGTTTGAGGACACCGCGACGATGGTGTTCACCGAGGAGGCGCGACCGCGCAGTTCGTCCGGCGTATGTGCCTGCATCAGCGTCTGGCGCGTGATCTGGTTGATGTTGTTGAGTGAGCCGAAAACGAACAGCGCAGCCATCGACAGCATGAAGGATGTGGACAGTCCGAACACCATGGTGGCGACACCGTAACCGGCCATGGCCAGCAGGAAGCGCATGCCGCCGCGCTGCGTCGGCCTCAAGTGTCCGAGCGTGATCGCGGTGAGCAGAGCACCTACCGCCGGCGCCGCGGTCAGCCAGCCCAGGCCGGCCGGACCAACCTGGAGGATGTCCTTGGCGTAAACCGGAAGAAGCGCCGTGGCACCGCCAAACAATGCCGAGGCAAGGTCGAGCAGCAAGCTGCCGAGAATGATGCGTGACCTCAGAACGTGGTGGACGCCGGCGAGGATGTCATGCAGGTTGAGGCCGGGGCGTTGCGTTTCCGTACGACGCTCACGCGTTCCGATGCGCAATGCCATCAACAGCGCGCAGACGTAGAGCACACAGTTGAGGCCGAAGGCAACGATGGCATCCCCGGACAGGGCGATGATCATGCCGGCCATCACCGGGCCGGTAAAGGTGGCGGCCTGGAAGGAGCCGGCGGCCCAGGCAACTGCGTTGGGCAGCACATCGCTTGGCACCAGGGTCGGGACCATGGATGCCCGTGCCGGCCGGTTCAGCGTCAGCGCGGCGCTGTTGATGGCGCAGCCGAGGTAGAGCAGGCCAAGCGACCATTGATTCAGCGCAGTCAGCATCATCAGCAGCGCGGCACAGGCGGACACGCCCAGTGCTGCGGTCAGCAACGTGCGCCTTTCATAGCGGTCCACAAGTTGTCCTGCGGGCAGGAACAGCAGCAGCGCAGGGCCAAATTGCGCGAGGCCTACCCAGCCGATCGAGAGCGCCGATCCGGTGCGCTCGTAGACGTACCAGCCGATCGCCAGGGTCTGCATCTTGTTGGCAAAACCCGACAGGCACCATGCGCACAGCAGGCGACGGAAATCAGGCCGCCGAAATGCCGCATAGGGATCGTGCGTGGACAAAGCTTTTGTTCCTCCGGAGGGCGGGAAACGTTAGGCGACCTTGAGTTTTCGGGTTTCCGCGCCGAGATCGGCCATTTTAGTGGAAATGCTGCGCCTGTCCGGGTGTGAGCTGCGGGCGTAAAATGAAAGCCGCGTTCTTAATGCATTTTTTCGTGCACTGTTGACACATCACCTGCCAAGGCTGTCCCATGAGCGTGATACATCCTTTTCATCTGGCTTTCCCGGTGTCCAGCCTGGTCAAGGCGCGCGCTTTTTATGGCGGACTGCTCGGCTGCCCCGAAGGCCGTTCCAGCAACGAATGGGTGGACTTCAATCTGTTCGGGCACCAGATCGTGGCCCATCTGGTGCCGGATGAGACTTCATTGAGCGCCACCAGCAAGGTGGATGGCGACAATGTGCCGGTACGCCATTTCGGCGTAGTCCTGCCGATGGCGGAGTGGCAGGCACTGGCCGATCGCCTGGCTGCGGCCGGCACGAAGTTCGTGATCGAGCCGCATATCCGCTTCAAGGGTGAAGTGGGTGAGCAGGCGACCATGTTTTTCCTTGATCCCTGCGGCAATGCGCTGGAGTTCAAGGCCTTTGCCGACATTGGTCGTATGTTTGCCAAATAGTTGCGCAAAAAAGGTTCGCGAAAAAGCATGGCCGCGCCGCGAAACAAGGCACCTGTGTTTGATGCAGTGTTGCGCACCGCTTTCGCCTGTGTCGGTGTCAGCGTCGGGGGTGAGCGTCTGACCGAGCTGGTGTTCCTGCCGCCGCAGACGGCACCTGCAAAGCCGCGCGGTGCGCTGGCGCAGGAAGCGTGCCGCCAAATCATGGCGTTTAGCGCAGAACCTGATTTCGTTTTCGATCTGCCGCTGGCTGAATGCGGCACGGCTTTCCAGCGCCGTGTGTGGGCCGCGATTGCGGCGATTCCGCGCGGCCGTACCCGCGGCTATGGTGACATTGCAAGCGAACTTGGTTCGGCTGCGCGCGCGGTGGGGCAGGCTTGCGGGGCGAACTTTTTTCCGCTGGTCATTCCCTGTCATCGCGTGGTGGCCGCCGCCGGCATTGGCGGATTCGCCCATCACGATGGTGGCTTTCATCTGCAGGTGAAACGCTGGCTGCTGGCGCACGAAGGGCATGTGCTGCGATGAGCGGCTTTGATGCCAGGCGCACTGCGGTTGCGGCAAGCGAAGGCGATCAGTCACTGATTGACGAGTTTTGCGACACGATCTGGCTGGAGGATGGTCTGGCGCGCAACACCATCGAGGCCTATCGGCGTGACCTGCGTCTGCTGGCAAGCTGGCTGGCCACGCGGGCTGTCGCGCTGGAGCGTGTCACCGCTGAGGACTTGTCGGCATATTTCGCCGCACTCAATGCCAGGTCGGACGGCATACGCGCCAGCAGCCAGGCGCGACTCCATTCCAGCCTTAAGCGATTTTATGCGTTCACGCTGCGCTCGGGCCGGGTGACGGGCGACCCCACCCAGCACCTGGATACGCCGAAGAAGCCGCAGCGCATCCCGAAGACATTGTCGGAGGCGGATGTCGAGGCTTTGCTCGCGGCGCCCGACGTCGCCACGCCGCTGGGTGTGCGTGATCGCGCCATGCTGGAGGTGTTGTATGCCAGCGGCCTGCGCGTTTCGGAACTGGTGCAGCTTGCGCTTGCCTCGGTCAGTCTGGACATGGGCGTGGTGCGGGTGATGGGCAAAGGCTCCAAGGAACGTCTCGTGCCCCTCGGCGAGGAGTCAATGAGCTGGGTGGAGCGTTACCTGCGTGGAGCGCGTCTGGAGTTGCTGGCCGGACGCGCCAGCGAGCATGTGTTTGTTACTGCGCGTGGCGGTGCAATGACACGGCAAGCGTTCTGGCACCTGATCAAGCGGCATGCCGGACAGGCAATTCCCGGCAAGGCCCTGTCGCCGCATACGCTGCGGCATGCCTTTGCCACGCATCTGCTGAACCATGGCGCTGACCTGCGCGTGGTGCAGATGCTGCTCGGCCATGCCGACATTTCAACGACGCAGATTTACACTCACGTGGCACGCGAGCGGCTGAAGTCGCTGCACCAGAAGCACCACCCGCGCGGGTAGGGTAAGGCGGCGTAGCGGGCAGTCTTCAGCTTATGGCACTGCGCGTCACGCAGACGCCAACGCGCTTGGCTTCCTTGAGCACACCAAGCTTGGTCACGCTGACCTTGACTTGGGGCGCGTGAAATTCGTCGATGATGACGCCGGCGACACGATCTGCAAGGACTTCAATCAGGCCGAAGCGCTCCACGGTGAGCAGGGCGCGCAGGCGGTCCACCACGGCGGCGTAATTGATGGTGTCGGCGACCTTGTGCGAGGAGAACACTGTGGCACCGGGGATGGCGATCTCGAGTTCAAGATCGATGATCTGCGGCGCGACCTTCTCGTATTTGTACAGGCCGATCCAGGCTTCCAGCCTGAGTTCGCGGATATAGATGAAATCCATGCAGGGTTCGCGTTTCCATTTTTGGGGAGCATTTGCGGGTGGCATTGTCGCCAGCCAGGCGGCGCATTGTTCCAGTTCAGCGTGGGCTCAATGCATCCTTCAATTACAATTCTCGCCTAAACGCGAGGCCCTTGCATGACCATTGCCCTGTTTGCTGCTGCCGCTTACCTGATCGGATCGCTGTCGTTCGCGGTGATTGTGAGCCGTGCCTTCGGCTTGCCGGATCCGACCAGCTATGGCTCTGGCAATCCCGGCGCCACGAATGTATTGCGCAGCGGCCGCAAGGCCGCTGCGCTGCTCACCCTGCTGGGTGATGGCGGCAAGGGGTGGCTCGCGGTCTATGGGGCGAAGCTGCTAGCGCCTGAATACGGCATCGGCGAGTCAGGCATTGCGGCGGTTGCACTGGCCGTATTGCTCGGACACCTCTACCCGGTATTTTTCGGTTTCCGCGGAGGCAAGGGCGTGGCCACTGCACTGGGTGTGCTGCTGGCGATTGATGTCTGGCTGGGACTGGGCACGCTCGGCACCTGGCTCATGATCTTCGTGTTTTTCCGCATCTCTTCGCTGTCCGCGATCATTGCGGCGACATTCGCGCCAGTGGGTGATGTTTTCCTGCACGGACCGCGCATGATGACGCCGGCAATTGCCGCGATCTCGCTGCT
This sequence comes from Bordetella parapertussis, assembly GCA_945885335.1. Lineage (GTDB taxonomy): Bacteria > Pseudomonadota > Gammaproteobacteria > Burkholderiales > SG8-39 > CAIYPG01. Next base: position 15,440 of record CAMCYY010000049.1, read on the forward strand.
GCTGCTGTGGCGGCATAAGGACAACATCCGGCGCCTGCTTGCAGGCGAAGAAGGACGCGTCGGTAAAAAGAGGGACGCCGGCGGCGCCAGTTAATCCCTAAGGAAACGCTGATCAAGTCCGGAATTTCGGGAGCCTGCGCTGCGTTTTCCTGTGAAGTGGGGGGATATACAAGGGGGCATGCCCCCTTGTTCAGTTATTCCTTAACTGGCCGTGTTGCCGCCTTCGACGGCGGCAAGGTCCCAGCGCGGACGCACTGAAAAACCGCGACGTTGAGCGGGGCTGTGGGGCTCACCCGACTGCAGGCGCAGTGCGGCGGCAAACGCGATCATCGCGCCGTTGTCGGTGCACAATTCCATCTCTGGATAGTGAACTGTGCAGCCTTTGCGCTTCACCGCAGTGTCCAGCGCAGCGCGCAAAGCGCGATTGGCGCCGACGCCACCCGCCACCACCAGGCTGCGCAGGCCGGCGTTCCGCATCGCTGCCATGGATTTCGCCACCAGCACATCCACCACTGCTTGCTGGAATTCCGCGGCAATGTCGGCGCGCGTCTGTTCATTGGCGGGGTTGTTCCTGTTCGCCTCGCGCCAGGCCAGAGCCACTGCGGTTTTAAGTCCGCTGAAGCTGAAGTGCATGCTGCCACTGCGTTCCATCTGCGCCAGCATCGGACGCGGAAAATTGAAACCTCCACCGGCATTGCCCGCGCGGCCGCCCTCCGCAAGTTTTGCCAGCACCGGACCGCCGGGATAGGGCAGTCCCAGTAACTGGGCGGTCTTGTCGAAAGCCTCACCCGCGGCATCGTCCAGAGTTTCGCCCAGCAGCGCGTACTCGCCCGCCCTGGCAACGTGCATCAACTGGGTATGCCCGCCGGAAACCAGCAGCGCAACAAAGGGAAAGGAGGGCGGATCGGCTGACAGCAGCGGAGACAGCAGGTGACCCTCGAGGTGGTGAATGCCGATTGCGGGAATGTTCAGCCCCATGGCCAGTGACCCGGCCACGCTGGCACCGACCAGCAGCGCGCCCGCCAGGCCCGGCCCTTCGGTGAATCCGATGGCGTCCAGGTCGCGCAGCGCCAGTCCGGCGCGTGACAACACGGTCTCGACCTGCGGCAGCAGCCGCCGCACATGGTCGCGCGAGGCCAGTTCCGGCACCACGCCGCCGTATTCGTCATGCAGCGCGATCTGGGAATGGACCGAATGGGCGAGCAGACCCCGCGCGGTGTCGTAGATCGCGACCCCGGTATCATCACAGGAGGTTTCTATGCCCAGTACTTTCATCTATCGCGCATCAGTCGCCGACGGCCGGTCTTGAATGGAGGTGCGCACTTTAACAGCTTTTTTGAACCTCATTGAGCTTGTAACTCATTAATAAACATATACTTAACCGGAGTGCCCTCCTTCGTCCGGACGTC
>CAMCYY010000050.1 GCA_945885335.1 Bordetella parapertussis
ATCAAGTCGCCGCTGGCCTATGACACCGCGCGCAACTGCCTGATCGATACGCTGGGCTGCGGCCTCGAGGCGCTGGAATACCCGGCCTGCACAAAGTTGATGGGGCCGGTCGTTCCCGGCGCCACGCTCACGAACGGCGCCCGTGTGCCCGGCACGCAGTTCCAGCTCGACCCGGTGCAGGCGGCGTTCAACATCGGGGCCATGATCCGCTGGCTGGACTTTAACGACACCTGGCTTGCGGCCGAGTGGGGTCATCCATCCGACAACCTCGGCGGCATCCTCGCCACCGCCGACTGGCTGTCGCGCCAGGCCATCGCCTCGGGCAAGAAGCCCTTGGTGATGAAAGATGTACTCACCGCCATGATCAAGGCGCATGAAATCCAGGGCTGTATTGCGCTGGAGAACAGCTTCAACAAGGTGGGCCTTGATCACGTGGTGCTGGTGAAGGTGGCTTCCACCGCCGTCGTGGCAGAGATGCTCGGGCTCACGCGTGATGAAATCATCAACGCCGTGTCACTCGCCTGGGTCGACGGCCAGTCGCTGCGCACCTATCGCCATGCGCCGAACACCGGTTCGCGCAAGAGCTGGGCGGCGGGCGACGCCACCTCGCGCGCCGTGCGCCTCGCACTGATGGCAAAGACCGGCGAGATGGGTTATCCCTCGGTGCTGTCGGCCAAGGGCTGGGGCTTCTACGACGTGCTGTTCAAGGGCCAGCCCTTCAAGTTCCAGCGCCCCTATGGCAGCTACGTCATGGAAAACGTGCTGTTCAAGATTTCCTTCCCGGCCGAGTTCCATTCGCAGACCGGTGTAGAAGCGGCCATGACGCTGCACCGCGAATTGCAGAAACAGGGCAAGACTGCGGAAGACATCAAGAAGGTCACGATCCGCACCCACGAAGCCTGCATCCGCATCATCGACAAGACCGGCCCGCTGAACAATCCGGCCGACCGCGACCATTGCATCCAGTACATGGTGGCCGTGCCGCTGCTGTTCGGCCGCCTGACCGCCGGCGACTACGAAGACAATGTCGCCGCCGACCCGCGCATCGACAAGCTGCGCGACAAGATCGTGTGCGTCGAGGACAAGTCGTTCACGAAGGATTACCACGACCCGGCCAAGCGCTCCATCGCGAACGCCCTGACGGTCGAGTTCAAGGACGGCAAGAAGCTGAAGGAAGTGGTCGTCGAATACCCCATCGGCCACAGGCGCCGCCGCAAGGAAGGCATCCCGTTGCTGGAGGACAAGTTCCGCACGAACCTCGCGCGCTCATTCCCGGCAAAGCAGCAGAAGGCCATCCTCGATGTGTCGCTGGATCAGAAGCGCCTGGAAGCCATGCCGGTCAATGAGTACACCGACCTGTATGTGATCTGACCGAATCGGCGGCTGACAAAGGTGCGGTAGCCCAACACCAGCTGCCCCTTTTACTCCGACACTGGCCACGCATCCGGGTGCGCTGCGGGGTCGGGTTTCACTTCGGTGGAGCCTTCGCCAACCGATCCGCCATGCGCGTTTGCCAGCCCGGCCCTGTCGAGCGCCAGCGCTCGATAACGTCCTCGGGCAACCGAATCGAAATAAGTTTCCTTGGACTTGCCAAACGAGGGCGTCCACCCTTGTTGACCTTGCCCCGGGAGAGCATTTCGTCCGTCAGTTCGGGCAGTTCGTTGTACTCGTGACGGCCAATGACGTGGGCGTCAACGCGCTGGAGGTCAGAGCCCAAGGAGGGGGGCGATACGCGTTTTCTCACGGTCATCTGCTTTCCTCATGCTGAATACGTGGCGATCCGCGCCACGTGGCGTGTAGCCAACAACGACGATCCTTCCGCGAAGCACACCGAAGCAGATGATCCGCGCTTCGCCGTAGTCCTTTCGCCTGTCCTCGACCTCAAAGGTCATGCCGGCAAATACGAACTCAGCATCCTTGAAATCGAGCCCGCGTTCGGCAAGGGTAGCGGCTCGCTTTCCAGGATCGAACGTTAGGACCATAGGTTATTGTAGTTACAGAAACAAGCCAGCGCAATGGTTTGCCAGGCGTTCAGATGTACGGGGGGCTGTCCCTAAGTCGCATCGGTATTGAGTAAAAAATCAAACTCTTTTCGATTCATCGCCTTGAGTGTAGGCATTGCATTGAATAATTCCACAAACTCGCCCTTCGTCAGATTCGGCTTGCTCTTGAGCAACGGGAAGCCCATGGACACAAGGCGTAATTCCAAACCTCCTGAAAGACGAGGTCACTTGAAAAGTGACCCGCAATGCCCCTGATCTGCGGCCTAACCCTCCATCGAGCCCAATCCAGCGCCAGTATCAATCCTCGTTGATAATAATCATATTCAATACAAACTATGTCTATCGATAAGCATCAAAAGACAGATTATTATCTCAACTAATCCGGAAACAGCCCGCTCCCCATCCGCTCCGCGCCCTGCACCTTGAACGCTTCCAGACGACGCGGCTTTCTGTCCTGCGCCGGGAGCACCGGGTAGGCCTGCCGCACTTCCACCTCGTGCTCGGCCTTCAGTGTCTGCCGCGCGGCGAGGGCGGCGTCGAGTTTCTGCTTTTGGTAATCGGCCCGGTCGGCCGCCTGTTTTGCGTCGAGGGATTGTTGCGCCCGGCGCTTCTCGGCAGCCTGCTGTGCGTTTTGCTCCACCACATGCAGGATGCCGCCGGCCACGGTGAGCGCGGCCACGGCGGTGAAAGCGATGCGGCGGTGCTTGTGGAGAAAGCGCCAGGCGGTGTGGAGAATTCGCATCGGTTCGGCCTAGGTCCGCTGCGCCCGGTGCTTCGCTGCGTTCAGTTTCAGTGCGGCCGCTTGAATGCGGTCAGCGCAACCAGTGCATCCACCCGCTGCGCCTGGTCCAGTGTCGCCGTGGCGGCGATCAGTTTTTCCTGGGCAGCCGCATCGAGCAGTCCCGTGGTCAGGTCGCGCAGGAGCTGCGCCGACGGTTCCCATCCGGTATCAGCGGCATCATCCTGCATGGTGCGGCGGTACTCGATGACGTGGGTCTTGCCGTTTTTCAGCGTGGCAGTCAGGCGGCAGTTGCGCACTTTCGGGAATGCGACAGCAAATTCTTCGGGCAGCTCGATGGTGCAGCGGCCGATGAGCGCCAGCACATCGGCATCCATATAACGTCCCACCTCCATCATGGCCGGCGTGATGGTCCCGTCGAGCAGGCCCATGGCCACGGTGCAGGGCAACGAATGGTCCGCCGTCTCGCGGGTCTGCGGCTTCCAGACCTCCGGCACATCCATCCATCGCTCGAAGGACTGGCGTATGGATTCGATTTTCAGCGAGACGATCTCGCGCACATCCACCGCCTTGCGAAGTTCAAGCGCAGCAAACACCGGCGCGTGGCATCCCATGCGGATCGGGAAGGACTTGATCGCCGACTGCTGCACTGCGAAGGTGTGGCCCAGCAGCGCCGATTTTGCGTTGATGGGCAGATCCGGAATGGGAAGATCGAAGACTTCGCCTTTAAAGAGCTGGTTCCAGACACCGTACTTGCCTTCAAACACGCCGTCGGCGCCGGTCATGCCGGCCTGCGCCAGATAGGCTGCAAATACTCCGGCACGCGCGCCCTGCGGCCCGCCCATGCCCTTCCACATCGACAGCGAACCGGTGCGCGTCTGGTTGAGCGCAATGTTCGGAACGACCGCAAGCGAGATCGCATGCGCAAGCTGCTCGCGCGTCAGCCCCAGCAGGCGCCCGCAGCCGAGCGCCGCGCCCAGTGCCACCACCGGCGTCTGGTCCCAGCCGCGATGGCTGGTGGGGACGACATCGACGAAGCGGCATTGCGCCTCGTAGGCAAGCACTGTCGCCAGCAGCAGATCGCGCCCGCTGGCGCCGGCCGCCTCGGCCACCGCCAGCACTGCAGGAAATACGTCGGAGGGATGGCTCACGGCAGCCATGACATAGGCGTCGTTCATGTCGAGCGCGCGCACCATGGCGGAATTGACGAAGGCCGCCATGTCCGGCGTGGTTTTATCAAGCGAGCCAAACAGCGTGGCCTGCGGCCCGGCGGAAACCGACGGGGCAACGGCGCGCGCAATGCGCACCGGCTCCATGTCGCATGCCGCCAGGCTCACGCCAAGCGAGCCGAGAATGCGCGCCTTTGCCGCTTCGATGGTGGTCGGCGACAGATCCTCGAAGCGCAGGCGCTCCGCAAAGTTGACGAGTTTTTGGGTGGTGTTGTCCAACAAGGTCTCCTGCTTGATCCAAAGACAAAACAGGCCATCGGCCCGTGTGTGCCGATGGCCTGCCTGATTACAACGTTTCGAACCGGTTACCGCAAGAAAAGTTCAAGGCGGTTATTCCTCGCCTGCCGTTATTCCTCGCGGATGCCGGCGTCCTTGATCAGCTTGCCCCAACGGGCCATGTCAGCCTTGATCGCGGCGGCAAATTCCTCCGGCGTGCTGCCGACGACTTCCTGGCCGCCGGCCAGGGTTTGCTGCTTCGTGCTTTCCAGTTGAAGATACTTCACGCTTTCCTGGGAAAGACGCCTGACGATGGCATCAGGCAGCCTGGCCGGCCCCAGCATGCCGAACATCTGCGTGGCCGTGTAGCCCGGAACACCTTGTGAAGACACCGTCGGCAGCCCGGGGAACAGCTCGGAAGGCCCATCGCTGGTTACCGCGAGGGCCCTGAGCTTCCCGGCCTTGACCTGTCCGGAAACCGTGCCGCCGCCATTGAAGGAAAGTTGCACCCGGCCACCCACCAGATCGGCCAATTCCTGAGCACCGCTCTTGTAGGGCACGCGCACCATGTCGGTACCGGTGATCTGCTTGAACAGTTCGGGCGCCAGATGCGTGCTGCTTCCGGTTCCACCCGTGGAGTAATTCAGTGTGCCGGGCTTGGCCTTGGCCAGCGCAATCAGTTCCTTGACCGAATTCACGGGCAGCGAGGGATGCACGACGATGGCCAGCGGCGATTTCATCGCCCAGGTGATGGGTACAAAATCACGCACCGGGTCATAGGTCACATCTGCCATGAACGGCCGCAACCACAGGCCGCCGCTGTACACCATCAACGTATAGCCGTCTGGGGGCGCTTTGGCCACGGCTTCCGGCAACCCCGCAGTGGGCCGGTTTTCGACGACAAAGGACTGTCCCATCTGGGCCGACAATCCCGGCGCAAGAATCCGTGCGGTGAGATCGTTGCCGCCACCGGTCCCGGCGGTGATGATGCGTACCGGTTTGCTGGGATAGCTTTGCGCGAGAGCCGCACCGCTGATGAGCATCAGTCCGGCGCTGCATATCGAAACCAATCTGCGAATAACCAACATGTCTCTCCTCCTTCAAAAATTGGATGTGCGCTTGTGTGGATTGCCAGACAGGCAAAACCGGCATGAGGCGTCGCAGCGTTACTTGCTGCTCATTGCGCAAGGCAGATCGAAATGAAAACGGTATGGACTTTATCAGGAACGGTTGCCCTCGGTCCCCCTAAGCTTCTCTCTGGCGCTCTGTGAGTTTGCGCCGCCACTTCTGCTTCCAGCATAACGGCACCACCCACACAATGCAACAGCACAAACCATTTAGTGAAATATCGCATAACGTTATGTCGTTTTTCGCGGTTCAAAACTGTGCGCACATTTGGTTTGCGTCGGAACGAAGATAGCGCCAATATCACGCGCTTCTCGTTGCCAAACGTTCGATCCTGAAATAACACTTCCGCAACACAGCGTTGACGGAAACTCAATAAAGCAGCGTTATTGACTGTGCTCATGCAAAGGCAGTCAGTACCCAACCAAGGAGTTTGAAATGCAGCCATTGCAGCTCAAAGGCAAAACCGCCGTGATTTCAGGCGCTGGCCGCGGCATCGGCCGGCAAATCGCCCTGACATTTGCGCGCGAAGGCGCAGACCTCATCCTGCTGTCGAAGAGCGGGGGCGCGGAGTTGGATCAGGCGGCGAAGGAATGCGAAGCCCTTGGCGTGGGCGCGCTGCCCCTGAAGGCCGATGTCTCCAGACAGGACGACGTCAACCAGGCCGTGAAACAGGGCCTCGATCGCTTCGGCAAAATCGACGTGCTGGTGAATGTGGTCGGACTGCGGCAGCACCGGCCTTTTCTGGAGGTGTCCTTCGATGAATGGCAGGCCGCCTTTGGCGTCAACTGCCATTCGCTGTTCCATCTCGCCAAGGCGATCATTCCCGGAATGATTGAGCGCAAGGGCGGCAGCATCGTTGCGCTGGGCGGCCAGTCCGCCATGCGCCCTTCAAACCACGGCGCATCGGTCACTTCATCTAAGCATGGCGAGTACGGCCTGATCAAATCACTGGCGCTGGAGTTCGGCCCTTACGCCATTCGCGCCAACATGGTCCAGCCGGGGCTGACCAACGTCGAGCGGCGCAATCCCGAGTGGTATCCGGGGGGCACGCCGATCAACCCCGCCAAGCTCGAGAAAACGCCACTCAGGCGGACCGCGGACGCGCAGGAAATCGCCAATGTCGTGCTGTTCCTTGCATCCGACCAATCCTCGTATGTAACCGGGGATCGCATTCTCGCCGTCGGCGGGGCGTACATGGGCTGATGGCTGGTTTGCCATGAACCCGGCGCACAAACCAGGGAGAATTCATGCTGCAGGAGGGGCCATGAGGGAAAAGTGGACAACCGCGTTGCGCCGGACGCGCCGGGGAAATCGCCAAAGGTCATCGTTGAGGGCCATCGCTGAATCGGGCTGAACCAGCCTCTGCCGAATACCGAACATTGGAGCCATTTGCATGAGCAATACCGTTGAACATCCCGAAACCGGCGGCAACGAATCCGTGAACCAGACGCGAGCACTGGCCGAGCGCATTTGCGCCATCGACACAGCAGCATTGGACGATGTGCTGATCCGCAATGTGAAGCGCACCATCGCCGATGGCATCGCGGTGGCAGTGGCGGGTTCGCGCGAGCGCGCGCCGCAAATCCTGTCGGAGCATGTGCGCAGCCTTGCCTGCGGCCCGCACTCCACGGCGTGGTGCTTCGGCTTCAAGACGGCGCCGCAGCTCGCCGCCTATGTCAACGCGGCGTCCATGCACGTGCTCGATTTTGAATCCATGTCGAGTCCGCCGACGCACGCCTCCTCACCGACCGTGCCGGTTGCACTGGCCCTGGCCGAATCGCTGGGCGCCAGCGGCCGTGACGTCATTGCCGCCGTTGCCAAGGGCATCGAGATGCAGGCGCGCCTGCTGCTGGCGGGGGGGCATGTGCGCGCTTCGCTGTCTTTTCACACGCCGGGCATCGTGGGGGCGATGGGCTCCGCAGTCACTGCATCGCATTTTCTGGGTCTGGACGCGAAGCAGCTTGCGAACGCGCTGGGCACCGCAGCGTCGCGCTGCAGCGGCCTTCGGGGGAATACCGGCTCCATGGTGAAAAGCACCCATTGCGGCATCGCGGCGCAGTCCGGAATGGAAGCGGCGCTGCTGGCGAAGCGTGACTTCACATCGAACCCAGACATCCTGGGCGCGGCAAACGGCTATGTGGCAATGTTCTTTGCCAGCCAATTCGACTACGATGCCCTTCGCGATTTCGGCAAGCCCTACCGGTGTGTCGAGCCCGGCATGGCCATCAAGTTTTATCCCTCGAAGTATCCGACGCACTTTGTCATCGCGGCCGCGCTTGATGTGCGCCCTGCCATTCCTGATACGCAGGCCATTCGCGAGGTGCGTCTGCTGCCGCCCGACATTATCGATTGTGATCGACCCAGTCCGCACTCGGGGTTCGAGGGCAAGTTCAGCTTTCAGTATGTGGCGGCGGTCGCACTGATCGAAGGCCGCATCGGCCTGGATTCATTCACCGACGAGATCCGCTTCCGGCCCGATGTCGAAGCGCTGATCGCGAAGGTCAAGGTAATCCGCGATCCCTCGCCATCACGTTCGCGAAAGACCAGCGACATGTACATCGACATTGAAGTGGAGCTCGAGGACGGCACCGTGCACACGCGCAGATGCAATGCCCCGCCGGGCACCTGGGGGAAACCCTTCGATTCAGCCCAGCATCACGCCAAGCTCACCGACTGCCTGTCAGTCCGCCTTGACGCGCCGCAGCGTGATCACATGCTCGGGTTGCTGGATCGATTCGAGACACTCGATACGGCGGGAGTGCGTGATCTGATGGCGCGGCTCGCCTGAGACCGTGAACGATGTACCGCCGAATGAAGCGGCGGTGCAGCGATTAGCGTTTCGCTCAACGTTTCGCTTAACGTTTCGGAATAGTCCAGAAATAGATCGGGCGGTCGCGCCCGTCAACCCGCACCCGCACGATGCGCTCGGGCTTCCAGTCGCCCATGGTGTGCAGGTGTGAAACCACGCGGGTGCCGGGCTTGAGTTCGGCCAGCAGCTTGGGGCGCAGTTGCAGGTTGATGTGCGGCCACAGGTAGAGCATCACCACGGTGGCGCGGCTGATGTCGGTCTGGAACAGATCCTGGCTCAGAAATTCGATCTTGTCGGCCACACCGGCCTTGCGCGCGTTCTCGCGCGACTCGGCAATGCGCTGCGGGTCGATATCCACGCACACGCCGCGGGCGCCGCGCTCCTTCACCGCTGCGATCACGATGCGCCCGTCACCGCAGCCCAGGTCGAACACCACATCATTCGCACTCACCTTCGCCATGTCCAGCATGGTCCGCACGACGCGGGTCTCGGAGGGTTCGTACGGCACGTCAGGCGCGCGCAGGGGCGCCGTCTGAGCCTGTTGAGCGTGGGCAAGCGCCGCGCACAGCACGAGCGCAAAGCCTGAAATCCAGCGTGACACTTTCATGGTTCGACCGTCCGTTCGCATTCGTTATCGGCCTCCATCATAGTGGAAAGGGTTGACGCTATTTCCCGCCTGCTGCGCGCAACACCTCGGCCACCGCCCGGTGGCCGCGCCGCAGCGCGTGCGCCAGCGGTGTGACCCCATCGCGGTCGGCAAGGTTCACCGTTGCGCCGCGTGCCAGCAACAGCTTCGTGATCTCGACGTAGCGTGCGCTGCCGTCGCCGAGGATCACGGTCTCCAGCAGGGCCGTCCAGCCCAGGCTGTTCACGAAATCGACAGGGATATCCGTTTTCAGCAGCTCGCGCACGGTTTCGACATGGCCGTGATGGCAGGCCGGAATCAGTGCATTGCCGCCATACCGGTTCAGCAGCTTGAAATCCGGGCGGCTGCGCGTGCCCGTCAGCATCAGTCTGAGAATTTCCAGCCGCCCTTCGGCGCCGGCATAAAGAAACGGGCTGTCCTTGATGGCGTCCTGCGCGTTGACATCCGATCCGGCATCGATCAGCAGGCGCGCCGTTTCGATCCGGTTCGCGTGGGTGGCGGCTAGCAGGGCGGTGCGGCCGCGCGCATCGCGAGCGTTCATGCTCACACCTGCCGCAAGCAGGCGTCGCACATCAGCTGCATCGCCTTCTTCCGCGGCGGCGATCAGTGCCATCTCGGGTGTTTTCGCCAGTTGCGCAAAAGCGCCGGGGGCAAAACACAGGAAGGGCGCGAGGATGAGCGACAGGATGAACTTCACAGCGAAAATGACCTCACAATCAGGGACACGCCGGTGACCAGCAGTACGATTTCGATGGCGCGCACCAGCGCTTCACGCGACATGCGCTTGTACAGCACCGAAGCGAAGGCCACACCGGCCAGACCGGCGGGGATGACCGCCAACACACTGATCAGCACACGCATGTCGACCAGTCCGGTCACCAGGAAGGCGATGCAGCGCATGGAAATGCTGAATATCGCCGTCATGCTCACAGTGGCGCGGTACTGCTCCTTGGTGAGCGGCCGGTGGGCGAGGTAGATCGCATAGGGCGGCCCGCCGGCGCCGAACAGCGTGCTCGCGATGCCGCCGGAGAAGCCGGCCAGCACAGCCCAGCGCTGGCTGATGATGCGCCGGACCGGTGGGCTGAGCAGGCCGTAGAGCGCAAAAGCGGCGACGAATAGGCCCAGTGCGAACATGGCCCAGCGCTGCGGAATATTGACCAGCAGCGTAATACCCACCAGCGTGCCGATCAGCGTGAAGGGCACAATGCGCAGCACTTCGGCCCTCACCGCGAGGCGCGGATTCCCCAGGCCGACGCGCAGCGCATTGACCAGATCGGCAAAGCCGAACACCGCCAGCGAAAACGGCATGGGCAGGAATTGCGAGGACACCGGGATCGTCAGCAGCGCCGAACCAAAGCCGGTGATGCCGTAGATCAATGCGCCACCAAAGGCCAGTGGCACCAGCCAGTAGAGAAATTCCCAAGACTCAGTCATCTGGCAACGCAGGGAACAGCAAGGACGCGAGACATGTCCAAGCTTAACCCTGATCGTGCTGCGGCCGCCAATGAAACGCGCACGATGTGGATACTTAAGGAAACGCTGATCAAGTCCGGAATTTCGGGAGCCTGCGCTGCGTTTTCCTGTGAAGTGGGGGGATATACAAGGGGGCATGCCCCCTTGTTCAGTTATTACTTAAGGAAACGCTGATCAAGTCCGGAATTTCGGAAACCTGCGCTGCGTTTCCCTTTGAAGTGGGGAATATAAAAGGGGGCATGCCCTCTTGTTCAGTTATTCCTTAAGTGAATGGCACTTGCTTACCTGAATACCTGCGCGAATGCCTGCGCCAACTGCCTTTAGAATGCCGCATGCCCAATGATTTCATGCTCGGTTTGCTGCGCCGCTTTGGAATTGTGCGCAACGCAACTGTTGCGTCGCAACCAGAAGCTTCCCTCAACGAAGCATCGTCCGACGATCTCTCAGACATCCCGTCGCTGGTGCAGGCCGGCCGGACCGCCGAGGCCGAAGTGCGCCTGCGTGATTGCCTCGCACGCAACGCCGGCCATGTCGATGCGCTGCAGTATCTCGGCCTGATCTGCCTGCAGTCCGGACGCCACGCCGAAGCGGTGAGCCGCATCAGCGCGGCTGCGCGGCTTGCACCCGAGGCCGCCTTCCTGCATGCCAACCTCGCCGAGGCCCTGCGCTCCAGCGGCGACATTGCCGGCGCCGAACGCGCTGTGCGCGAAGCGCTGCGCCTGAATCCCGATCAGGCTGCGGCGCAGCTCAACCTTGCCGTCATCCTGTCCACGCGCCACGCCCATGCCGAGGCACTGGAATTCGCGCTGCGCGCTCTTGCAGCCAATCCCGATTGGCCAGAGGCGCTGATGCTGGCGGCGAACCTGTACATCGCGCTGGATGAACGTGCCAGGGCGCAGCCGCTGCTCGACAAGGCCCTTGCGCTGCAACCCGGCGATCCGGCCACGCTGGTCACGGTCCTGCGCAACCGCGCCTGGCTGTGCGACTGGCGCAGTGACGGCGGCCCGGGTCATGGCAATCCGGCACCGTTCATCGCGTTGCTGGAACGCTGGGTAATGAATCCGCGGGATGCCGCATTCCATTCGCTGAACCCGTTTGCCGCCTATGAGTATCCGGTGCCGCAGCATCTGCGGGATGCGGTGACGCAGGGTTATGCGGATGGGGTGGTTCTTGGTGTGCAGGACAAAAATCTGCCCCCTCTCCAACGCTCCCCCGCAAGCGGGGGAGAGAACAACCCTAAGGGGCGGTTGCGCATCGGCTATATATCGGCCGATTTCCATCGCCATCCCACCATGCACCTCATGCGCTCGCTGTTCGCGCTGCATGAGCGCAGCCGCTTCGAGATCTTTGCTTATTCCATCGGACCGGACGATGGCAGCGATTACCGGCGCGATGCCGTGTCCACGGTTGACCACTTCATCGACATTCGCGATGAATCGCCACAGCAGTCGGCCGAACGCATTCGCCTTGACGGCATCCACATACTCGTCGACCTCAAGGGCTACACGCACGACGCGCGTCCGGAGATTTTCGCACTGCGACCGGCACCGTTGCGCGTAGCCTGGCTGGGCTATGCCGCATCCACCGGCCGCGGCATCAACGACTACGCGCTGGTCGACCATGTCACCGTGCCGGCGGGCCGGGACTCACACTGGGGCGAACAACTGATACGCATGCCGCACAGCTATCAGGTCAACGACAATCGGCAGCCCACTGCCAGGATCACGCCGGAGCGCAACCTTCTGGGCCTGCCGGAAGAGGGTTTTGTATTTGCCTGCTTCAACCACGTGTTCAAGATCGAGCCGCAGATATTTTCGGTGTGGATGCGCATTCTCGCGCGCGTGCCGGGCAGTGTGCTATGGCTGTATGAAAGCAATGCCACGGCACGGGACAACCTGCGGCGGGAAGCTACAGCGCGTGGCATTGATGCCGAGCGGCTGGTGTTTGGGCCAACGATGGCCAAGGCCGAACACCTGGCGCGGCTGCGCCAGGCCGACCTTGTGCTCGACACGCTGTGGATGAATGCCCACACCGGCGCCAGCGATGCCCTGTGGGCCGGCGTGCCGGTGCTGACCTGCCCGCAGGACACGTTTGCATCGCGGGTTGCTGCCAGCCTGGTCACTGCGGCGGGATTGCCACAGTTGGCTTGCGCCAGCCTGAAGGATTACGAAGAGGCTGCAGTGCGGCTGGCCACGCTGCCTGATGAACTGCAGGCCTGGCGCACGCACCTTGAAACGCAGCATGAACGCCTGCCGCTGTTCGACACGCCGCGTTTTGCGCGCAATCTGGAGCGGGCGTTTGAGGAAATGTGGCGGCGGCATGCGGTGGGGGAAGCGCCACAAGGGTTTGCGGTGGAAGAACCCGACAGCGCTTGATCTCAAATCCCCCCCAGCCCCCCTTTGACAAGGGGGGAGCATTGCGCCCACAGATTTACCCCCTTGATAACGGGGGGCATAGCGAGCGCAGATTTACCGCCTTGATAACGGAGGCGCATAGCGAGCGCAGATTTACCCCCTTGATAACGGAGGCGCATAGCGACCGCAGATTTACCCCCTTCATAACGGAGGAGCATAGCGCCCGCAGATTTACCCCCTTGATAAAGGGGGCCGACCCGGCGCAGCCGGGCGGGGGGATTTCGCGGAAGATCAGACCGAATCAGCTCTCAGCCACCACCGGATTCTTCAACACCCCCAGCTTCGTGATCTCCACTTCCACCACATCGCCAGCAACCATGTCCAACGTCGGTTCGTCGGTGCCCATCCAGATCATGTCGCCGGGGTACAGCGTGTTGTAGCGCGTAATGGTGGCGATGGTCTCTTCCACGCCGAACAGCATGTCGTTCGTCTTGAAATGGCTGACCACCTTGCCGTTCAGGCGCACCGTGGTCTCCAGGTCGTTCAGGTCGCCGATGTCGGTTTCGATGTACGGGCCCATGGGCTTGAAGGTGTCGGCGTTCTTGCCGCGCCAGAAGGTGCGGTCGCCGCGCTGCCAGATGCGCTCGCTCACGTCGTTGCCGATGGTGTAGCCGAACACGCAGGACAGGGCGTCCTCCTTGGACACATGCTTCACCTTCTTGCCGATGATCACGACCAGTTCGCCTTCGTACTGGAGCTTGCCGGCGGAATCGCGCGGAATGACAATGGCCTCGCCCGGGCTGATCAGCGCGTTGTTGGCGCGATAGCCGATATCCTGTTGCTTGGGCAGCTCAAGCGGTGTGCCGGTGCGCTCCGCGTTCTTCTTGCGGTGCGTGATGTAGTTCAGGCCGGCGGCATAGAACGTGGGCGGCACCAGCGGATACAGCACGCGGATGTCGGCCATGCGCACATGGTTGCCGGTCTTCTTGTGCTCGCCGTAGGGCGCGCCCTCGTACTCTGCGACCTTTTCGCCCTCGACCAGGCCGTAGCCGGTCTTGCCCTTCAGTTCATATCGAATCCACTTCATGCTTCCCCCTGCGTTTATTGTTTGTTATGTGGCTGTTTCAGCCGATTTATCGTTTTCGGTTTCTGTTTCAGTCTCGGCCTTGATCATGGCCTCGAGCAGCGTTTCGGCTTCCTGTGCGCCGGATACACCGACCGCGCCATTGAATAGGAAAAACGGCACGCCGCTGACGCCCAGCTTGCGCGCCTGATCCTCGTGGCCCATGACCTGTTCACGCGCCACTTCGCTGGCGAGGCATTCGCTCGCCGCGTCCCCGGGGATACCGGCCTCGGCCGCAAGGCGCAGCAGCGTCGCTTCGTCCGTGAAATTCTGTCCCTCGATGAAGTAGGCGTTGAACAGCGTTTCCGCCAGGTCATGCTGCACGCCGTGTTCTACCGCCAGCGCAATCAGGCTGTGCGCAGCCAGCGTATTGGGCTGGCGCACCATTTTTTCGAACGCGAACGGAATGCCGACCTCGCTGCCCACGGCCGACACGCGCGAATAAATCGATCCGACCTGGTTCGAACCGAACTTCTTCGCCAGGTATTCGCCGCGATCCACGCCTTCGGCCGGCATGTCCGGGTTCAGCTGGAACGGCCACCAGCGCACCAGCGGCTCCGGGTTATCCGGAAAGCGCTCGCGATACAGCGCCAGCGCTGCCTCGATGCGCCGCTTGCCAATGTAGCACCAGGGGCAGACCACGTCGGAGATGATGTCGATCGACAGTGCCATGGGGTTTTCTTTCCTGCCAGGATGAAACGCTTGTCATAAACGGCTGTTTCAGCAATGCTGAAACAACCTCCTGATGTTGGGAACTGCAGTCGGGGAGGATGAGGGGATGTATCCTCTCATTCCCGACCTATTCTATGCTTCCGGATCGATGCCGCACAGGCACGCACGCTTTGAAACCATGAACATCCACACCTTCCTGACCCGTGATCCTGCCGCGCCCGCCGATGCCCTGTTCATCCGCGAGGGCACCAGCACATTTTCCCGCGCCGACCTGGAGCGCGAGTCGGCACGCCACGCAATCCTGTTCACAAGTCTGGGCTTCACGCCAGGCGAACGCGTCGCAGCATGGCTGGACCAATCGCCGCAGATGCTATTCCTGTATTTCGGCGTGCTGCGCGCCGGGTTGGTATTCGTGCCCCTCCCGCCCGGAGCCGGGAAGGAGGAGCTCGCGCACATCTTTCGCGGCACCACGCCGCGTGCCATTGTGTGTGGCACGGGTAACGAGGCAGCGATGCAAAGCCTCGCGCCGGATGCAAAGGTGTACGGCACCGCTGCGCTGACCGAAACGCTGAAAGAGGCCCTGCCCGCGGCCGGCCCGTTCGAGACCGTCGCGCGCAGCGACAATGATCTCGCCCTCGTCCGCTATGCGCCACGGCGCCCGGATGGCGTGATGCTCAGTCATGCAAATCTTGCGTTCAATGCCGCCGCGGTGGCAAAAGCCTGGGCACTCACCAGCGACGACACCCTGCTTTCCTGCCTGCCCGAACCGGAGATTGCAGCCTGGCATGCCACGCTGCTCGCAGGTGCGAGCCTGCAGCTTCATCCCGCAGCCGAGGTGAAGGGGCTGATCACCGGATGGAGCGATGTCACCGTGCTGATGGGCGCACCGGCGCTCTACGAGCAACTGCTGGCCGATCCTGCGCTCGCCTCCGACAATTGCCGCCACATTCGCCTGTTCCTCTCGGGCACCGCACCGCTGCCGGCCAGAACCTTCAATGATTTCCAGACACGCAGCGCCCAGGCCATCGTCGAGTATTACGGCGTGCCCGAAGGCGGCATCCTCGTCTCAAGCCCCGTTGATGGCGAGCGCCGCGCCGGCAAGGCCGGCCTGCGACTGCCCGAACACCGGCTGCGCCTCGTCGGGGCGAACCTGAAGCCCATGCCTTTCGACCATGTCGGCGACATCGTCATCCAGGGGCCGAATGTGTGCCGAGGTTACTGGAACAACGCCATGCGTACCGCTAGCGCGTGGCAACCGGACGGCTGGTTTCGCACCGGCGACACCGGCAGCTGGGATGAGGATGGCTACATCACAATTGCAACCCAAACATAACGACTGAACGACAAAGGAGAGAGAAATGCTGAATCCCAAGGTTTTCCCCTACATGTGTTTTGTGCGCTTCGACCTGATCGTCAAGGAGTTCGATGCGCAGTTCAATGTCTATTTCGACGACCACATCCGCGAGCTGGCGGAACGCAAAGGCTACGGGCCGGCCTGGCGCACCAGCGAGCTGCGCGGCGCCGACAATGAGGGCCTGCTCGAGCAGGAATATCAGCAGATCTACACCATCAACGACCCCGAGCTGTTCCAGTCATTCCCCCGCAAGCCGCAGCCGGCCGTGACCGAGAAGATTCCGTTTCGCCGCGACATGAGTAACTGGGGCCGCGTGTTCTACCGTCTGCTTGCCTTCACGGAAAAGGACGTGCGCCCCGGACGCTGCCTGGCGCGTATGGAAGTGACGTTCAAGGGTTCGGGCGCAAAGTTGAAGCAGTTCGAAGCTGACCACGAAAAGCACATGCACCGCGTGGCGAAACTGCCCGGCGTGCATCGCGCCTGGCAAATGAAGTTCCACCCGCACAAGGGCCAGATCCTCGAGAACCCCGCCGGCAATTACATGACGATGTTCGAAATCGACGCACCCGAGAACATTTTCGACCCCAGCCTGAACGCCGATCGCATCATCTGGGAGGGCAAGCACGCACCGGAATTCGCCGGCCGGCATTTCGCGAAGCTGCGTTCCTTCACGCCACGCAGCAAATAGACGGCGGACTGTGTCTGCACATTTATTATCAATATTGAATATTCGTATCGATAATTAGAGTGTCTTCACAATAATTGTAATTAGCCATTTCCATGGAAAACGCGGCTTCCGGCCTCCCCGTGCTGTATTCCTTCCGCCGCTGCCCGTTCGCGATGCGGGCGCGGCTGGCGCTTGCCGCAAGCGGGCAGCGCTGCGAGCTGCGCGAAGTCGTGCTGCGCGACAAGCCCGCTGAACTGCTGGCCGCCTCACCGAAGGGCACGGTGCCGGTGCTGATCACCGACGGACGCGTGCTGGATGAAAGTCTGGACATCATGCGCTGGGCCC
>CAMCYY010000051.1 GCA_945885335.1 Bordetella parapertussis
CGCAGTTCGGCACCGTGCACCGCACCGCCTTCCTCAACGAGGCCTCGCTCGCCGGCAAACTCAAGCACCCGCACATCGTCGCCATCCTCGATGCCGTGGTCACGGAAGACTCCGGCCACATCGCCATGGAGCTGGTCACTGGTGGCGACCTGTCGCAGCACGCCCAGCCCGAAACGCTGCTGCCGGTGGCCGACGTGCTGCAGATCATCTTCAAGTGCTGCGGCGCGCTCGAATACGCTTTCCGCGAAGGGATCGTGCATCGCGACATCAAGCCGGCAAACATCATGATCGCCAATGGCACCGATGTGAAGATCGCCGACTTCGGTGCAGCACTGCTGCGCAAGACGCAGACGGTGCAGACCGCGGTGATGGGCTCACCCTTCTACATGTCACCCGAGCAGATGGAGGACCTTCCGCTCACCCATCACAGCGACATGTACTGCCTGGGGGTGGCGCTGTATGAACTGCTGACCGGCCAGAAGCCCTTCATGGCCGAAACACTGGAGGGCCTGGTGCAGAAGGTGCAGAACGAGCCGCCGGTGCCGCCCTCGACACTGCGCCCCACCCTGCCCAAGGCCATCGATGCCGTGGTGCTGCGCGCACTGGCAAAAAAACCCGAGCAGCGCTACGCCACCTGGGCCGATTTCGCGATGCAATTGTCCAACGCGGTGAAGCTGGTGCTGCCGCCGGATGCGATTCCGGACAGCGAAAAATACATCGCACTGAAGAGCGTGGAAATGCTGTCCGGCCTGTCGGATGCGGAATTGTGGGAACTCGCTGGCGCCGGTGTGTGGGCACGTTTCGAAGGCAAGAAGTCGGTGATCCGCGAAAACGAACCGGGGCAGAGCTTCTTTTTCCTGGCGCAGGGGCAGGTCAAGGTCACCAAGCAGGGTCGCCTGCTGAACATGCTGGACAAGAAGGAATTCTTCGGCGAGATGGCCTACATCCGCGGCGGCGAGCTGCCGCGCCATGCCACCGTCGAAGCCATGGTGCAATTGCTGCTGGCCGAATTCAGGCCCGAAGCACTGGCCGCCATGAGCGTGGGCGCGCAACTGCAGCTCACCCGCGCGCTGGTGCGCAACCTGGTTGATCGCCTGGAACTGGCCAACACACGGCTGGGCAAATAAGCCGTAAAACAAGAGGCGACCGCGCCCGTTTCACATGCAGCTCACGCCGAACTTCAGCCTGGCCGAACTCATCCGCTCGGAAACCGCCGAGCGCGATGGCATCAACAACACGCCGCCCGATGACATCATTCCCAATCTGCAACACCTGGCCAAAGGCCTGGAAGCGGTGCAGGCATTGCTTGGCTCACCGCTCGACATCTCCAGCGGCTACCGCTCGGCCGAACTCAACCGCGCCGTGGGCGGCACCGGCGCCTCGCAACACATCGAGGGGCTCGCCGCCGATTTCACCTGCCCCGGATTTGGATCACCACTGGATGTCGCAGCTGCCATCCAGGCCTCGGACCTGGTGTTCGATCAATGCATTCTGGAATTCGGGCGCTGGGTGCACCTGTCGGTCAGTGCCGAGCCGCGCCAGCGCGTGCTGACGATCTACAACAGCAAGGATGGCTATATCGACGGCCTGTGGGACCCGGACGGTCGCCAGGTCGCGTGAAGTGGTCTAGATCACGCCGGCGTCACGCAACGCCAGAATATCGGCTTCACTGTAGCCCAGACCACCAAGGATCTCGCTGGAATGCTGCCCTAGTTGCGGCGGCGGCGAGTGCAGCTTCGCCGGTGACTTTGACAGCTTGTAGGGCGCCGATGTCACGCTAATCTTGCGGCCTGAGCCCGGTATGCCGGGAACATCCTCGAACATGTGATACAGGCCGCGCGCTTTAACCTGGGGCTGTTCCACCGCCTCCTTGACCGAATACACCCGCATCGCCGGCACGCCGGCCTTGTTGAGTATCTCCTCCCATTCCGAGGCAGTGCGCTGGTGGAAGATCGGTTCGATTTCCGCATAGATTGCAGCGGCATTGCGGCGCAACTGCTCATTGGTCGCGTTGCGCGGGTCATCCACGATGTCGACGCGCCCGAGAGCCTCGAACAGCCTGCGGCGGCGTGCTCCGCCGGAGGCCGCAATCATGATGTGGCCTTCCTTGCAGGGCATGCAATCGCTCAAGGGGGTGCCGGCAGCCGCCTTGTTGCCGATCAACTCAGGTTCGAAGCCCCCGTTCACCACCTCGCTCACCACGGCACTCAGGCACGACAGCGCGGTTTCCAGCATGGACACATCCACGCGCTGGCCCTCGCCGATGCGCTCGCGGTGGTACAACGCCATGGAGAGCGCCGCGGTCAGCGCCAGGCCCGCCTGGTAGTCGATCACAGTGGCACCGGCGCGTACCGGTCCGGATTCCAGGGTACCGGTCAGGCTCATCAACCCGCTGGCCGCCTGCACCACGGTGTCGATGGCCGCATCGCGCTTTTTCGGGCCGGTCTGGCCATAGCCGGTGAGTGATGCATAAATGATGCGCGGATTCATCTCGCGGATCACGTCGTAGCCCAGCCCGTAGCGTTCCATGTCGCCGGTGCGCAGGTTCTCGATGATGATGTCGGCGTCGCGCGCCAGCTTCTTGAAGACTTCCTGGGCCGCAGGTTCGCGCAGATTGAGCGTCAGCGAACGCTTGTTCGCGCCATGCGCGAGGAAGGCCGCCCCCATGAACTCCCTGGACAGATCGGCCGATGCGGGGCTGCCGCCGCTGCGAGTGCTGTCGCCCTTGCCCGGTTCCTCGATGGCGATGACATCGGCGCCGTTGAGCGCGAACTGGTAGGCGGCATAGGGCGCGGCGTAGACCTTCGCCACAGTGAGCACTTTTATACCTGCGAATACCTGCTGGGCCTGCATAGAGTCCTCTCCTTTGGCGTGAACAACCTGCACGCTGCCGGTGTGCCCCGGCTGGCGTGAAATGGCTTGCGGGTAAAGCTGAAGCCCGGCTACTTGCTGCGGATCAGCGTACCCACGCCCTCATCCGTCAGAATTTCCAGCAGCAGCGCATGCTCCACCCGGCCGTCGATGATATGCACGCTCTTTACGCCACTCCTGGCGGCATCCAGCGCCGACGATATTTTCGGCAGCATGCCGCCCGAGAGCGTGCCATCGGCCACCAGATCCTCGATGCCCTTGGGCGTGAGGCCGGTCAGCAGCTTGCCGTCCTTGTCCAGCACGCCCGGCGTATTCGTCATCAGCACCAGTTTTTCCGCGAGCAGCACCTCGGCCAGCTTGCCCGCCACCAGATCTGCATTGATGTTGAACGTGCCGCCATCCTCACCGACGCCGATCGGCGCCACCACCGGAATGAAGCCGCCGCCCTCCAGCGTGTCAATCACACTGGGATCAATCGATGCGATCTCGCCCACCTGGCCAATGTCCAGCATTTCCGAAGGCCTGCTCTGGTCCGGGATCAGCATTTTCTTCGCGCGCACAAAGGCACCGTCCTGGCCGGTCAGGCCCACGGCCTTGCCGCCAGCCTGATTGATCAGGGTCACGATGTCCTTGTTCAGCGCGGACAGCACCATCTCCACAACGTCGAGTGTCGCTGCATCGGTGACGCGCATGCCCTGGATGAAACTCGACTTGATATCGAGCTTCTTGAGCATGTCCTCGATCTGCGGCCCGCCGCCGTGCACCACGACGGGGTTCATGCCGACCAGCTTGAGCAGCACCACGTCATGAGCAAATTTCTTCTGCAAAGCCAAGTCAGTCATGGCGTTTCCGCCGTACTTGATCACAATGGTCTTGCCATGAAAGCGCCGTATGTAGGGCAGCGCCTCGGCAAGCGTCAGTGCCTTCATGGCGGCGGAAGGGGACAGGATGGGTGCGGTCATCGGCGTCGGCGGTAATGAAGTGAGGGGATTTTACCGCGCCCAATGGCCACGCACCGGAAAAACAGAATCCCAAAAATGCACATACCGCCAGATGAACCACCGCGGGATCAGCGGCGCGAAGCGTCCGCTACATCCCGCGGAGGTAAAGCGGCGGCAAAGCCGTCCGCATTTACCCGTTATTGGACCGTGATCTGCTTCACCGCCGTCGATTCCTTCTTCGGCAGCGTCAGCTCCAGAATGCCGTTCTCGTACTTCGCACTGACCTTCGCCGGATCGACTTCCTGACCGACACGGAACACGCGTGCCAGCTTGCCGTAGTAGCGCTCGCTGTGCAGCAGGCGCTCGCCGTCCTTGGTCTCGCGCTCGACGCGGCTTTCCGCCGAAATCGACACCTGGTCGCCATCGACTTCAACCTTAATGTCTTCCTTTTTCACGCCGGGCAGTTCGGCCAGCACCTTGTACTCGCCGTTCTGTTCGGTCACGTCGATGCGCGCGCGCCGCACCGCTTCGCCGAGGTCGCTCCGATCTGCCGCCGATGACGCAACGGGACGCACCAGAAAGCCCTTGAAAAAATCATCAAACACATCCGGGAATGCATCGTACCGATTGATATTCGCCATGACTGATCTCCTTGCTGGTTTGCAGTTTGTATCCGGCTTGAGAGACATCCCTCATGCCTCGAAAATGGGGCGGGACAAAAACATTTCAAGTCCCTCTGCTGTTCGCACCAGACGCCTTGTTGCGACATCCCCGCTTAGCAGTTAGATTGGGCACGCGCCCATGAACAACAAGCCCCCTTCTGCAGGTAAACTGCCCCTTGAACTGGAGGCACACCGCCCCCAATTGCTCCGGTTCGCCCTGCTGCAGTTGCGCGACGAAAGCGCGGCGGAGGACGCCGTTCAGGAAACCCTGGTTGCAGCCATCCAGAGCGCCGCAAGTTTCGCCGGGCAGTCAACAGTGCGCACCTGGTTGATCGGCATCCTCAAGCACAAGGTGATTGACCACCTGCGGCGAATTTCACGCGAACGTCCACTGGTCCTGCCGGACGCCGAAACCGACCTCACCGATTTCGATGCGTTGTTTGCCGCCGATGGACACTGGGCGGAGGCGCCCGGCGCCTGGGGCAATCCGGACCAGTCGCTGGAGCAAAGTCGATTCTTTGAGGCACTGGAATGCTGCCTCACCGGCCTGCCAAAGGCCACCGCCCGCGCTTTCATGCTGCGCGAAGTGATGGGGGTTGAAACAGACGAAATCTGTAAGGAATTGCAGATTTCCCCGTCCAATTGCTGGGTGATGCTGTATCGGGCGCGAATGAGCCTGCGCCTGTGCCTGGAACAGACCTGGTTCCAGGGAGAAAGAAAGTGATTCCGCCATGCGCCTGAAACTGAGTTGCAGGGAAACCAGCCGGCTGCTGTCCGAAGCACAGGATGGCCGCCTGCGCCTGGGCGAACGCCTGGCGCTGCGTCTCCACCTCGGCGTCTGCGATGCCTGCAACCGGTTCTCCGGACAACTGGCGTTTTTGCGCAGGGCAATGCAGGCCTGGCCTGGCCCCGAAGCATCTGCGAAAGACAAGGACGCCGGCTAGCTCCGGCAAACACGCAATGGACACAGCGCAAAGCACGGCCTCGCTATCCCTCTGCACCCGCTGCGGCGCCAACTTCACCTGCGGCGCCCTTATCGACCAGGCGACCGGCGAGCCACGCTGCTGGTGCATGGCCTTGCCGGCCCTGCCCATACCGGATGCATCACAGAGTTGTTACTGCCCGGCCTGCCTGCGCGAACTGACGGAGCAGCCGGGCTGACCGCAGATCAGTGCTTGTGCGCCTCCGCCGGCGCTGCAGTCCCGTGCCCTGCATTAGCGGAGGCATCCTCGACCACAATGTCCACCTTCACCTCGCCCGCACGCTCGAACACCAGCGTCATCGGGAACCTGTCGCCTTTACTCAAAGGCTGCTTCAGGTCCTGCAGCATGACATGCAGTCCGCCGGGTGCCAGTTTCACTGTTGCCCCCGGCGCCACATCAATGGCCTGAACCTGGCGCATGCGCATGATATTGCCCTCCATGCTCATGGTGTGCAGTTCAACCGAACCCGCCCGCGGGCTGGACGCACGCAAGAGTTTGTCCGCCGCCTTGCCCTTGTTATCAATACTGAGATAGGCGCCACCCACCTTCGCGCCGGGCGGCGTGGTGCGGGCGTAAGGGTGGCCGATGTGCAATTCGCCGACCTTGTATTCGTGGGCTTGCACAGGGACAAGCCATGACGGAGCCAACAGAACCAGACTCAAAAACAATGCGTGCTTGATCATTTAAAGCTTTCCTTAAATCGTATTCCGCCGCCCTTAAGCGGCACAAATGAATACCGTGCGTACAAACGCGCCGGCGTCGATACGCTGGATCAGGAAAGAACGGGAGGAGCGCGGGGCTGGGCCGGAGAACGGGGATCCGGACGCCCGGGAGAAAGGGCTGCGAGTGGCGCAATGCCGAAGGCAGCATCAACTATTACGGAGACTGCGAACGCCGCTTGTGCCAGCGCTGGCACCTTGTCCGCACCGAAGGAACACAGCGCGCAATGCGGCTGCAGGTGCCTTGCACCGTTTTCGGCAGTTGCTTTACCGGCATCATCCGGAACGAATTTGATGCCTCCAGCAGTACAGACCTCGAACATCGAGGCCTGCCCGGCCGGCTGCGCATTGGCAAGCAGCGGCCACAGCGCGTTGAGCGCCATGCCCGCGATGGCCAGCCAGGAAGCGAGTCTGAATTTTGCGGATGCCGTGCGCATGGGAGGGCATTTTCTCACAGGCCTCAGCGCAGCGGCAACGAAGGCTTTCGCTTGCCGCGGCGCTGGACGTTTAGCGCCTGGTGTCAACGCAGCAGATTTTCCACAACGGAAAAACCAGCTGCAAAACCCTGCCTACTTCTTTGCAGCGTCTTCCTCGGCTTGCTTCTTGGACGCCTTCTTCATGGCAAAGACTACCCAGCCGCAAAAAATGAGGACAACCACCCCGAACGCGATGACCGCACCGGAACCGGTGTGCGCTATTTCGGCATCCTTGTTCGCCTCTTCAACCGCAAAGGCGCCGAAAGACATGAGTAAAAGAAAAACAGACGAAAGAATTGCGCGCATGGGGAGTCTCCTACCCGTTGAAAGTGTCAGACTCCGTACTCTATACATGCGCCCTTGCATTCTGCTGTCAGAAGGCAATGGCCCGCCGGTGAGATGCACGCAGCCCGGAAACGAAAAGGCCCGGACCTGATGAGCCCGGGCCCTGCAAAGGGCTGCCGCGAATGACTACTTGCCGCCGGCAGCTTCGGATTCCTTGTCCTTCTTGGTCTTTTTTGACATGACCACCAGGAATCCGACAATCATGACGAGAACGACCAGGCCGAAGGCAACCAGCGCCCCGGCGCCGACAGTCGGTTCAATCGGCACTTCAGCGGCAGCCTGGGCAATCGCGAGGCTGCTGGGAAGCAAAAAGGAAACTCCGAGTATCAGTTTGCGCATTGGGCAGCCCTGTTTTGTAAGTAATTAGTCATTTGTGTGTAAGTATTTTGCAAGTATGACCTCAAACCCCTATTCGCGCTCGAATATGCGTCACAGATAAGAGGAAGTGGAAGCATGGAGAAGGCTGCAAAAATCATGAGGAACATGGCCCGCGAAGTGGCCAGTGCACTGCACGGCAATGCCAGTTTGTGGAAGGTGTGGTGGCTGGCCGGCATTCCTGTCGCCGGGCTCGCCTACGGGTTGGGCGTCAGCGCGGAATACTTCCGCCATGACGAGGCGCACTTCTCCGGCGCCCTGCTCGACACCCTTAAATTTCTGCTCTGCCTGTTGTGGCTGACCGTTGCGTGGCGCTGCACAGGCAACGTCGGCCGAGGCCTGTGGTCAGGCATTGCCCGATGCGCAATTGCGGTGGTGCTGCTGGTGGTGGGGCTGACCTACTAAGCCGCCCACACCCGGGGGCTGGCCTTGGCAAGGTAGAACCACTCCTGCCCGCAGGCTGCTGTCGGGTTCGGAAACAGGAT
This sequence comes from Bordetella parapertussis, assembly GCA_945885335.1. Lineage (GTDB taxonomy): Bacteria > Pseudomonadota > Gammaproteobacteria > Burkholderiales > SG8-39 > CAIYPG01. The sequence goes on from CAMCYY010000051.1 coordinate 7,858, forward strand.
GTAGCCATCCTCCATCGCCTTCACCGGCGTGCCATCGTGACGCGTGCCAATCAGATCACCGGTACGCAAAACATCAAAACTTTTCCAGGTCCGCGCGAACGCATCCGCCGCATGCGCCTTGTCGATTACTTCATAAATTCGCAGCACTTCCGGATCACCAGCCGGCGGAGGTTCGGGCAGATCAGCCAGGCCGAGGTGCGACAAGGTATTGACGATGGCGCGATAGGCCACTTCGGGTGCTGCGGGATCTTCGTGCTGCCCGCACTCCAGTGTCAGTGAACAACCACCGACGCTGCGCATGTATTCGGTCGTGCCCACACCGTAGCGCGGATCGGTGTTCAGCAGATCGGAGCGTTGCGTCACCGCGCCCAAGGCGCTGACCCGCCGTGCCACGCCACGCGCGTAAGTGTCGAGCCAGCCGTCGACGAAGCGCTGCACGCCCAGTCGTAAGACCAGCGCCTCTTCTTTCGCCGCCTGGGCGAAGGGCTCCAGTGTGCCGGTGTTGTTCTCCGGCCCCAGCATCGCAAAGGGCATACCGGCGGTATGGAAGGAATGCAGATCGAGCAGGACCTCATGCTGCGCCAGCTGCGGACACAGCCAGTTCGCCACATGATCCTCGAAATCCACCGGCGCGTCCGTGGGGCACAGATTGCGATTGAGATTACGATCCCCGGCGCGCCGCACGAGCTGATAGGCCAGCGGATTCGTGACAGGAACGAAGGTGACTGTCCCGCGCTGGATGCGGATGCGGCCGCAGTCGATGTCATCGATGATGCGGGCAATGGCGTGTGTGCCGCAGGTTTCATTGCCGTGTACCGCGCCAAGAATGATCAAGCGCGGCCCCGGCGCAAGTCCGGAGAAGGACACCGATTTGAACGGTTTCAGGGAAGAGAGGCTGGTATTTGAACTGGGATTGGACATTGCGGACTACCGGTACGTTGTCAGAAGGACCTCAGGCTACAGCACGTAGCGCGCCAGGTCCTCGCTCGCGGCGAGGTCCTTGAGCCGCCCGTCAACATAAGCCGCATCGATGACCAGTTTTTCGCCGCCGTGCTTTCCGGCATCGAAGGACACTTCTTCGAGCAGCTTTTCCATGACGGTATGCAGGCGTCGCGCGCCGATGTTCTCGGTTTTTTCGTTCACCGACCAGGCAATTTCCGCCAGCCGCCGTATGCCCTCGGGCGTGAACTCCAGCGTCACCTGCTCGGCGCCCAGCAGCGCCGCGTACTGCACGGTCAGGCAGGCATCGGTGGCGGTGAGGATGCGCTCGAAATCCGCAACCGTGAGCGAATCCAGTTCCACGCGAATCGGAAAACGCCCCTGCATCTCCGGAATGAGGTCCGACGGTTTGGACAAATGAAAGGCGCCGCTGGCGATGAACAGGATGTGGTCGGTCTTCACCATGCCGTACTTGGTCGTCACCGTGGTGCCCTCGACCAGCGGCAGCAGGTCGCGCTGCACGCCCTGACGTGACACATCGGCACCGGATGATTCCTGGCGCGCGGTGATCTTGTCGAATTCATCAATGAACACGATGCCGTTCTGCTCGACGTTGGCCAGCGCCTTTGCGCGCAGGTCTTCCTCGTTGACGAGACGCGCCGCCTCTTCATCAGCCAGCATGCGGAAAGCATCCCTGATCTTCAGCTTGCGCTGCTTTCTGCGCCCACCGCCCATGTTCTGGAACATGCCCTGGATCTGCTGGGTCAGATCCTCCATGCCGGGCGGCGCCATGATTTCCATCTGCGCCTGGGGCGTGGCCACTTCGATTTCTATTTCGCGATCGTCAAGTTCGTGCTCGCGCAGCTTCTTGCGGAATTTCTGGCGCGCGGTGGAATCCTCCTCACCATCGGTACGCGGCGTGAAGCCCATGTCGCCGCCTCCAAACGAGCCCGCAGAGCGGGCCGGAGGAAGCAGCGCATCGAGGATGCGCTCCTCGGCGGCATCTTCGGCCTGAGCGCGCACTTTTTTCACCGCCGACTCGCGTGCTTCCTTGATGCCGGTTTCCACCAGGTCGCGGATGATGGTGTCGACGTCGCGCCCGACATAGCCGACCTCGGTAAATTTCGTCGCCTCGACCTTGACGAAGGGCGCATCGGCAAGGCGCGCCAGGCGCCGCGCGATCTCGGTCTTGCCCACGCCGGTCGGCCCGATCATCAGGATGTTCTTGGGCGTGATTTCGCTGCGCAGCGGTTCATCGACCTGCTGGCGCCGCCAGCGGTTTCTCAATGCAATGGCCACCGCGCGCTTGGCGCGATCCTGGCCGACGATGTGCTTGTCCAGTTCGTGGACGATTTCCTGCGGGGTCATTTTTGACATTAAATTCTTGATACCGTCATGATTACAATTTCATCCTTGAAACTCTTTTATAAGAGTTTCTTTTTTGAATTTGATAATATTTAAAAAATCCGCAGCACGCGTCGAGAATCCATGCAGCCAGGATTCCCGGCACAGATTGATTACAACACTTCGACCGTGTGATTCTGATTGGTATAGATGCAAAGATCGGCGGCAACACTGAGCGACTTCCGGACAATGGTCTCCGGATCCAGTTCGGTGTTCTCCAGCAGCGCACGCGCCGCAGCCTGCGCGTAGGCACCGCCGGAACCGATGGCCACCAGCCCGTGCTCAGGCTCCAGCACGTCACCCTGCCCGGTGATGATCAGCGACACGTCACGATCGGCGACTGCCAGCATGGCTTCCAGTCGGCGCAGGATGCGGTCGGTGCGCCAGTCCTTGGCCAGTTCCACCGCCGAGCGCATCAGGTTGCCCTGATGCTTCTCAAGCTTGGCTTCGAAACGCTCGAACAGCGTAAACGCGTCAGCGGTACCGCCGGCGAATCCGGCCAGGATCTTGTCGTGATACAGGCGGCGCACCTTGCGCGCGCTGGCCTTGATGACGATGTGGCCGAGCGTGACCTGTCCGTCGCCGCCCAGCGCGACCTTGTTGCCGCGCCGCGCCGAGAGAATGGTGGTGCCGTGGAATTGTTCCATGGATGAAGCCTGTCAGAAAAGCCGGAGGAAAGCCGGGTCGAAAGCATAACCGACATTCAAGCGCTGGAGCTGTGGCCGGTTCATTGCATTTTCAACCCCGTCACACCGTATGCGGGTCACCGCTTGGGTTCGGGGCGTTTGTAGGGCTCGATGCGATCGGGCTTGATGCGGTAGGCGGCATTGCCCATGTCGGTGCTCTTGGCGCCCACCTCCAGCGTTCCATTGACCCACACGGCATCCATGGTCTTTACGTTCTTCAACGGCGTCGCCGGAATGACGTGAATGATCTGGTTCGACGGGGGCGGCGGCGAATGGATGCAGGCGCCGAAATAAGGCACCAGCAGAAACTCCGTCACGGAGTCGCGCTTGTGCTCCAGCGGAACAATAAAGCCGGGGATGCGTATGCGCGCACCATTCAACGCCGGATTGGCCGGTGCGTTATTCCAGACCTCGCGCAACTTGTCGAGTGCGGCCATGGCGCGCGGGTCGGCATCGTTGAGCATGCCCAGATCGATATCCTTGAAAATGCTGCGCGGATCCCAGTCTGCAGGAACCAGCTCCTCCCAGCGCAGCTCTCTGGGCGCGACTGTGCCCTTTGCGGCAGCTTGCGGTTTGGGCGACGCGCCGGATGGCAGTCGCTCCCCCAGCTTGTAGTCCGCCGCCGAGACAGGCGTGCACAGTGCCATCGCAAGCAGGCAGATGGCGCCGAAACTTCCCGATACTGTCCTCATCGCAAGCACCTCCCGTTCAAAGTCGCGGCGCCAGTCCGTCGGCCAGCGAATGGCGATAGGCCCGGATTCCCGGGACCAGACTGGCCGCCAATCCCGCACACACGACCGCAGCAAGCACCTGCCATTCCGATGCAGACAGCAGCCGCGACCGTATCACCACACCAAATTCTGCCTGGGCAAGCGGCCCCAGCAGCCAGGTCAGCATTGAAAGCAGTATCACGCCGCCCAGCGCACCGAGAAGAGTAATGCAAAGCCCTTCGACCGTCAGCAGAGCCAGGATGTCCGCAGGTCTCGCCCCCACCGCGCGCAGCACTGCCAGTTCGCGGCGACGCTCGTTGAGACCGGACAGCATCACCGCCACCAGACCCGCGAGCCCGACCACCACCACCAGTGCCGATACCGCCTGCATCGCACGCTCGGCAAGCGCCAGCGTCTGCCACAGCTGGTCAAGCGCAACGCCGGGCATCACCGCCTGCAGCGGCTCACCGGGAAAGCGATTGATATAACGCTGCACGCCGAAAACCGTGGCGCGGTTGTGCAACCCGATCAGCGCAGCGGTAATTTCCTTCGGCGCGAGATCGAACTTTCGCACCATCTCCGGCGGAATGGTGAAGCCCGGAATGGGCACACCTCCTTGCCAGTCAAGGTGAATTGCCTCCATCGCCTCAAGGCTGATGTGGGCTGTGCGGTCCACCGGCGTGCCGGTGCGCTCCAGAATGCCGGTAACGACAAACGGCTTGTCGGCATGCTCGGCAAGGCCAATTTCGCCCGTGCCATGGCTGAGCACGATGCGATCACCCTGCCGGTAGCCGAGTTCGCGCGCAATGTCCGCGCCCAGCACCGCATCAAACAGCGCAGTAAACGGTCGCCCTGAGGCAAACGCCAGCAGCTTTGCGTCACCATAACGAAAGTGCTCGAAATACGCCGTCGATGTTCCGAGCACCGGATAACCCCGGTGCGAGTCGCCCAGCGACAGGGGTATCGACCAGGCAACGGACGGATGGGTCGCCACGTCACGATAACTCTGCCACTTGATGCCGTTGGTCGCCTCGCCGATACGGAACACGGCGTACAGCATGAGTTGCACCGCGCCGGATCGCGCGCCCACCACCAGGTCCGTGCCCGACACCGATTGCGAAAAAGTTTCCCGCGCGTCATGGCGTACCCGCTCCACACCGAGCAACAGCGCGACGCTGAGCATGATGGCCGCAAGCGTCAGCCCCAGTGTAAGTCGGCGGTTCCAGGCGCTGCGCGCCGCCAGCATGGCCAGATGCCTCATGCTTCGCCCCCCGGCATGGCCCGGTTGATGGACGGCAGGTCTACCTGCCGGCTGAACAGTGGCGCCAGGCGGCGGTCGTGACTGACAAACAGCAGCGTCGCACCCGCCGCATCGCATTCGCGCATCAGAAGATCAAGAAAGGCACGCTGCCTCCCTTCGTCCAGCGATGAGGTCGGCTCGTCGGCAATGATGAGTGCCGGCTGCCCGATCAGCGCGCGTGCTGCGGCAACACGCTGCTGCTGGCCGACGCTCAATTGCGCCGCGCTGCGCCGATGCAATCCGGTCGCAATGTCCAGATGACCCAGAAGGCGCGCCGCCTCCGCCTGCAGCGAGGGCGATTGCTGCCGCGCGCGGTCCGCCCTGAGCTTCGAGAAGCGGCAGGCCAGAAGCACATTGTCGATCACCGACAGGTAGGGAACGAGGTTGAACTGCTGGAAGATCAGGCCCACGTGATCGGCGCGAAATCGATCACGCGCGGAACCGCGCAGGCGCGCGAGGTCGGCTTCCATGACAACGACGCTGCCTTGCTCCGGCGCCAGAACCCCGCCCAGGAGTCCGAGCAGTGTGCTCTTGCCACTTCCGCTGGGGCCGTGCAGAAAAATGCGCTCTCCCGCCTCAACCTGAAAATGCGGCAGATCCAGGCAGGGCGCGTCCCGCAGTGACCAGCGATAGCGCAGGTTCTCGATGCGGATCATTGCGGACATTGCGGAGCCGGACATTGAACGTAGGCTACCAGGTGAGCGCGCGCCGTGAAGGCGTGAGCCGTGCCGAAGACTGGCCGCCGGGTGCGGTAACCTTCACGTCGACACGCCGCAGTCTCTTGAATGAATCAAACAGTCTGGCCTCCAGTCCGCGCAATTGGTCGCTACGACCGCATTTGAACGTGAATTCCGCAACCAGTTCCGCATGCCCCTGCTTTTCCTTTTCCTTGTGGCCGGCCGCCTTTGCCGCAGCCGCCGGCCCTTTGGCCACCTGATCGCCGTCGACTTTTCGTACGGCGCCCAGCATCGGTGCATCCATTACCGCAGATATCGTCACACATTGCGCGGCTGCACTCGGCACGAACAAGGTTTCGGGCTTGCGCAGTTGCAGCAGCAGGTTCTCAGCTGCGGCTTTCTGTCCCGCGGTACGCGGTGCGTGCTCGAACCCGAGCAGGCTCTCCAGCGGGCTGTGCAGGCTGAGCACAAGCGTATCGCCCGATACCGCCACTTCGAGTTCAGCCTGGCCGTGAACATGCTGCGCCATCGTGGAGCCGGCGGCGCCGACAAGCGCCAGCGCCAGCAGGCCTTGCTTCATCTGCATCATTTTTTCCATTCGATTTCTCCTTGATCAAGACAGAGCGACTGCGAACACAGGGGTCCGCAGCCGGCGTTGCGTCAAAAGCTGCTGCGCAATCCCACCGCGACACCACGCCCCGGCATGGGCGCGATGTCCTTGATGAAAGACACATGATTGCGTGCTTCCACATTGAGCAGGTTGTTTGCCCGCACAAAGGCCTCCCAGTCTGCGGACATCGACTTGAAGCGGTAGCCGGCGTACGCATTCATCATGGTGTAGCCGTCAGTGGGCAATTCATTGGCCGATACACGGCTCTGCCCCTGCGTCCGGGTCACATCGAGGCGCGCACTTACCCTGTCGCGCGCATACAGCAGACCGCCACCGAATCTGAGCGGCGCAATGCGCGGCAGCGGCGCACCGGTGTCGGCATTATGGGCACGAACATAGTCGGCGCGCAGTTCCAGATCCCAGGTCCCTGCGCGTTCCGAAAGGCGGAATCGCCCCTGCGCCTCAATACCGCGAAACACAGCCGGCACTGCGCGAAACGCCACTTCCGGGAGTATCTCTTCCCCGGAAGCCAGTGAAGTGCCGTCACCGGCATCCACCGGCGCCACTTCTCCATCGGCACCACGGGTCGCTCCGGTTGTAAATTCGGTGATGAAGTTCCTGAACCGCGTATGGAACACGCCGATGCTCCCCGAGTGCGCGCCTGAACGCATGCGCAGGGCGATGTCGAGGGAGTGCGAACGCTCCTTGTCGAAGTTCGCGTCGCCCACCTCATAGGAGCCGGTGGCGGCATGCGGGCCGTTGGCATACAACTCGGTAAAGGTCGGGGCGCGCTGGGTTGAGAACAGGTTCACTGCCAGCGCCGTACTCTGCGTCGGTGAACTGGACGGAAGGGTATAGAGCGTGCCAACACCGGTGCTGGTACCACTGAAATTACGAGTCTGCGCCGCTCCGAAGCGCGGCGTTACCTGCCCAGTGGGAATGTTGCCGCCCCCCGACGATGACACCTCTGTCTTCTCCAGACGCCCGCCGAAGTTCAGCTTGAGCTTTCCCGCAGAAACGCTGACCGGCATTTCTTCATACAGGAATATCGCCCGCGCATCGGTTTGTGTCTCCGGAATGAAGGCCTCGGCGCCCAGCGCCGAGAAATCGGAATTGTTCAATTGCAGGCCGACCGATCCGGTGAAGGGTCCCAGCGCGCGATGCACCGCCTCAAGCCGGGACTCGCTGCCCTTGTTGAGGAAAGTCGTCCCCACCACGCCGGCATCGAGTTCCTTGTGTTCGTAATCGGTCCGGCCATGCCTGAACTTCAGCGCGCTGAATGGCCCCGCATCGCGCAACTCGCCGGCAAAATCCCAGCGATTGCTTTTCATGTCAATGGTGACGCCAGGTTCGGCGACCGCGCCATAGCGCGTGCCAAACTCGGAATAAGACAGTCCGAGCAGACCTTTGTCCGAGACCACCGATGCGCCGACCGCGCCACCATCGGACTGCGAGGCACTGTTGGGCAGCCGCCCGTGCGCGTCCAGAGACGCCTGTGGCACGTCGCGCTGGCCCGCATTCGAAAGCGCGCGCAGACGGCCCGAAACTGCCGGCCCGCGGATATCCAGATCCCCGGATCGCCGCGTGTAAGCATCGGCATGAAACATGATCCGACCGTTGCCGGCATCGACCGACAGCCCGCCGCCACGCTCGCGCTCCGCCCCGCCAAAACGCATCTCGCCCCGGCCCTGCACACCTTCGACCGGATCCTGGGGAATACGGTTGTCAATCACGTTCACCACGCCGCCCACGGCGCTGCCGCCATAGAGAAGCGCAGCCGGGCCACGCACGACTTCGACGCGATCCATCATCATCGGATCAAGTGCGACGGCATGGTCGAAACTGAGCGACGATGCGTCAAGCATGCCGCTGCCGTTCTGCAGTATGCGGATGCGATCGGCATCCAGCCCGCGAATCACCGGCCGGCTGGCAGCCGGACCATATCCGGTGGAACTCATGCCCGGAAGGTCGGACAGGGTTTCCCCAAGGGTGTTTCGTTTCCTCAACATTAGCCCCTCCCCGTCAAGCTGGGAGGTTGGTGGGACAAGATCGAACAGGCCGGAGCCGAGCGGATTGGCGGTGACAATGACCGCCGGCAGAGTCTTTTCAGCGCCCGGAACGGGTGCCGGTGTTTGCGCCGCCAATGGTCCTGAAAATGCCAGGGCCACGGCAAGCGCCATGGGATGAACGCGCAACATGCTTACTTCTCCTGAAACGAGATGCGTGCGGCCGCTGGCCTGCGGGCCGGAAAGCGACGGGCAAAACCCGGCGACGGGTGAAACTCAGGAGAATGAAACGGGAGGAGCGCGCGAGGAAAAGGGAAC
>CAMCYY010000052.1 GCA_945885335.1 Bordetella parapertussis
GAGCAATTCATCGAGGTCGTTGACTCTTACATCTGCTGGTATAACGAAAAGCGGATCAAAATCTCCCTTGGCTCACTCAGTCCCCTAGAATACCGAGAGAGCCTCGGACTTACGGCATAAACCAGTCCAAGATTTACGCCGCACCCCCCACTGGTCAATTTTCGGTCGGCAGTAACAGTAATGGCAACTCCGGCAATTTTTCTGTTCATGATTTATCCTGTTTTCCAGTGTGTTCAGGGAGCCTGGCGTCGCCCATCAGTCTCCACCCCTGAGTTCACCGACGATGCGTGGCATCTGTGTACCGTTGAGCTCCAGAATTGCGCCACCGCCGGATTCGGGATAGACGCCGGTGATGCCGGTAACGGTGACCTGATGCGTGACCAGGACGAGTGGTGAACCGTCGATCGGGAGTGTGGCCAGGAATTTGCGCACGCCGTCGAGATTGCCTTCGCGCTTGTCGGGCTGCTGGAAAAATGAATTGAGCGCCGGTAGTTCCGTCACCGGGCCGAGACCGAGCAGGCGCGCGGTCTCCAGCGTTCGGCACCACTGGCCAGCGTAGATCTTGACATTTCTGGCACCGGCCTGCGCAATGCGCTGACCGAGCCGGGCTGCCTGCCGACGACCGGCGGCGTCGAGGTTGCGCTGGGTATTACAGTCGCGCAGCTGGAATTGCGGCGGGTCACCGACGCCAGGGGCGATGGCATGGCGCAGCAGCAGCACCCGGCCGGGTTTGGCAAGTTCGCTGATCGGTACGGGGCTTGCAGCCGCTGCTGAAGCCGTAATCAGCGCAATCACGGCAGCGATCTGCTTGCAGCGGCGCAGTAGTACGGTAAAGGACTGGATCATGGCGGATTTTTCATCACTCCGAATCCCGGATCATGTTGACCCCGGCGCTGAATTGACTAGGTGCGCCGATTTAGGTTTGACCAGTATGCGCCCAATGAATCCCCCGGTCAGTCCACTATCGGCACTACCCCAACTGGTCAAACTGCAATCGGCGGTAACAACGACGATGAAATCGCCATTGCGGGCAATCGGTATTCCAAGCGTGCGATCGCAGCAATGGATTCGCCGAGAACGCGTTCGGCCAGTCAGTCTGGCAAATCACTTGATCCCGCATTGGATGCTTATTACAGATTACATTTGTCTTTGGAGGCGGTGGTCGTCTGATGACCAATATTGATAATTACCTTAGATAATAATTATCCCATTGACGCTTTTAAATTAACGATAATTTATCAAAATTGATCATATTATCAACCACACTGGTACTGCTCTAAGACAGCTACTCCATCCTGGACCTGTCAATTGACGGCCTGCGGCTCCTTGATCGAGACGCGCCAGTGAATGCGATCTTCCTCGGGGGGGTAATCGCCAGCAGCCTTATGGTATGAACAGCGGTTGTCCCAGATGACGATATCACCCTTCTGCCACTTATGGGTGTACTGCGTGCCATTCGGCGTCATGTGGCCAGCCAGCTCGTCGATCAGCGCGTTGCTCTCGTCAGACTCCATGCCTTCGATGTGGCTGATTTTCACCGGGTCGAAGTAGAACACTTTGCGCCCTGTCTCGCGATGTGTGCCAAAGAGAGGATGGCGCACTGGCTTGCGGGCATTGAAGTCTTCCTTGGTAAGCAATGGGTTGTATTCCGTCTTGCGTCCCCCGAATACATAGATGGCGTACTTGCCATCAAGGCGCTTCTTGATCTGAGCCGGCAGGGAATCGTAGGCCGTATACATGCTGGCAAAGTAGGTGTCGCCGCCGCGGCTGGGAATCGCCAGCGCATAGAGCTGCGTAGCCTTGAAGGGCTCTTCCTCGTAATTACCGTCAGTATGGAAGCCACTCGCACCACGCCGGTAGATCTTGTTGTTCAGTTTTCCCTCGGAATCAAACTTGTTGGTGCCCAACATCGTGATCTCGGAATGATCCGGATGGCGGGTGCTCTTGGAAGGATGCTCGGCGAGCCGGCCAAAGCGCCTGCTGTAGTGAATGAAGTCCTCCGCGGAGAGGTCCTGCCCGCGCACCGCGATGACGTTGTAGTCCAGCCAAGTCTGATAGATCTTCCGGAAATCAGTCTCATCCATCGTTCTCACGTCGATCCCGGTGATCTCGGCACCGATCCCTTCTCCCAGACAGCGTATTTCCATTTGCAGCTCCTTACTTGTATGTTGCGTCCAGGCGCACGGCTGCCACCCGGCGGTATGCGCCTGCCCTTATTTCCTACTCCTCGGCTTTGATGTTCGCAGCCTTGATGACTTTGGCGTAGTTGGCCATATCCGCCTTCATCACTGCACCAAACTCCTCGGGCGTGGCGGTGAAGGGAACGGCGCCCTGGTTAACGATCAGTTCCTTGACTTCCGGCATAGCGAGGATCTTGTTGATCTCAGAGGCAAGTTTGTCGGTCATGGCCTTCGACAGGCCGGCCGGAGCGAGGATGCCCTGCCAGAACGCGCCGTTGAAGCCCGGCACGCCACTCTCGGTGAACGTCGGAACGCCAGGCATGCTGGATGCACGGCTCGCGCCGGAGATGGCGATGCCCTTCAGGCGACCCGACTTCACGTGCGGCGAGATGTTGATAGGGTTGGAGAACATCAAATCAACTTGTCCGCCGATCACGTCCGTCATGGCAGGGCCGCCGCCCTTGTACGAGATGTTCTGCATTTTGATGCCTACCATGCTGCTGAACAGCTCGGCGGCGAGATGGGGCGGGCTGCCGGTACTCGAGGTTGCGTAATTGAGCTGACCAGGTTTGGACTTGGCCAGTGCGACCAGTTCCTTGAGACTGTTCACCGGCAGGCCCGGATAAGCGGCGACGATGGTCTCGATCTTGTTCATCGGCGCAATGGGCGTGAAGTCCTTGACCGGGTCATAGCGCACCGACTGCAGCAGCGGGGCAATGATGTGCGTACTGGTCACCATCATGATGGTATAGCCGTCGGCGGGTGAGCGCGCCACGGCCTCCGCTCCGATGGTGGTGTTGCCGCCGGGTTGGTTGATTACCAGCACCTGCTGCCCCCAGGCTTCGGTCAGCTTCTGGCTGAGAATGCGCGCCGACACGGACGTAGCGCCGCCCGGCGCGTAAGGCAGCACGAAGCGGATGGGCTTGTTCGGATAGACCGGCGGTTCGGCTGCCGACGCAGCGGTAGAAAGCGCGAAAAGCGCTATTGCCGGAATGAGTAGCAGCTCTTTGAAGAGCGTCTGCATCCCTTTCTTGTCTGAGTTTTTCATGGTACAGCCTCCTTTTTTAGTGGCACGGAAGTATAGGAAGGGCTGTAATTCATGTCTATGGAAACACTGAACAAGACTTGTTCAGTGTTTCCATGGGAATTTCAAACCACCTTTTTCCCGATCCGCGATCGGTATCGCCGTCCCAAGAGGCGGTCAATCACGCGGTCTCCGGCAATGATACCCCGCTCTCAATGACGATCCGCCCTTTGAATCGACCCGAGTTGCCTCACTTCGATGCCCGCTGACCCCCGGCATGCGAGCGTGGGCCGGGCGGGATCCTCAGCCCCGGTGCAGAACCGTTGTTTCCTTGAGGATCAGGCTGCCTGATAAAGCGCCGGCGGGTCGGCGTTTTGAGCAGGCGCGCGATGCTCTTGTCGAGCAAACCCGCCAGCTCATCGCGGCTGGGGGCGCGCACCTCCTGGAAGACCGGTTCGCCCCCGGTACGCCGATACACGCCATCGAACACCAGGCAGTGCAGATGGATGTTCAGGTTGGCGGCCAAGCCGAATCTCTGGATCAGGGTGACCGCGCCGGTATCGGCTGTGGCGCGTTTCAGGCCCGCCTGCTTGAGCAAAAACCCCGCGATGACGCGGTGGATGAGGCGCAGCACCGGCGTGAGCAGCTCGGGCCGTGCGGCAAAGAGGATGCGAAGCCCGATCGGAAACGACAGTACCCATTGCCGCACAGGCACCCGCGGGATCACCTCATCGACAAGGACCGCAGCGCTCTGGGCCATGCGCCGCGCGCCGCACGAGGGGCAAAACCCGCGCCGCTTGCAGGAGAACGCCACCAGCTTCTCGTGCGCGCAGTCGGCGCAGCGCGCACGCAGAAATCCGGTTCAGCCGGCCTTTGCTATCCACCTGATTCAGGCTTGCAGGAAATCGGCTGCATTGGCGCCGGCGGTGCGTCCGGTCACCAGCGCCGGTCCCAATCCACCCATGTAACCGAAGTGACAGATATTGCCGGCATCAGTGCCCGCCGCATAGAGACCCCTGATGGCGCTCTGACGGTAATCCGATCCGATGGCGAGAACGCCGGAGTGCAGGGTCGCGGTCAATCGCTCCGGCGGCAGGTCTGCAAGAGGTGAACTGCTACCGGCGCGCCGCAAGACCCGGCCGCATTCGTCGATGCGCAGCCCGCCCATCGTGAAGGTGATCGAAGCCCGCACGCCCACGGCATAGAACGGCGGACGCGACAGGCCAATGCGGTTCGCTTTGCGCGGCGGCACGAGTTCATCGGCTGCACCGCTGCCGATCAGGCGCTGGTATTCGGTCAGCGTCTGCAGCAATCGTGCAGGCGGCACGCCATGCGCTGCCAATCCACCGCACAGTTCTTCGAGTGACCCGGCTACGACCAGCGGTGCTTTCGCAGCGCGGGCCCGCTCGATGATCACGCGGGTGAGCAATTCCTTGCCGCGAACGGCCGGTGATTCATACTGGTCCTGATCCACGATGTAGAAGCCGCGGCCCTGCGGCTGCTGGGCAAGGCGCTGGTTGAGCGCGTGCTCCGAACTACCATCGGATTCGTCGGCAAAGCGCTCACCCCGCAGGTTGACGGCCACGGCTTGCTGACCATACCACTGCGTGTAGTCGCGGAATTCCAGTTTCGAAAAGCGTGCCGGTGGTGCGGCAAGCGCGTGGCCGTAGAAGGTATCCAGGCCTCCCGAGGCGGAAGCGCCCACCTGCATGGCAGCCAGCAGACCATCACCCGTGCTCCAGGGATTGCCGCGCAGGTAGAGCTGGTCCGGATCGCGCACGACATAGCGCGCGAGCAGTTCCGGATTGCCCTGGAAACCGCCGGTGGCAATGATGACTGCGCCCGCCGCTTCATCCTGCGTGACTTCGCCGTTGACGATGCGCGCACCGCACACCGCACCGCCTTCGGTGATCAGCGATTCGAGCGCAGAGCCGGTACGCAGCACGCCGCCCAGTTGCTCAAAGCGCGCGACCAGCGCGGCAATGGCCTGCGTTGGCGCCATGCGCCGTTCGCGACGCCCGAGTTCGCGGCGCTCTTCATAGGCACTGAGCTTTGCGCCCTGGGACTCCAGCCAGCCAAGAGCTGCATCGACATTCTCATAGACCAGCCATTGCAGAACCGGATCGCCATCGGGAATGTCGGCGCGTATGCGCTCATATTCATTGAGTGCCCAGATGACGCCGCCCGAGATGGCCGCATTGCCGCCGGGCTCGGGCGCCTTCTCGAAAAGGGTGACAGGCACGCCCGCCTGCAGGGCCGTGATGCCCGCGACCAAGCCGGAGAGACCGCCGCCGCAGACGATGATGCGATTCAGATCAGACATGCTGAGAGATGGGCGAAAGCGCTGTTGATGAAATGTTGTTGACGGAAACGAGGGTGTCAGAGTGCGGGGCGAAAGTATAATTCGCGCTCGCCCTGGAGTTAAAAGCTGCTCCAAAGTATCTCACGGCACGCCCCGGAAGAAGAAAGTGCATATGACCCCGAACCAGCCATCCACCGAGAACGCCGATGTCATTGTGCTGGGCGGCGGCGGCGCGGGACTTGCCGCAGCCGTATCGGCTGCATCGCGCGGCATGCGCACGGTCCTGCTGGAAAAATGCCCCCAGTTGGGCGGAACCACGCGCTGGTCGGTCGGATCGATCTGCGCTGCCGGCACGCGCCTGCAGAAGCGCGCGGGCATCGAGGACAACATCGATCACTTCCGCGTGGACATGATGGGCTTCGTGCCCGAATTCGCCGCGCGCGACAATCCGAAGCTGCGCTATGTGCTTGCCGCCGAAGCTGCCACCACGGTGCAATGGCTGGAGGAGATGGGCATGGTATTTTCCGGCCCCTTCCCGGAGCCGCCCAATCGTGTGCCGCGCATGCACAACGCAGTGCCTGGCTCGCGCATGTATGTGCTCAAGCTCACGCAGGCCGCCCGGCGTGCAGGGGTGGATATCCGGTTGCAGGCCGAGGTCCATGAACTGCTCACCGGCGCCGATGGCAGAGTCATTGGCGTGGAGTACTCCCGGGAGGGCGTGCGACGGCGCCTTGAAGCAAGCCGCGGTGTGATCCTTGCGACCGGCGACTTTGCCGGCAGCAAGGCCCTGCGCGAAACCCATCTGCACCGGGCGGCAGCCACTGCGATTCCGGTCAATCCGGACAATACCGGAGATGGCCTGCAACTGGCGCAGCGCATTGGCGCGGCACTTCACAACATGGATGTGGTGATCGGGCCGCAGTTCCGTTTCCCGAGCGCGCAGCAGCAGGGATTTATCGACAGGCTGCCTTCATGGACCTGGCTCGCGCGCCTGGGTGCCCTCTTCTTAAAGCATGCCCCGAAGTGGATGCTCAAGCCGCTGGTGACTTCACTGCTGGTGGCCCACATGTCGCCGACCGAGAAGCTCTACAAGCAGGGCGCAGTGCTGGTGGATCTGGATGGCGCGCGCCTCGCCACGGACCAGGGTGCCAGTGCGCTCTCCGCTGCACGCGAGGCCTCTGGATACATTGTGCTCGACGCAAAAATCGCGGCGCAGTTCAATGCCTATCCGTATTACATCTCAACCGCGCCGGGAATCGCCTTTGCCTATTTCTCGGACTACCAGAAAGGCAGACCCGATCTGGTCCACGCCGCGCCCGGGGTCGGGCCACTGGCCGCTAAGCTGGGGCTGGATGCGGACAAACTCGCAACATCGCTGAAGGATCTGCAGCAGGGGCCGGTGTTTGCACTCGGCCCGGTGCGCGCCATGCTGACCATCACCGAAGGCGGCCTTGCCGTGGACGAACAATGCCGGGTATTGCGCGAGGACGGCCAGCCCCTGGACGGCCTGTATGCCGTGGGCGGCATCGGCCAAGGCGGCATGGCCCTCAAGGGTCACGGCCTGCACCTGGCCTGGGCCATGACGTCGGGACGCATCGCCGGGGAACTGATTGCCCGGCGCATGCCCCCGATTGATCCCTTCGACCCGGGTCAGGTTGCGGCGTAGGCCGGTTCTCCGGCAATGACCTGTGACACTGGACATTGAAAAGAGCGGAATGCCATCGGGTCATTTCATTCTCAGTGGTATCGCGACGGCGATGCAGCAAGGAACGCAAAGTGAACGGCCTGCCTGTCCCCGAGGATTTTTGTTTTAGAATCGGGCGATTGGGCCATTAGGGCTGCGCTGGTCGCACACTGGCCGCAGCCCGGCAGAATCAGATCGACATACTGGAATTGAGGAGTTGCTGACATCATGAAAATCGCATTTATCGGAAAAATGGCTGCGCTTGCGGCTGTTCAGGTGATGTTGCTGGGCCAGGCGGGCACTGCAATCGCACAGGCCTATCCTTCCAAGCCGCAACGGCTGATCGCCATGGGCGTGGGTTTTCCCGAGACCACTGCACGTGCCCTGGGCAACGAGATTTCGGAAATGACCAAGCAGCCGGTCATCGTCGAGCCGCGGCCGGGCGCCAACGGCATCCTGGCAGCTGAATACGTCGCCAAGGCCACTCCGGACGGTTACACCATCCTGATCGGGACCAACTCGACCCATGCCGCCAATCAGTCGCTGTACAAGACCCTGCCGTATGACTACGTGAAGGACTTCGTCCCGGTGAGTGGTGTCTCGCAGGGGGTGATTCTCGCGGTGGTGCATCCGCAGGTGGCGGCAAACAGCATTGCCGAATTGACGGCCCTGTCCAAGAAGAACCCCGGCAAGCTCACTTTCGGCCACGGCAGTTCCTCGTCGCAGGCGGCAGTCGAGTACTACAAGCTGCTGACCGGCGCGAATTTCACCAACGTCCCCTACAAGACCGTACCCCAGTCAACGGTTGATCTGGTGGCAGGCCGCCTGGATTTCATGATGGTCAACCTCGGGGTCATCATGCCCATGGTGAAGGCGGGCAAGGTTCGCACGCTGGCCGTCTCCGGACGCCAGCGCTGGCCGCTGCTGCCGGACGTTCCCACCATGCATGAGGCGGGTGTTGCCAACTATGAGTGGTCATTCTGGCTCGGCGCATGGATGCCCGCGGGCACGGCGAAGGATGTGGTCACGCGAGCCAACCAGCTTGTGGTGGCGGCGCTGGACCACCCCAGGGTCAAGGATTACCTGCTCAACGCGGGCAGCATCCCTTTCCCCACCACTTCCGACGAACTGATGAAATATCAGATTTCGGAATACGAGAAATGGCGCAAGGTGATTCTGGCAGCCGGCATCCAGGCTGAATGACCTCAAACTCTTCTTCAACGACTGCACTCATCTTTAAGGACTAGCCATGGATATTCGCGGTCTGATTTCTGCAACTGTCACCCCATTCAATGCGGATGGCTCCATCAACCAGAAGAACCTGGAACAGCACATCGCCCGCGTCGGCTCCACCAAGGGCCTGTACGGCGTGGCCGTGAACGGCCATGCCGGCGAAATCCTCACGCTCTCCACCGAGGAGGCCGCCGGCGTGGTGGCCACCGCGCGCAAGGTGGTGCCCAAGGACAAGAAGGTGGTGGCGGGCATCCACGGCCAATCCATTTCGCACCTGGTGCGCGAGGGCCTGGCCGCCAAGGCCGCGGGCGCCGATGCGCTGCTGGTGCTGCCCATGTTCGATGTGCGGCCCTACCGTCATCTGGCCCACAACCCGGATGCGGTGTACACCGTGTTCGAGCGCATGGACCGCGAAGTCGATCTGCCCATGATCGTGTTCCAGTACCCCGACGCCACCGGCTGCGCCTATTCGCCGGCAGCCCTGGCGAAAATCGCCCCGCTGAAGAACGTGGTGGGCATCAAGGCCGCTTCGGTTACGCCTACCAAGTACGCCGAAGTGCATGACGCGGTGACGGCTGCAGTGGGTGACAAGGTGGCAGTGATGGCCGCCTGTGATGCGCCAGGCCTGTTGGGCATGCTGCTATACAAGGCACCCGGCGCCCTGCTGGGCATCAGCGTGGTGGGCACGGAGAAGTGGGTGGAACTGGTGCACGAGGCCATCGACGGCTCGGCGCAGAAGGCCAACGAAATCCACAACAATTTCTGCGCGCCGCTGATGAACAGCATCTACGAATACCAGCTCCAGCGCACTCCCATCAGCTCGACTTCCTCGAACAAGGAAGCGCTGGTGCAACTGGGTGAGCTGCAGTCCTCATGGGTGCGCCCGCCGGCGATCAGCGCCACGGCGGCGAAGAAGGAAGAGATCCGCGCCGGCCTGGTGAAGGCGGGATTGCTGAAGCTGAAGGGCTGAGGTTCGAAGCCTGGAAATTGTCAGGCAACAGGTTCGTCCTGCGGCAGGTGGGGGATGAACCGGCCAGGGGCCGCTTCCCAACGGGAGCGGCCTTTTGTTTTGGGGATGTGGGGGGCCTAAAGCGGGTTTTGCCGTGATTTGCGTTATCGGCCGATTCGCGACGTCATCGTTGCGCCGGACCACCCAGCCCCCGAAGTTTTGGCAATCTGACGCGTATAGGAATTTCAAACCACTTTTTTCCCGATCCGCGATCGGTATCGCCGTCCCAAGAGGCGGTCAATCACGCGGTCTCCGGCAATGATACCCCGCTCTCAATGACGATTCGCCCCTGAATAGATCCGAGTTGCCTCACTTCGACGCACGCTGACCCCAGGCGCGTAAGCGTGGGCCGTGCGCGGGCCGGCAAGCGCAGGTGCATAAGGATCTTTGCGATCACCTCCGGCTCCTCGATGGCGGCGATGATCTTCATGTCGCCCCCGCACTGCGGGCAGTGTTCGAGGTCCAGGTCGAACACGCGCTTGAGCAGGCGCGCCCAGCCGCGGCGGCGGTGTCGTCGCCTCGGCGAGCACATGAGTCAGCTTGTAGGGCGTGAGCGGCACGGACACCGGCCATAGGCCCGGCACGTCCTCGAAGCGGTGATACAGCCCGCGCGCCGTGGTCTGGCTGGCGGCGATAAGAATGTGCGTGTCGCTGCACAGGAAGATGTCGTTGGCCTGCTGGTTGGTCAGCGACCGGTTGCCCACGCGGCGCGACTCGAAGCCGGCGTTGAGCACGTCGATGGCGGTGACGCTCATCAGGGCGAGCGAGGCCTCCAGCATGGACACGTCCACGTAGTCGCCCTCGCCCGTGCGTCGCGCCGGAACAGCGCGCTCATGATGCCCACCGTGGCCGCGTAGCCCGCGGCGGCGGCAGACACGAAGGCGATGGCGTGAGAAGGCGATGGCATCAGGGGATCTCTAAAAATTGTCATTCTGAGGCCGTAGGCCGAAGAGTCTGCCTTGCGCAATACGAAAAGCGGATTTCTCGCTTCGCTCGAAATGACAATATTGAAATTACTAGAGATGGCATCAATCAACCTTGATGCCGAGCGTCTTGATGAATTGGGTCCACTTCGGAATTTCCACTCTCAGCCATTGCGCGAATTCTTCCGGCGAATTACCGACCGGCTCGGCGCCTTCTTCGGCGAGCCGCTTGAGCACGTCGGGGGAGCGCATGGCCCTGATGATCTCGCGATTGAGCCGGTCGATGACGGGTTTGGGCGTGCCGGCGGTGGTGAAGATGCCCTGCCACGTGCCCATTTCGAATCCGGGGTAGCCCGCTTCGATGATGGTCGGCAACTCGGGCGCGGCACCCGAGCGCTTGGCGCTGGTCACGGCGATGGCGCGCAACTTGCCGGAGCGGACATGCCCCATTACCGAGGGAAAGGTGGCGAAGCTCAACTGGATACGTCCGGCGATCAGGTCGGTCAGGGCCGGCGCCGCGCCCTTGTAGGGCACATGCGTCATGCTAATGCCGGCCATCACTTTCAGCAGTTCACCGGCAAGGTGCGTGGAGCCGCCGTTGGCAGAAGATCCGAAATTGAGTTCACCCGGCCGGACCCGCGCCAGGTCGACCAGTTCCTTGATGTTGCGCACCGGCAGCGACGGCGTCACCACCGCCATATTGGGCGCGTTCGACGGCATGGTGATGGGGGCGAGATCCTTCAGCGGATCATAGGGCAGGCTGGGGTACAGCCCCGGGTTGGTTCCGAATGCGCTGCCGGTCAGGAGCATCGTGTAGCCATCCGGACTCGCCTTGGCGGTGGCGTCCGTTGCGGGAATACCGCCGGCGCCGGGGCGATTGTCGGTGACAAAGGACTGCCCCATCGCTTCGCCCAGTTTTGCCGCGACCAGCCGGGCGATGAAGTCGGCGTTGCCGCCGGGGGCCTGCGCAATGAGGAACTTGACCGATCGGTTCGGATAGTCGGCGCCGGCTGCCGGCTTGCCCTGGGCAAGCGCGCCAGGCGCCGGCAGCGCCAAAAATAATGTACTCAATACTGCTAAAACTGCTTTTTTACACAGGGATTGGCGAGGTGATTGCACTCAAAGTCCTTTGTCGAAATGGAAATCCGCGATTTCAGGTATGTTCTGAAAACGATGCTACCACGTTGACCGGGTGCAACTAAGATGGGCAGCGCGGCAGGGGCCCTTCAATTGCAGCACGACGTTACCCGCCGCATCTTCCTTGAGCCGCTCGTTGGCGATCGCCGGAGGCGTGATGCACATTCCCACTCCGCTTACAGAAACACCCCCGCCGACACCTGAAACCTCGCCGCCATTTTCTTCGCCAGCGCCTTGCTGATCTCCCGACGCCCTGAAAGTATGTCGCTGATCGTGCCCTGCGAGGCAATATCGGACAGATCGGATTGCTTCAGTCCGTACTCATCCATCAGGTAGCGCAGCACTTCTCCCGGTTCGGCGTCCGGCATTGGCGCCTGGCGCTTCTCGTAGGAATGGATCACCTCTCCCAGCAACTCAACTAGACCGGCCAGCGGATGCGCCTGATTCGCGCCACCGGCATCCAGCAGGCGGTTCAAATGCCCAACCGCCGCGTCATACTCGGCCTTCCGGACAATGGGCTTGAGCGGCACAAGCTCACACAACGCCTGGTAGCGTTTTGCAATCTTGTCCATTTCATTGGCACCCATCATGGCCTCCAATTGTCGTATTCGGCATGGGTCAATACCGCACGCACGTAAAGCGTTTGTGTGTTGAAGTGGATCGCAGCAATCAATCGGAAATGGTTTCCAGCGATGTCGAACACATAGAAATTACCAGCCTTATCCACCGAATTGAACACCCGCTTCAGATCGGCGTACCTTTGGAAGGTATTTCCCTCGATCAGCTTGCGCCAGGCCTGCAATGGCTGGCCGGAAGACCGATGCCGAAGCGCGAACTCGCGCAGGGCTTTATTGCTAATCAGACGCATCTGCGAATAATATCGCACTATGCGATAATTAGAAATACCTTAGTCAGATGCCCCTTCACCAACCGCCTTCACCGCTCGATCTGCGAGCTTGTAGTGTCTGCGGAAATCTTCCTCCGGAACCAGACCAAAGGAACCATTCAATGTTCAAGTCAAAACTCCAGCTGGTTCGCATAGTGTTAGCAACAGTCTGCCTATCGCAAGCTGCCATTGCCCAACAAACCTATCCCTCCAAGCCGATCAGTGCAGTGGTCCCGTTCGCGGGGAGCGGAAGCGTTGACAGCGAGGCGCGCTTCTATACAGAGAAGGTGTCGGCCCGACTGAAGCAGCCGATCGTTTTCGATTTCAGGGCCGGGGCCGGCAGCTCTATTGGAATCAGCTATGTCATCAAAGCGCACAACGACGGCCACACCTTGTTGATCACCAATGCAGGTATCACGGTCATCCCGAATTTCTACAAGGAGGTCAGTGAAGCGGCGGCAAGGACCCTGGTTCCCATCATCCAGCTGACCGACCGGCCGACAATTGTCATGACCAGTCTGGCTGCACTTCCCAACGTCAACACCCTCCAGGATGTGGTCGCGTATGGGAAAGCCAATCCTGGGTTTCTCAACTGCAATACGTCGGGCGCCGGAAGCATTTCGCACATAGCCTGCGCGGCGCTCGCCAATGCGTTAAACATCAAGATCTCGCCGGTGCACTATAAGGGCATTGCACAGGGGCAGATCGACCTCGTCGCCGGACGAACGCACGTGTATCCGGGATCCATGCTCGGAGCCATACCGCAGATCAAGGCAGGCAAACTCAGGGCCATTGCCGTGCTCGGGCCGAACCGCGCCGCCCTAATGCCTGATGTCAGAACCACCCATGAGCAGGGGTTCAACATCGATTATCCAACCTGGCTGGGTGTCTTTGCCCCTGCCGGCACTTCGCCGCCCATCGTCAATCTGCTGAACGCGGAATTCGCCGCGGCGGTTCGCGCTCCGGATGTGCTCCAGCAGGTGGGCAAGTTGGGCAGCGTTCCGGTCACCAGCTCACCCGCGGCCTTTCGCAAGCAATTCGACTATGAGCTGGCCTACTGGAAAAAGATCGTGCAAGACAATGACATCAAGCTGGATGAATAAGCCAGGCATACGGCATGGTCTGCTCGATGAGTCGCAAGGGAAACTGCTGGGACAATGCGCCCACCGAGAGCTTGTGGGGTTCATTGAAGGTGGGTCGGTTGCATGGCATGCGCTTTGACACCCAATGCCAGGCGATGGACGAGGTGATTGACTGGTTGACGTTCTACAATCACAGAAGGCTTCAATCGACGTTGGGCTACATCAGCCCGATGCGGCTCGAGAATAACTGGTTCGCGGAGCAGTTGAAGAAGGCCACATAATGGTCCGGCTAAGAACTCCGGAATTCAGGGGCAAGGTCAAATGGCCTCCACGAAACCCGCGGCGATTCAAGATGAGCCTAGCTGACGTTTATTGCTAAGGAAACACTGATCAAGTCTCGAATCGAGGATCGCCGTTCAAATGTTTCCTCCGACGTGGGGGATATACAAGGGGGCACAGCCCACTTGTTCAGTGCTTCCCTAGCTGCCGCAGCGGCGGCTACCCTGCGTCATTCATGCCTTCTCCATGTCAGGCTGGCGAAAGCCTGCTTGACCATGTCCATGGGGTCGTGGATACTTTGCTCCGCCACACGGTTGGTTCGTACTTCATGTTTGCAAGAGGGTCGCCACATCAAGGCCCCGGCGCTGGACTAGGATCTGAACAGTGCCCGGCAACTTCCCTGCCAGGCGCACGCAGATGGTCGCTTCGCTTTGCTGATCTCATCTATACCGGATCAATCCATTACCATTCGTTTCTACCTGTTTCCCAGAGGAAGCATGCGATATTTCGTTGCCACAATCGGTTTTGCGCTGTCCCTCGCCGTGGCTTTTCCGGCGCATGCCCAGAATTTTCCCGTTCGCCCCATTCGTCTGGTGGTGATCGTGGCGCCAGGCAGCGCCGCTGACATCATCGTGCGCCTGTTCGTGCCGCACATGGCGGAAAGCTTCAAGCAAAGCGTGCTGGTCGACAATCGGCCCGGCGCGGGCGGTATGATCGCCACCGGTATCGTCAGGAACGCCAAACCCGACGGATACACGATCTTGGCGACATCCTCCGCGCATGCGATCAATGCCACCCTTTACTCGCAGCTGCCATACGATTCGGTAAAGGATTTCAGTTTTATCGGCATGTGCGGCACCAGCGCCAATGTACTGGTGGTGACACCGGGACTGCCCGTGCACAGCGTGAGCGAATTGATTGCGCTGGCCAAATCGAAACCCGGCGAGATGAACATCGGCCACAGCAGTCCCGGTACCACGGTGCACCTGTCGGCCGTGTTGTTCAGCATGATGGCGGGCATCAAGGTGACGCACGTTCCGTACAAGGGCGCCAGCGAGTTGCTGACCGACCTCATGTCAGGGCGGTTGCAGGTCACAACCGCGAGCATATCCTCGGCCATTCAGTTGCTGCGCGGCGGAAAGCTGCGGCCGCTGGGCGTGACAACCACCCAGCGCCACCAGGCGCTGCCCGACATCCCGCCCATCGCCGATACTGTTCCCGGTTACGAGGCAGTCGTCTGGTTCGGCGTGGTCGGGCCAGCTGGGATGCCCAAACCCATCATCGATACGCTGAATCGCGCGCTCATTGAGGCCGTGCGGGCGCCTGAGGTCAGCGCCAAGCTGATCGTGGCCGGCGTCGATCCGGTGACCAGCACGCCGGAGCAGTTTGCAGCGTTGGTGCGAACCGAGATCCCGAAGTGGGGGCAGGTGGTCAGGGAGTCGGGGGCGCGGGCGGATTAGTATCCATAAAAAAGGCGGAATACTCACCCCAATCTCCACCGCATCAGCGGCTATTTCGGTAATTCTGAAATAGCCGCCAATGCTCTGACCGTTCCAGTTTTGGTATTGTTCGATTTCGTTTTTCGGGTAATACTTCAAACGCCTGCCCAGAAGTACGGCTGCGCCGCAGGCGGTTCACATGCAATCATGACGTTCGTTGTGTCATGTGAATATGATCGCCACTGTCGAAATCTGGCATCCCGCAAATGGATCAGCCCGGGCGATACGATCTCCAAGGCACACGGCACCAAGCAGACGCAAGTTGACCTGTGGCGAGGCATTGTGCAGCTGGGGAACAACCGGATCCTGTGGTTGCTGGGCAGTCTTTGCGGGATCAAACGGGTGCCGTTTGACTGCAAACTTGTACTGCATAATTTTCCGCCGCCGTATACCGAAATCACGCCCATAGAAGTCCCCAGAGCGCTGGGATTCCGGCTGGGATCGACAAGCCTTGATCGTGCCGCCCTCGAAAAGTTGTCGGGGCCTTGCATCGCGATGCATGAAACCCGATGTGGGTGCAGGGGATGGGGCGCGGGATTCAGATGGCGGCAAGGGCCAGGCATTACATCGTGTGACTCAGGAAGATTATGAAACCCCGCCACGCATAGCCCTGATACTGCGCTCGGATGGTGAACGCCTTCTTTACTTCGATAATGGAAGCAATCGGCCGCAGGCGGTTTCGCTGGAGAAAGCGATCCATATATCAGAGCCTCAATGTTTTCTCGTTGCCCAAAATGGACAGGAAGGTGCATTTGGGGCGGTAGATGCTCCTGACAACAGTCACTATGGGTTTCGCTGGTTATTGCGCAGTCTTGCGTATAGGAATTTCAAACCACCTTTTTCCCGATCCGCGACGGTATCGCCGTCCCTAGAGGCGGTCAATCACGCGGTCTCTGGCAAAGATTCCCCGCTCTCAATGACGATCCGCCCTTTGAATCGACCCGAGTTGCCTCACTTCGATGCACGCTGACCCCAGGCGCGCAAGCGTGGGCCGTGCGCGCCCCTCAGCGCCGCTACAGAATGCCCCGTTCCTTCAATGTGTGGGCAGCCTCCCTGGCGGCAGGCAACACATTGATCAGGACCACGACACTCACTCGTCCAGCGTGACGCCGATGGTCTTCATCAGCACGCGCCAGCGTTCCGTCTCGGCGTTCACATGGCGAGCGAACTCGGCAGGTGTGCTGCCGACGAGGTCGGTCTCCACCGACAGACGCTTCACCACCTCAGGCGTCTTGACC
>CAMCYY010000053.1 GCA_945885335.1 Bordetella parapertussis
GCGGCACCACATTGACCGATGCACCCAACTTGCCCGGGCGGGCAATATCTGGGATAATCTGCGCCCTTTCGTGCCTGTTGGGATTGTCCGCCAGGCTACTGCATCGGCACAACCAATCAAGGACTTAGGATAATGAAAGCTGAAGGACATCCGGAATACAACGACACGCCGGTAACCTGCTCCTGCGGGAATACCTTCATCACCCGTTCCACGCTGGGCAAAGCCCTGCATGTGGAAGTCTGCGCCTCCTGCCATCCGTTCTACACCGGCAAGCAGAAAATGGTGGATACTGCTGGTCGCGTCGAGAAGTTCCGCCAGAAATACGCCACCAAGGGCAAGGCAAAAGCACCCGCGGCGGCGGCCTGATCGCCTGGTTCTCATAGGCAAATCCGAAAAAGGCAGCCCAGGCTGCCTTTTTCGTTTCCGGACCACCGTGAACCCCTGATGTGATCTACCGGATGAATCGCGGCACACATCGACTCCGCATCCCCGGCTGGCTGGCCATCCCCCTGCCACTGCCTGCTGCTGCACTCACCTTGCTGGCACTCGTCTATTGCGTGCTCGGCCTGATCGGCCATGCCCCCTGGAAAACCGAGGACGCGATCGGCATCGGTATCATGCATGGCATGTTCGCCGCTGGTTCCGCGGATGCCTGGCTGTTTCCGCGTCTGGCCGGAGAGCTTTATCTAGAGGATGGCCCGCTGTTCTACGCGCTCGCTGCGGCCTGCGCCAAGCTACTTTCCTTTGTGCTCGAGCCGCATGAGGGCGCACGCATCGCCAGCGCCATCTGCATCGCGGCCACGCTGTGGTTTGCACGTGCCGCCGGCCGCGAGTTCTTCGGCAGAGAGACAGACCCCTCCAGTGGCAGCCGTATCGAAGGTGACGGCGCGGCGCTAATCCTGATCGGCACCCTTGGACTCTTCGTGCATGCGCATGAGGTGCTGGCCGAGAACGGCGCGCTGGCCGGCGTTGCCATGGCCTGGTTCGGTCTGGCGCGCTTTCGTGCCTCGGTGCTGCGCGGCGGCCTGTGGTTTGGCGCCGGAATCGCCATCGCATTCTGGAGCAAGGGCCCAGTGCCGTTGGTTCCCATCCTGGTTGCAGTTCTTGTCGCCCCTGCCATGGGTTCTGACTGGCGCACACGCGACTACCTGCGCTTCATTGCCACCGGCCTGGTCCTCCTACTCGCTTCAACCATCGCCTGGTATGCGGTTCTACGAACACACGGCGCGGCCTTTCCCGAACTCTGGCGGGAAAAACAACTGGCGGTGTTCTCGGCGCCCAGCTGGGGCAGAGCGCTGAACCAGCTGCAATTGCTTTCATGGGCAACCTGGCCGGCCTGGCCGCTGGCTTTCTGGGCCCTGCGGGAACGGCGGCACCGGTTGCGCAACAACCCCATCCTGTTACTGTGTGCTGCAGTAATCGCATCGCTGGCAGCCTTCGCCTTCACACGCACGGTAAATGAGGTGCATGTCATGCCGCTGATGCTGACACTGGCCCTGGCGGCCGGTGCCGGCGTACCGGCACTACGGCGCGGCGCGGCCAATGCACTGGCCTGGTTTGGTGGCATGACCTTCACGGTGGCGGCCGGCCTGGTGTGGTTGGGCTGGTTCGCCATGATGAGCGGCTTCCCGGGCCGCATTGCGCTGAACTTCTCCAAGCTGGAGCCCGGTTACGTGCCGCAGTTCGACTTCCTGGCATTCACCATCGCACTTGCTCTCACTGCATGCTGGATAGTGCTGCTGTGGCGCAGCGAGCGGTCCCTGCATCGAAGCACGGCGTTCTGGGCCGGCGGCGTAACGCTGGCATGGGGACTCGCCATGACGCTGTGGCTGCCCTGGGTCGATTACGGCAAGACCTACCAACCCGTGGCCCGCTCGCTCGCTGCGGCGGTAAAAAAAACCGCTCCGGCTGCACGCTGCATCGACAGTCGCGGCCTTGGTGAGGCACAGCGGGCCGCCTTTGACTATCATGCGAATATCGTGACACGCCGACTGGAAATCCACGCGCGCAGCGCCTGCCCCCTGTTGCTGGTTCAGGCCAGCACGCGCGACAGCAGTGCAGCAGACCGGCTCGACGCGGGCTGGCGGCGCGTGTGGGAAGGTAACCGCCCGCGCGACCGTGAACGCTATCGGCTGTATGTCCGTGAATGAAAGCAAGCCCCGGCATGTCTAAAGCAGAACCGTCAAAACTGAAATCCAGCCCGGCGTGGAAAGCGCTCACCACACATCAGCGCGACATGGCCACGCACCACCTGCGCGAGCTTTTCGCCGCTGATCCTGAACGCGTGCAGCGCTGCGCCATCGGACTGGACGGCCTGTTCCTCGACTACTCCAAGCACCGTATCACCGTTGAAACGCACCGGCTGCTGCTGGCACTGGCACAACAAGCCGATGTCCCCGGCTGGATCAACAGGCTGTTCGCGGGCGAAAAGGTCAACAACACCGAGAACCGCGCAGCCATGCACATGGCCTTGCGCTCGGATGCCGACACCTTTTCCGTAGGCCCGGAACGCAACGTCATGCCGCTGGTGCGCGAAACCCGCGCGCGTATGCTGGCTTTTGCCGCCGCGCTGCGCGATGGCCGGATCAAGGGAGTCACCGGAAAAGCAATCCGCAGCGTGGTGAACCTCGGCGTGGGCGGATCGGACTTGGGGCCACGCATGGCGGTCCGTGCGCTGCGCACCTGCGCACCCGCGGACCTGCGTGTGCGCTTCGCTGCCAATGCAGATCCGGCTGACCTGGATGCCGCACTGGAGGGCCTCGATCCGGCAACAACGCTGTTCATCGTCGCCTCCAAGACCTTCACCACGGTCGAGACAATGTCGAACGCCAGACGCGCCCGTATCTGGCTCGCCGCTGTGCTGGGCGATACGCCCGGACTAGCCGCCCATTTCACGGCGGTAACGGCAGCCACCGATAAAGCTGCGGCCTTCGGCATCACGCCAGAACAAATATTCCCGATGTGGAACTGGGTGGGTGGACGCTATTCGATATGGTCTGCGGTCGGCCTGCCGATCGCCATCGCCGCAGGTCCGCAGGCCTTCGAAGCGATGCTTGAAGGCGGCCACATCATGGACCGGCATTTCCGCGAGGCACCGCTGGAGCGGAACATGCCCGCGACCATGGCACTGCTGTCGGTCTGGTACGCCGCATTCTTCGGCGCTGAAACCAGTGCCGTGCTGCCCTATAGCGAAGACTTGCGCGAGTTGCCGGCCTACCTGCAGCAGTTGCAGATGGAATCCAACGGCAAGCGGGTCAACCGTGACGGACAAGTCGTAGATTATCCGACCTCTCCGGTGCTCTGGGGCACCGCCGGCACGGTCAGCCAGCACTCCTTCCACCAGTTGCTGTTGCAGGGAACGCATCTGGTGCCGGTCGATTTCATCGTCCCGATACGCGCAGCCACGGATGGCAGCACCGCCGAGGATGGCAACGCGCAACGCATGCTGGTCGCCAACGCTCTTGCCCAGGGCGCTGCGCTGATGGCGGGATCACCGTTCTCCGACCCGCATCGTGCGTCACCCGGCAACGGCCCTTCGAGCACGCTGTTGATGGACCAGATCACCCCCCGCACCCTGGGCATGCTGGTCGCGCTTTACGAGCACAAGGTTTTTGCCGAAGGGGTGCTGCTCGGCATCAACTCCTTCGACCAGTGGGGCGTGGAGCTGGGCAAGGAACTGGCGAAAGCGATCCAGGATGGAGAACCCGGAACTCTCGATCCCTCCACCCGCGCGCTGATGGCGCGCATTGAAGCGGAACGCGGGCAGCACTGAATCCGCGCAGCGTCAGACCTTCAGGAAGTGCTCACGGTAGTACTTCAATTCCTCGATCGACTCCTGGATGTCGGCCAGCGCCTCGTGCTTGCCATGCTTGGTCAGTCCCTTGGCCAGCTCCGGCTTCCAGCGCTTGACCAGTTCCTTGAGCGTGGAAACATCAAGGTTGCGGTAATGGAAATAGGCCTCGAGCTTCGGCATCCAGCGCGCCATGAACCGACGATCCTGGCAGATCGAATTGCCGCACATTGGCGAGGTGCGGATCGGCACATGCTGCGCAAGAAAGGCCAGCATCTGCGCCTCGGCCTCCGCCTCGCTCAGGATTGAGACCCTGACTTTGTCGATCAGTCCGGAGCGGCCATGCGTGCCCTTGTTCCAGGCATCCATGGCATCCAGCGCGGCATCATCCTGATGCACCACCAGCACCGGCGCCTCGACCACGGTCACCAGGTTGGCGTCGGTGACAATCATCGCCACTTCAATGATGCGGTCGGTATCCGGGTTGAGCCCGGTCATCTCCATGTCCAGCCAGACGAGATGGTTCTGATCCTGCGGCATTTGGGCATGTCCTTTCGGCTGTCACGGCAGCATTGTTGCAGCATCGCAGTAAAGCGCTGTGGCGCGCTGTGGCGCACTGTGACACCAAGTGTGGCGTGTAGAATCGTGCTTCAGTCACCAATTGTCGCATAACCGGTCATCCTTACCCCCATGCACTCTTTCACTGTTGCTTTTCTCGTCGCACTCGTCCTCGCCATCGCCCTGCGCCTTTGGCTGGCGACGCGACACATCGGGCATGTCAGGGCCCATCGCAACCGCGTCCCTGCGGAATTTGCCGACCGCATCACGCCGGCAGACCATGAAAAGGCCGCCGACTATACCGACGCCAAGACTCGCATCGGCATGCTTGATGCTGTCGTCGGCATCGCACTGCTGCTCGCTTTCACGCTGGGCGGCGGACTTGAAGCATTGGCCAGCGCCTGGGCCGGTGTGTTCGATGCCGGTGGCTATGCGCATGGCATCGCGCTCATCCTTTCGGTCCTGGGGATATCCAGTCTGATCGACCTGCCATTCGGCCTGTACCGCACCTTCGTCGTTGAAGCGCGCTTCGGCTTCAATCGCATGACCGCATTGCTCTACTTTGCCGATATGGCCAAACAGATCGCCATCGGCCTTTCGATCGGCGTGCCATTGATCGCCGGCGTGCTGTGGCTGATGGCGCGCATGGGCGAATACTGGTGGCTTTGGGTGTGGGCAAGCTGGATGGGCTTCAATCTTCTGGTGCTGCTGATCTATCCGACGATCATCGCGCCGCTGTTCAACAAATTCAGTCCGCTGGAAGACGAGACGCTGCGCCAGCGTATCCAGGCGCTGCTCGAGAAATGCGGTTTTCGCAGCCGCGGCCTGTACGTGATGGACAGCTCGAAACGCTCCAGCCACGGCAATGCCTATTTCACCGGCTTCGGTGCCGCCAAACGTATCGTGCTGTTTGACACCCTGCTGGCCCGCCTCGCGCCGCCGGAAATCGAAGCCGTGCTGGCCCACGAACTGGGGCACTTTTCGCACCGGCATGTCCTCAAGCGCATGCTGCTGCTGTTTGCCGCCAGCCTGCTGTTCTTCGCCCTGCTCGGGTATCTGATCGACACGCCGTGGTTCTACACTGCACTGGGAGTCGAGAGTCGCTCCACTGCCATGGCATTGCTGTTGTTCGCCATGGTCATGCCAGCCTTCACTTTCCTGCTGCAGCCGCTGGCCAGCCTGTATTCGCGCAGCCATGAATACGAAGCAGATGCCTATGCGGCACGCCATGCCGACCCCATGGATCTGGCGCACGCACTGGTCAAGCTCTACCAGGACAATGCCGCCACGCTGACGCCGGACCCGTTGCATTCGGCGTTTTATGATTCGCATCCACCGGCGGCACTGCGCATCGGCCGGCTGCTGGCGCTCGGCAACCCTGCAGCCTCGACATGAGCATTGCAACCATGAACCCCGACACACTGGCATCCAGCCACTGCACGGCATTGCCGAAAGGCACGCCGCGGCTTGCTGCAGATGAGATCGCGCGCCTGCTGCCTGCTGTACCCGAATGGGAACATGCCAGCGGGGACGGCCTGATCCGCAAGACTTTTTCTTTCTCCGATTTCGGTGGAACCATGGCCTTCGTGAATGCCGTGGCCTGGATCGCGCACCGGGAGGACCATCACCCGGACATGCAGGTGGGTTATAACCACTGCCGGGTGAGTTTCAGCACCCACTCGGTTGGTGGCATCTCTCTGAACGACTTCATCTGCGCCGCGAAAATCGAAGCCCTGCTTTGAGCCGCTCTCCGCAGCTACACGCCACCACGCCCAGCCCCGTCCTGACCGGCCAGATCGTCGCCGCGTACGGCCGGCGCTACCTGGTCGAAACTCCGCAGGCCCTGATGTCCTGTGTATCGCGCGGCAAGCGCTCTGACTTTGCCTGCGGTGACCGTGTCGCCCTGACGACAATCTCGGCACAAGCCGCCGGTTCGTCCGCTCCGGGCGAAGGCGTGATCGAGGCGGCCAATCCGCGCTCCTCCCTGTTTTTCCGTTCCGCAGCGCATCGTCAGAAGCTGATTGCCGCCAATGCCACTCAGGTCGCAATCGTCGTTGCGACCGAACCCAGCTTCAGCGATGAGTTGGTGACGCGCGCGCTGGTTGCCGCCGAACACGCCGGCCTGAAATCCCTGCTGGTACTGAACAAGTGCGATATCACCGAAGCCGTTGAGCAGGCTGCAGTTAGACTTTTGCCATTTTCCCAGGCTGGCTACCCATCACTGCAGGTGTCGGCACTGGGAGATGTCGCAGCCCTGCGGCAGCATCTGCTGGGAGAGACCACAGTGCTGGTGGGCCAATCGGGCATGGGGAAATCCACGATCATCAATGCGCTGTTTCCGGATGCCCACGCGGCGACGCGCGAGATCTCCAAGTTTCTGGCCTCCGGCAAACACACCACCACACATGCATTGCTGTATCGGCTTGACAAAGCCAGCGCAGTGATTGATTGCCCGGGGATGCAGGAGTTCGGACTGGCCCATCTTGACTGGCGCGAACTGGCCTCGGGATTCCGCGAGTTCCGGCCTTTGCTCGGCAATTGCCGCTTCCCGGACTGCCGGCATCAGCCTGAGCCCGGCTGCGCGATCAGCGCAGCTGCGGCAGTTGGGACAATCGCTGCGCGCCGGCTGGAACTTTACCGGCGCATCGCTGCAGCCGAATTCGGCGGCCGCAAGACTTCATAAGCATGCCGGCGTTCTACGCTTCGCTCAAGCGCCTGGAGGTCTACCACCTGCGCAACCTGCTCGAAACTGAAGGTATCTACTGCGTGATACGCAACGAGGCACTGTCGCAACTTGCGGGCGAAATTCCGTTTACCGAATGCATGCTGGAATTGTGGTTGAAACGCGCGGACGATCGGCCGCGCGCGGAAGATGTATTAAAGGACTTTCGTAGCGGACCTGCACCGGCCGGAAACTGGCGCTGCATCTGTAACGAAACCATGGAAGGCCAGTTCACTGCCTGCTGGCGCTGTGGATCGGAGCGCCCCCAGCCTCATAAGTAAATATTATCAATTCTAATAAAAACTCTTTTAATATAAAGCTTTCACAATAAAATTGTGATCATAAAATACCTGAAATTTGGCACATTCTGCCCGGCTTTTTCCTGCCACCGGAGCATGACACGCTAACTGACAGCCTGCGCCACCCCCAGCAGCACCAGCATCAGCAGATACAGTACCAGCGCGCGCCACACCAGCCCCACTGTGCTGTCGAGCAGTGCCACACCGGCCTCGTCGCCGACGCCCAATTCGGGACGATCGACCACATTGCCGCCCATGACAATTGGCATGCCCAATCGCACGCCCAGCGCCCCTGCGCCGGCGGCAAGCACGATGCCAAGTGCTGCATCGCCCCACTTGGCAGCCTGGGTACGCCAGCAGTACACCGCATCCTCAAAGTCGCCAACCACGGCAAAGGCGGCGGCGGTGACGCGCACCGGCAGCCAGTCGAGCACGGTAAATGCATCGCGCGAAAATTTTCCGAACTGGACCAGCTCCGGCGAAAAGGCTGGCGCAAAAAACGGACTGGCGCCACCCCAGCGGCGTTTCAGGAACATGGCCAGCCGGTAAAGGATGGCGCCCGAAGGACCGGGCAGAACAACAAACCAGAACACCACGCCAAACACATGACGATGTGAAGCGGTCAGCGCCTCTTCAATGGTGAGCCGTGCGACTTCCTCGCTGCCAAGATGTGCGCAGTCATGGCCGCGCCAGACGCCGAGCAATTCGCGCGCCCTTGGCAGATCCTCTTCCTTCAACGCCAGATGGATGTCGGTGAAGTAATGGCTGAATTGCCTGAAACCCATGGTCAGGTAGAGCACCGCGATGTTGAAAGCCAGCGCGAACAGCGGACTCATGAAAGCGCAAAGCAGATAGACCAGCCAGACACCGATCACCACCGGCAGCACAGCCAGCGCCCAGGCAATGGCGCCATGGCGCACTTCGCCTGCATTGAACTGCCGCTCAAGGAAATCGGCATAGCGCTCGACCGGGCCGTACACGGGTTGACGCTCGGACAGCGGCCGCCATTGCTCCAGGAACAGCGCGGCAATCAGGGAAAGTAGACTCATGTTTTTATCGGCTGGTGAAGTTCCGGCAATCCGTCAGCGCGGACTGTCGAAATGGGCGGAGCGGCATCGAGCAGCAGACCGCAGAGATTCCTCAGCATGGAAGCGGTCGCGCCCCAGATATAGTGGCCACGCCAGGGAAAGGCGTAATAGTCATGCATGCGCCCGCTCTGGAAAATGCGGTTGCACTGCAGGTTCGCCGGCTCGAACAAATGCTCCAGCGGCAACTCGAAAACCTCATCGACTTCAAACGCGTCGAGGACAAGCTCAAAAGGTTGATGCACCAGCCCGACGACCGGCGTGATGCGAAAACCGGTGGCGGTGGTGTGGTCATCCAGATTGCCCAGCAACTCTACCCTGTCTGCGGCCAGGCCGATTTCCTCGGCGGCTTCGCGCAAGGCGGTATGCGCCGGAGACACATCGTCTGGCTCAACACGCCCACCGGGAAAGGATATCTGGCCGGCATGATCACGCAGATGCGCGGTACGCCGGGTCAGCAGTATGGTCAGCCCGTTGTCGCGTTCAACCAATGGTACAAGTACCGCAGCGGGGCGGTAAGGGCTGCGATCATGGGGTTCGCGAAAGTCACCATTCACCAGCCCAGGCGGCCGGCGGCCCGCGCTCATGCGGTGACGCAGCCAGGCGTGGTCGGCTCTTGCCGGAGGGATGTGCGTCACGGGCGGATTCCGGGCGCGAAAAGGAGGCACAAAAAAACCATGCCTCATTGTACCGCGCACGCCTGCAGCTCTCCGTGATGAGGATCGTGCAGGAGGCAATCCTGCACGACCTTCGAAACAAGCGGGCCCGCTCAGGCTGCGTGCTGCGCCTTCCCCCGGCTGCGCCGGTTGCCGAGATAGCCACCTCCAAGCACACCACCGATACTCAGCGCGTAAATCGCCAGATTGATTGCCGGATAGCTGGAGAGGAAATCCTTCACCAGCGGCTCGCCAGTGACCATGGCGGCCGCAGTCCAGGCCAGCACCGCAGCGCCGATGTAAATGATGGACGGAAAGCGCTCAACCCATTTCAGGATCAACGTACTGCCCCAGACGATGATGGGAATGCTGATCAGCAATCCGAGCGTAACCAGCAGGAAGCTCCCCTTGGCGGCCCCCGCCACAGCAAGCACATTGTCCAGGCCCATGATCGCATCGGCAATGACGATGGTTTTCATGGCTCCCCAGAACGAGGCGCTGGGCGTGATCCCATGCTCGTCACCCCCGTCATTCGGCGCCACCAGCTTGTAGGCGATCCAGACCAGCAACAACCCGCCTACAAGCAGCAAACCGGGGATTTTCAGCAGCCAGACAACGATAATAGTCATGGACGTGCGAACAACGATGGCGCCGATCGTGCCCCAGGCGATGGCACGACGCTGCAGATGCTTTGGCACATTGCGCGCAGCCAGCGCGATGACGATGGCGTTGTCACCCGCCAGCATCAGGTCGATGACGATGATCGCCATGAGCGCCGAGAAAAACTCGGCCGAGAAGATTTCCATGCATTACTCCATCGCCGCGTTCAAGGTGCAGCGACGGAAAATGGGCGAACCTTCACCGTTGCTGGCGAAGGTCTTGCCCGCATCGCTGCCGCATTTCACTGCGGTCGATGCACGCGCTGCCGGCGGTTTCCCGCGTGTTGACGACATGCGCGAGGCGTGTGCTTTGCCGGCAATTCTGCCGGCTGCGGTCAGCCCGGGCTACTCCCCTTTGCGAATCCCTTCCGTCTTCTTCACTACAGAGGCACGGCAGGTGCCGCATTTTGTGCAACCATAGACGGGCGAGCCAATGAAGAATCGCAATGGATTGACATTAAAATAAATGCATTACGGTTATTAATTCGACTTACCAAAACCTTACGCTTGCCTTACAGTTGCCGCCATGGTTAAATCCGCCCTGCAGTAAAGTGCGGTTCCCACAAAGGGGAGTAGCTTTTCGCAGTGAGATCGTCAACACGGTATCCGGCCATGCCGGTATCCGGTCTCACTGGCAGTTGCCAGAGCAGCTGGCGCCTGCAAGCGAGACCTTTGCCCACAAGGCAAAGGTCTGTTTTCGCGGCCTTTGCCCAAGGGGCTTGGCCGCGTTTTCGTTTGCACAGCCCTTTTTTGGAGACGACTATGAAGCATGCCGCCCTGCGACGTTATTTCCGCCACGGAACTCTGACGCAGCTCTCCGTATTCGAGGCCGTCGCCCGCCATGGCAGCTTCACCCGCGCCGGCGAAGAATTGCACCTTGCCCAGCCAACGGTGTCAGTGCAAATGAAAAAGCTCGCCGAGAGCCTGGGTGTAAAGCTGTTTGCGCAATGCGGCAGGCGCATCGAACTAACCGGGGCAGGCCATGAACTGCGCCTGGGCGTACAAGAGTTATTCGGACAATTGGGAGAGTTGGAAAGCCGGTTGGTTGACCTGCGTCATTCCGATGTCCAGGTGAGCAGTGAACCGGCGCTGCCTCTTGCCAAGGTTCAATAAGCCGGCAGGTCGGTCACCTTCGGCCGCCGTCGGCCCCTCTCAGGCCACGAACGTTCGCGTGCGTGCAAACCGGTCGGTTGCCTCGACCAGCGCAGCAAGCGTCCCAGGCTCCCACGCGGAGTGCCCGGCATCGGGGATGATGCGATACACCGCCTGTGGCCAGGCCGAATGCAATTCGTGGGCAGAAACAATCGGGCAGACCATGTCGTACCGGCCCTGCACGATCACGCCGGGAATGCCCTGCAGACGACCGGAAGCACCCAGCAGCCCCTCTTCGGGAACAAACGCACCGTGCATGAAGTAATGCGCCTCGATGCGCGCGAGCCCCAGCGCAACCGTATCATCGGCGAAATGCGCCGCAATTTCCGGATCAGGCAACAGGGTTGAACACGCGCCCTCATACCGGCTCCAGGCACGGGCAGCCGGCATGTGTACGGCAGGGTCGGGACTGACCAGGCGCCGATAGTAATTGCCGAGCAGGTCACTGTGCTCGGATGGCGGCAGATACCCGGCGAATTCGTGCCATGCTTCGGGAAACACGGTTCCCATGCCGCGCATGAACCACTCTATTTCGCCTGGCCTGCAAAGGAATATGCCGCGCAGCACCAGTCCGAGGCAATGCTGCGGATGCGCCTGCGCATAAGCCAGCGCAAGCGTACTCCCCCAAGACCCGCCAAACACCAGCCAACGCTCAACACCAAGGTGCTGACGCAGAGTCTCGAGATCGGCCACCAGATGCGGGGTCGTGTTGTCGCACAGTTCACCCAGCGGTGTGGAGCGTCCGGCACCGCGCTGGTCATAGAGAATGACTCGATAGGCCTTGGGGTCAAAAAAACGGCGATGTTTGGCAGAGATCCCTGCACCGGGACCGCCATGGAGAAATACCGCTGGAATGCCTCGCCGGTTGCCGCACTCCTCCCAGTACATCGAATGCACGGCATCCAGCGGCAGCATGCCTCCCGCAGAAGGCTCTATGGGTGGATAAATCACGGCCATGCTCCCCGTTACTCCTGCGAAATGCGTACCACAAGCAACACGACTATTTCTTGCCGGAAGAGTCGTCCGGTTCGCTGCTGCGCGTGCGCTCCGCAGCCTGCTGCAGGATGGTCCACCAGGCGTCTCCCTGCGGGGGAACACCCGCGCCCGGCCACATCCCCTCCGGGTTGGCGCCCTGCATGGCACGCGCCGGATCGGCCATTCCGCTTTGCATGGCGGCCAGCGTGGCTTTTTGCATCTCCAGCCCCTGTATGGTCATGCGCAGTACGTTGAGATTGAGATTGAGCCAGTTCTCAACTGATTTGAGATCGGTGATGCGCTTGTCGATCTCGGCAACATCAAGGGTGGGAGTAACCATGCCTGGCATGGGCACACCCATAGGCGTCCACAATGACTTGAGGAACTCGAAGGGATCAGGACTGCCGGGGGATTGTGCCATGTTCGCTGATGGCCATTGAAGTACGCTGATTCAGTTTAATAGGCGGCTGTTGCTTCAATGTACCCGAAACGGCGATCCGGCGCGCAATACCGGGGAAAACCAGTCTCACGCGCCCGCATCCAGAAAGGCGCGAACCTCGCCGGCCCGTGCAATGGTGTCCTCGTAGCCCAAGTTGATCAGTGCGTTGCAAAAGCCGCGCTCAAACAGCAGATAGCTCGCCAGATTGGACCCGCTGCGGTTCATGGCCCCGACACCGCGTAACAGGAAGCGCACCGAGCGCGGCAGCTCCTTCAGATGGCGAGCCGCAATCCGCTCAATCGGTTCG
The DNA here is from genome assembly GCA_945885335.1 of Bordetella parapertussis. Lineage (GTDB taxonomy): Bacteria > Pseudomonadota > Gammaproteobacteria > Burkholderiales > SG8-39 > CAIYPG01. The sequence goes on from CAMCYY010000053.1 coordinate 12,643, forward strand.
GAGGGCGAAATGACCAGTACATCAACTTTACGCAACGGCAGGCCCGCACTCTTGAGGTTTTCCGGCGGAATCAGGCTGATGGTCCGATTGATGCGCTGCAGGCGTTCGATGTCCAGATGCAAGCTGTCTAGAAAAATGCTGTTCAATGCATGGCCCGCAATCTGTGCAAGCGACGGATAAACACTGGAGCGCACGCGAGCCATGTCCTGCGTCTGCCGGCCTGTGCCAACCACCAGGACGCGGTCGGCCCCCAGATGCAATGCCGGACTGATCGGCGCAACCTGACGCATTGATCCATCGCCGAAATACTCGCGGTTGATCTTTACCGCCGGAAAAATGAATGGCAAGGCACTGGAGGCCATGAGATGTTCCACGCCAATCGGCATGGCGCATCCCACACGCTGCATCCGTTCCCAGGGTACACATTCGGCGCCCCCCTGATAGAACGAAACACTCTGCCCCGAGGAGTACCCGGAACAGGTGATCGACAAGGCATAGAGACTTCCTGCATCGATGTTGTCCTGGATGCGGCTGAAATCCAGGCCACTCGACAGCATGTCCCCAAGCGGGGTGTTGTCGAGGAGCGAAATTGGACTGGAGCGCCGAATCAACATCATGGCACCCAACCAGCGCGCCCCTGACTGGATGATGCCGGGCGCGTCCGACCGGTAGACATGGTGCACGCGGAAGTTTTCCCACACACCGAGCAGGTGACTTACTCCCGCTTCGAAATTGTCCGAGAACACGGCCAGCGAGGCGACATTTACCGCGCCCGCAGACGTGCCGCACAGAATGTGAAAGGGATTCGCACAGCCCGTCGGGAGCATCCCCCGTATGGCCTTTAGAACTCCGACCTGATAGGCCGCACGCGCACCGCCGCCTGTCAGAACCAAGGCAGACTTGGATTTGAGGGGATCAAGAATGGGGACGGACATCAGGACGACTTGATCTGCGTCGGCCCGGCCGCGAGCCCGTAAATGAAATAGGAGAACATGCTCGTACTGGGAGTATCGGTCAGAAAATGCGCATCTGCTCGCGCGTTGCGTTGACATCCGCAACGAGCAGTGCCGTCATGTTGACCAGCCGGCGCACCGTCGCTGCCGGCGAGACGATGTAAGCCGGGCGCGCAGCGCCAAGAAGAATGGGACCAATAGTAATGCCATTACCCGCTGCAGTCATGAGTAGGTTAAAGGCAATATTGGCGGCGTCCAGCGTCGGCATGATAAGCAGGTTGGCCTCACCCTTCAGCCGTGAGTTGGGGAACGTGCTGAGGCGCACCTTTTCATTGAGCGCGGCGTCACCATGCATCTCCCCTTCGATTTCGAGTTCGGGCGCTATGCGATTTATGATGATCAGGGCCGCACGCATTTTTTTCGCGCTCGGTGCATCACTGGTCCCGTGGGATGAGTGAGACAGCAACGCCGCCTTGGGGACAATGCCGAAACGCCGGATTTCCTCGGCGGCAAGCAGAGTCATCTCCGCAATCTGGTCTGCATCGGGATCCGCATTGACATAGGTATCACAGATAAACACCGTGCGATTGGGAAGCACCAGCAGATTCATTGCATAGTAGTTCTTCGCCCCCGGCCTCAACCCAATGACCTGATCAATGTAGTGAAGATGCAGGTCGTGCGTGCCGAATGTGCCGCACAGCATGCCATCGGCCTCACCGCGGTGTATCAGCATTGCACCAATCAGCGTCAGCCGTCGGCGCATCTCGATTTGCGCATACTGTATAGACACGCCGCGGCGCTCGGTCAGGCGGTAATACTCCTTCCAGTATTCGGGGTAACGCTCATCCCACTCGTTGTTGACCACATCGATGTCGACGCCAGGCTTTATGCGCAAACCATATCGCTCGATACGGCGCTTCAGCACCTCTGGCCGGCCGATCAGAATGGGCCTGGCAAGGCCCTCGTCGACGACCACCTGGACCGCCCGCAGCACACGCTCATCCTCGCCTTCGGCGTAGACAATGCGGCGCGTCGGACCGGTCTTCGCGGAAGAAAATAGAGGCTTCATGATAAGCCCCGAGTGATAGACAAACTGCTCCAGCGAAGTCCGATATGCATCAAAGTCCGTCATGGGCCGCTCAGCGACACCGGAGTCAACAGCTGCTTTCGCTACTGCCGGCGCAATCGCGGTGATCAGGCGAGGATCAAATGGCTTTGGAATGAGGTAGTCCGCACCGAACTTGAGGTCCTGCTGGCCATAGGCCGAGGTCACCACTTCCGATTGTTCCGCCGTGGCAAGTTCTGCAATCGCCTTCACAGCCGCGAGTTTCATGGCCTCGTTGATCTGCGTGGCCCCGACATCCAGCGCACCGCGGAAAATGAACGGGAAACACAGAACGTTGTTCACCTGGTTCGGATAGTCCGAACGCCCGGTCGCGATGACCGCGTCGGACCGCACCTCCCGAACCAATTCGGGAAGAATTTCAGGCTCCGGATTGGCCAGCGCCAGAATCAGCGGCCTTGGCCCCATGCGCCTGACCATGTCCTGTTTCAAAACCTTGCCTGCGGAAAGTCCGAGAAAAATGTCAGCACCGCCAATGATGTCCTCTAGCTTGCGGGCTTCCGTTGGCCGCGCATAGCGCACCTTGTTGTCGTCCATTTCCACGGTACGACCTTCATAGACCACACCGGCGATGTCGGACACAAGGATGTTTTCCATCCGCATGCCGAGAGATATCAGCAGATCAAGGCATGTCAGTGCCGCTGCACCAGCTCCCGAGCACACCAGCTTCACCTCGGAGATGTTCTTGCCGACAACACGCAGGCCGTTGAGCACCGCAGCGCCAACAATGATCGATGTACCATGCTGGTCATCGTGAAAAACCGGTATCTTTAGCCGTTCGCGAAGTTTTCGTTCGATATAAAAGCATTCCGGTGCCTTGATGTCCTCGAGGTTGATTCCTCCGAAGGTTGGCTCAAGCGCTGCAATCACCTCGACGAGCTTGTCTGGATCAAGCTCGTTCAACTCAATGTCAAAGCAGTCGATGCCGGCAAATTTCTTGAACAAGACTGCTTTGCCTTCCATCACCGGCTTGGCCGCCAGCGGCCCGATCGCCCCCAATCCAAGTACCGCAGTACCGTTGGTCACCACACCGATCAGATTGCCACGCGACGTGAGATTGCGGACCTCAGCCGGATCCCGAACGATTTCCTCACAGGCGGCTGCAACACCCGGCGAATACGCCAGCGCCAGATCGCGTTGATTGACCAGCGGCTTGGTCGCCGTAATGGCGATCTTCCCGGGAGTTGGCAGACGGTGATAGTCGAGTGCGCTCTTTTTTTGCGCTTCATCCATGATGGATTCCGATATTCGAATGCGTTATCGTTACTGGAAGGCCTTTCAAATCAGCTGGATAGACTTGCATTGCCATCCTCTTCCTAGGCCGGAGCATTATAGCCCACGCCTGCAGCGCACTTTCCAGCAAAGAATGCAACCCACGTGACTGAATCACTCCACACCGGCCAGACCCCTGTTACGCACCGCATCTCCGTAATTGAGCCCTTCCGCGTCATGGCAACTGAGTAACATGCGCACCGGCTGGAACTCGCCTGTCGCAGCATTATTCACATGGACATCGGCCAACCGGATTTCGGCGCTCCGCCACAGGTTCTGCGTGCGGCAG
>CAMCYY010000054.1 GCA_945885335.1 Bordetella parapertussis
TGCGCGGGCGGAACAGACTTTCAATGATTCATTTGCGAAATGACACAGCAGCCCGGGCCTCTTTGGGCAATCGGCCGCATATCAGCTAAGGAATAACCGAACAAGGGGGCATGCGCCCTTGTCTATCCCTCACTTCAGAGGGAAATGCAGCGCAGGTTTCCGAAATTCCGGACTTGATCAGCGTTTCCCCAACTGCAACGGCCTTCCTCGGCAGACGCGGCGCCATCAAGCACCACGTCGAATCATTATGGCAGATTTGACCGGCTCGGCGCCGTGGCAAGTGCTACCAGGCTGCTTCGAGCGCCTTCTGCAACAGCGCTCTTTCCTTGAGGAACTCACGCTTGGGATCGGAGTTGAAGTTCTTCATCGAATTCTCGAGGATGACCTCCAGGCTGGAGCACGGAATATTCAACTGCGAGATGCGCGTCGGCATGCCCATGGCCGCAAACTGGCGTTCCATTTCATCGGCTGCGCGCAGAGGCGCATCACTCACCGGGTCGCCCGGCTTCCATACGCCGAGTGCTGCAGCCATGTTCGACATCTCGCCGGGCTCACGCGAACCGAAGTGGCGCAGGGCCGAACCATTGAACACCGCATTCGCCTCGCCCTGCCCCACTTCCTCATGCAGATTGAACAGCGCCGCAGCAAAGGCATACACCACACGGCCGGGCCAGTGGCGCACACGTCCACCGCCGTCATCCACCTCGCGGTTGTTCAGAAAAGTGGCAATGCACAGGTCGATGCGCGGCGCCGCATCATTCACATCCTGCACGCGCGAAACCGCAGCACGCACCAGTTCATACACCTGGCGCCGGTTCATGTCCGACATCGGATTCGCCCGCACGTAACCCATGTTCATCACCGTGCGCCAGTAGATCGCTGCCGCACTGGAACGCATCATCGACACTGGCGCGGTCAGCAGCGCATCGCTGTCCCAGAACAGCGCCACCGGCCGCGTTTTCGGATCAAAATACTCCAGGCGATGGTCGTAGCCATCGGCCTTCATCGGCGAGCCGCCGCGGTTCTGCGCCGAGGTTGCGGCAGTCAGCACATTGATAATGGGCAGCTTCGGTGCCATCAGTTTCGGGCTGATGGCGGCGCGTCCTTCCGGATACTGTGTGCACAGTTCCTCCGGATCGCCCTTCTCGGCGAGCAGGATGGCGACAATGCGTGTGCCCTGTACCACGCTGCCCGCACCCACTGCGATCAGCAGGTCGGCATCAGCCGCCCTTGCCGCATCACGTGCCGCCAGCACATCGGGCATGGGCGTGTCCTTGCCCATTTCGTCATACAGGCCGGCAAAGGCGTCACCCAGCAGCGCCTTGATGCGCTCGACCAGGTCGGTCTTGCGCGACACCGAACGTCCGCTGATGATGAAGGCACGTCTGGCGCGTTGGCGCTTCAGTTCGGCAGGCAGATTGCCCAGCGCATCCTTGCCGCTGTACACGCGTGCCGGATAGGTGGTTACGCGAAAATCATGCACCATTGATGCCGCCATGTTCCCTCCTTTTCGATCCTGAATGTGCCGAGTGCGGGTCCGCGGGAACGCCTCGATGCCTCAAGCGCCGCGGTCAAGCTCCGCAATTGATGTGATCAATTACAGAAATAGCACTATTATTTGCAAGTATTTCCAATGAAATTATTATCTTGTATCAGAAGAAATCAGCGCTTCTTCTTCAGCATTTCAGTGACCTTCGCCATCTCCGGCGGTGTGGCAATGTCCTTGAATTCCGCCAGGCGCCGGTAGATCTCTGCCGCGCCGTGATGGAAATCCCCCGGTAGCCCGGCCGCCTCGAAACTCGCGGCGATTTCCTCCATCTCGGCAATCCAGCGCCAGGCCTTGCGTGCCGCAGCGCGGATCTGCTCGGAGTCCTTCACGACATTCGGCCGGGAAATCTTCCACTCCGCGAGCAGGGCATCATCCACGCCTTCGGCCTGCGCCAGGGCGCGGATGTCGGCCAGCAGCGCCGTCGAACCCTTGGTCCATCCGGCATAGCAGACCTTGAGCGCGGAAGCCGCACCGGCCGGCGCATCGAGTACCACCGTATCCAGATGGCTGCCCGCCAGCAGCGCGGCAATGCCCGCGGCGCCCTGCCCCGCCAGATACAGGCGCGTGCTGTTCTTGCCATCGGGCGGCGAACCGACAATGCCGCCATCCACCAGATGAGCACCTGCCGCGGCAACGATGCTACCCACCTCGCGCGTCGTACCCGGCGCCACGGCATTGGCATCGACATAGATACCCTTGAAGCCATGGCCCGCCACTTCGCGCGCCACATCCAGCGCGGCATGCGGCGGACAGATCGAGAACACGATGTCGGCGCCGGCCAGTGCCTGTTTGACCGTGCCTGCATCCTCCAGCCCTGCGGCTTCGGCCCGCTTCACCGTTGCGCCACTGCGTCCGCCGGATGCCCATTTCACGTGGTGGCCGCGCGACACCAGGCAAGCGCCGACGGCGGCGCCCATTTCACCGGGATGCATCAGGACAATGTTTTTGCCGCTGTTTGTGCTGCTGCTTGGGTTCATGTGGCCTCCACGCCGTGTTGATCGGGTCGTCTGCTCTGCCAGGACGGCATGCACTCTGCATTCAGCCCTGATAGTAGCTCAGTCGGCCGAACCGTCTGGCGGGCTACGTGAGATACTCCTGCCTGCGCAGGCTGCTTAGACGGCCGCGCCCGGACAACCACAACACATGCCGGACAAGGCCCTGACAGTACGGTCGATCAGTTGGTTCATGATGCGATGCGTCAGGGGAGGAGCGGCGGCAACATCTTCCGCCAGGTCATGCGGTCTTACACACTCAGGCTTACCGGAAGCACGACGTGGTCTCGGTCAATTTCACCTTTGCGCTTGGATTTTTCACCGTCATCGCGGTGCGTGGCAGTCGGCTGCTGCCCGCCCCGTATGCCATGGAACACCCATGAGCCGCAAACTCTCCCTGAATTTCCCCTACACGCTATCGCTGTTCACGGTGAACGGCATCCGCGGCGGACGCATTCTGCTGTCCCTGTACGCGCTCCAGCTGGGCGCCTCGCCCATTACGGTGGGACTGCTGATGGCGACCTTCTCCGCACTGCCGATGATGCTCGCGGTGCAGTCGGGCAAGGTATCGGACCGCTTCGGGCCGCGCTGGCCGCTGGTGCTCGGCATCGCCGGAAGCGCCACGGGCATCATGGTGCCGTTTTTTTTCCAGAGCATCCCGGCTCTCTTCGTCGCGGCGGTGATGAATGGCTTTGCCTTCACCTTCTACAATGTGTCACTGCAGAACACGATCGGCCTGCTCAGCACAGCCGAGAATCGCGTAAAGAACTATGCGAATTTCTCGCTGGTGACATCGGTTGCGAATTTCACCGCCCCGCTGCTGGTGGGCCTGTCCATCGATCACTTCGGCTATGCCCGCAGTTGCCTGAGTGTCATGCTGCTCGCGGTAATCCCGGTGGCCATGCTGGTGGCCTGGGGCGGCGGCCTGCCCAAGGGCCATGGCAGCAAAAAGAAAGGCGGCGCTACGGCCTGGCAATCGCTGAGGGAGCCCAGCGTGTGGAAGGTACTGCTGATCAGCAGCCTGTTGATTTCAGGGATCGATCTGTTCAACTTCTACATGCCGGTGTACGCCCACGGCCTCGGCCTTTCGGCCACGACCATCGGCTTCATACTCTCCAGCTACGCCGCAGCGGCCTTCACGGTGCGCATGCTGCTGCCGTGGCTGATCAATCGATTCTCGATGCAGGGCGTGCTGTTCATGGCCTTTTTCGTGGCCGCCGGCGGCTTCATCCTGGTGCCGATGTTCCAGAATCCTGTCATCCTGTGCGTCATCGCCTTTGTGTTCGGCTTGGGCGCAAGCTGCGGGCAGCCGATCACCATGTCGCTGTCCTTCAGCAATGCCTCCGAGGGCCGCTCCGGCGAGGCCATGGGGCTGCGCATGACGATCAACCACCTCACGCGCGTGGTCGGGCCGATGATCTTTGGCTCCATCGGCTCGGTGTTCGGGCTGGTCGCTGTGTTCTGGGCCAATGCCGCGTTGCTCGCAGCCGGTGGGGCAATGACACGCTCCGGAAAAATCGGCCCCGGCGCGGAACCAAAGGAAGGTTAGTCCGATGCGGGGGAAGTCGAACCCGCCCCCATCGCCCGTGTTGCCCGTAGTGCCCGTGTTGCCCCATGCCCTCGTGTAAAATTCAGGTCCAGGCAGCACACCGCATCACCGCCGGTCACTCCGGCCCTTCCCCGGGAATCTCGCACTTTGGCCTCGTCGGCGTCGCTCCGCTTCCCCTTTGCCATTTCATTCTTTGCTTCGACCAGCGTACGTGGCGGACGCGTCGCTCTGCCGCTTTTCGCGCTGTCGCTGGGTGCTTCGCCCTTCACAGTCGGCCTGCTGGCTGCCGCGTTCTCCGTCATGCCCATGCTGCTGGCAGTGCCGGTCGGACGACTCGCCGACCGCTTCGGTTCGCGCTGGCCCCTGGCGCTGGGCATCACCGGCGGCGCCATCGGGATGCTGGTGCCGTTTTTCTTCGGCAGCATGCCGGCGCTGTTCTTTGCCGCGCTCATGAACGGCCTCGCATTCTCGTTCTACGGCGTGCCAATGCAGAATGTCGTCGGCCTGCTCAGTACGGCGCAAAACCGCGTCAGGAACTTTTCTTCCCTCACGCTGATCGTCTCGATCGCCAGCTTCAGCGGCCCGCTGTTTGCCGGCGTCGCCATGGACCACCTCGGTCCATCTACCACCTGCCTCGCGCTGGCGCTGCTCACCGTCGTTCCGGTGCTGATGCTGGCGTTCAGGGGCGGCGTGCTGCCCAGGGGAACAGGCAAGCCGATACCGCCCGGGGAAGGAATCCTGAAAAGCCTGGCGCAGCCCGGACTGGCGCGGATACTGGTCATCAGCAGCCTGATGCTGTCGGGCTTCGAGCTGTTCATGTTCTACATCCCGGTGTACGCGCACAGCCTTGGCATGTCGGGTACCACGATCGGCATCATCCTCGCTTCCTTTGCGACCGCCTCCTTCGTCGTGCGTCTCGCCATCCCCCGCTTGCTGAATCGCTTCGGTCTGGAGCGGGTGCTGACCGGCGCGTTCCTGGTGTCAGCAGCGATGTTCTTCATGGTGCCCTTCTTCCAGTCTGCCGTCGCGCTTTGCGTCATCGCCTTCATCTTCGGCCTGGGCGTCAGCGTGGGACAGCCCATCACCATGTCGATGTCCTTCACCAATGCGGCGGACGGCCGCTCCGGTGAAGCCATGGGCATACGCCAGTCGGTCAACCACGTCACACGCATTATCGGGCCCACGCTGTTTGGCGTGCTCGGCACGGCCTTCGGCCTTTACGCGGTGTTCTGGACCAATGCGCTGATGCTGGTTGCAGGCGGGCTGTTCAGCCGCCACAAGCCGGGCAGCACCGACGAAAACCGGGGCTGAACCATGCTGCACTACCTGTACGTGCTGACGCTGTTCTGCATGGCCAACATCCGCGGCGGACGCCTGGTGATCGGACTGTATGCACTCGACCTCGGCGCAGGCCCAGTCACGGTCGGCCTGCTGGCCGCCATGTTCTCCGCCATGCCCGCCCTGCTTGCCTGGAAGGTCGGCAAATGGGCGGACCGCTTCGGCGCGCGCGGGCTGCTGATGCTCGGCTCCATCGGCTGCGCTGCGGGTATCGCGGTTCCGTTCTTTTTTCACACCATCCCCGCGCTGTTCATCGCCGCTGCCATGAATGGCGTGGCCTTCGCGCTGTTCAACGTCACGCAGCAGAACGCAGTGGGCATGATGAGTGCCCCTGAGGACCGCACAAAGAATTTCGCGAACTTCACGCTGATGATGTCACTGGGCAATTTCGTCGGGCCATTGGTGGCGGGATTCTCCATTGACCACTCCGGCATGGCCTGGGCCTGCCTGTACATCGCCGCGCTGGGCATCATCCCGGCCATGATGCTGATCGCCGGCGGCAAGGCCCTGCCCAAGGGCAGCGGCCACAAGACCAAAGCCGGCGGCGGCATGATGGCGCTGCTGCGCGACCGCACCATGCTCAAGATCCTGCTGGTGGGCAGCGTGGTGATGGCCGGCGTCGACATGTTTGCGTTCTATGTGCCGATCTATACCCACGGACTGAACCTGTCGGCCTCGACGATCGGCATCATCATGGCCTGCTTCTCGGCCGCTGCCTTCACCTCGCGCGCCTGCCTCGCCTGGTTCCTCACCAGGGCAACGGTGGAACAGGTACTGATGCGCTCGTTCATGCTCGCCGCCGCGGCCTTTGTCTGCTTTCCCTTTTTCCAGCACCCCGTGATGCTGAGCGTGCTGTCCTTCGTGTACGGCTTCGGGCTGTGCGTCGGGCAACCCATCACCATGATGCTGTCGTTCAGCAACTCGGCGGACGGCCGCTCCGGCGAGGTCATGGGCCTGCGCCAGTCCGTGAACCACGGCACGCGCGTCATCGCCCCCGTGGTGTTCGGCGCCATCGGCTCGATCACCGGACTCGTTTCGGTTTTCATCGTCGGCGCCGCCATGCTTGCGTCAGGCGGACTGGCCATACGCGGCGGAAAACTCGGCAAGTAGCCCACCCAACCCAGTCTCTGCTGAAACACCGGCGTAACAAAACCGTAACCTTCGCGCAGTACTGTTGCTCCCACCTTTTCGGGAGAATCCTCATGACTGCATTCACAGTAACAGTCCGCGCCACCGCGCTGGCTGCCGCCAGCCTGTTCATTGCCGGTAACGCTGCCGCACAGACACCCGCCGTCACGGCCAAACAGATCAAATACCCCGCGATCGCCACGGCTGCCGCCGGCAAGGTGATGCGCGAGCACAATGGCGTGAAGGTGTATGGCGGCGGCTTCGGCTCGGCACTCGCGCTGGACCCGAAGGCGCCCGGCTACTTCTACCTGCTCACCGACCGCGGCCCCAACGCCGACAGCACCGATGCCACGAAAAAGGTTTTCCCCGTCCCCTCGTTCACACCGCAGATCGGCCGCTTCAAACTCGAAGGTGACAAACTGGTCCAGGTCGGGGTGATCGAAATCAAGGGGCCGGACGGCAGGAAGATTTCCGGCTTGCCCAATCCGGACAACGGCAACACCGGCGAAACTGCCGTGGACCTGGAAGGCAAGCCGCTCGGTACCGATCCTTACGGCCTGGACAGCGAAGGCCTGGTCGCGCTGAAAGACGGCACGTTCTGGATTTCCGATGAATACGGCCCGTGGCTGATGCACGTCGATGCCAAAGGCAAGATGCTGGAACGCGTCGGTCCCTTTGCCGGAGAGAAATCACTGCCCAGGGTGCTGGCGAAACGACGCGCCAATCGCGGCATGGAATCGCTCACCGTGACACCTGACGGAAAATACCTCGTCGGCCTGATGCAGAATCCGGTGGACAACCCGAACATCGCGATCCGCAAGACGTCCAAACTGAACCGCATCGTGTTCTTCGACCCGAAGACCGGCACCTCCTGGCAGTACGCCTACCTGATGGACGAAACCAGTTCGGTGGTCAGCGAAATCGCTGCAATAACTAACACCACCTTCATCGTTTCCGAGCGCGATCAGTTGTTCGCGGGCGATGCCAAATCACCGGCGAAGCTGAAACGCATCTACAAAATCGATATAGCCAAAGCCAGCGACATCAGCGACCCGGCGGACAGCTCGAGTGGAAAAATGGTCAATGGCAAAACTCTGGAGCAACTGGGTGAAAAGGAATTGCAGGACGCAGGCATCACCGCGGTGACAAAGGAACTGGTGGTGGATCTGCTGGCCCTGCCCGGTGGCTATCCGCACGACAAGTCGGAAGGTCTGGCGATCATCAGCGACACCCTGATTGCGGTATCGAACGATGACGACTTCGGCATATCGCCCGACGGCAAGGGCGGCATCCTGCCCAAGAAACTGCCCGGCATGGGCAACGCGGTGGACATGAACCGCGTGTACTTCATCAAGCTGGATAAGCCCCTCAAATAGCCACAGTCCGAAGCATGAAAAAAGGCCGCGGCATGTCCGCGGCCTTTTGCATGATCAGTCTGGGCTAATCGGCGTCGTACTGGATATTGTTTTCCTTCACCAGCTTCGTCCACAGTGCCGTTTCGCTCAACAACTGCTTGCGAAAATCCTGCGAATTCAATGCGACCACGTCCGTTCCCTGCGATTCCCACACCTTCATTGCCTTGGGCGCCCTGATACCAGCGGCAAAGGCCGTGTAAAGCTTGTCCACTGTTTCCTTAGGCACGTTCGCCCCAGTCACGATGCCCACCCAGCTCGGATAGTTGTATCCGGGCACGCCCATTTCCTCTACTGTCTTCAGATCAGGTACCAGCGATGTGCGCTTGTTCGTGATGATGGCGAGCGGTCTCACCTTGCCGGATTTGATCAGCGGCAACGTAGTCACCAGTCCTTTCGGTGACGAGTCAATGCGCCCGGCGATAAGGTCAATCTCTGCGGCAGCGGCACCCTTGTAGTGCACGAAAGTCAGCTTGATGCCGAAAGCGCTGGCCAGCCACTCACCCGACATGTGCAGCGCGCCGCCCGCGCCTACCGTGCTCCATGTCACCTTGCCCGGATTGGCCCTGGCATAGGCAATGAACTCCGGGAAATTCTTTGCAGGAAAATTGGACGTCACCGCCATCACGAACACACGCCGCGTGGTCTGGATCACGGGCATCAGATCCTTTTGCCAGTCATAGGGCATGTCCTTGCGCACCGCGGGCAGGATGCCCAAAGTAGCTGGCACGTAGGCGATGGTGTGGCCGTCTGCCGGCGCCTTGATCACAGCGTTGTTGGCAATGATACCGCTGCCGCCCGGCTTGTAGTCGATCACAATGGCCTGCTTGAGGAACTCGGGCACATTGTCCTGATAGGCCCGCGCCTCGAAATCGGCGGTCGAGCTCGGCGCGGAGGGCATGATCAACATCACCGGCTTCCAGGGGAAGTTCGCAGGGCTCTGGGAAAGTACGCCTCCGGAAACTGTTGCGGCTGCAACTGCGATGAAAGGCACTGCAAAACGGGAGAACTGCATGATCTTATCCTCCTCCAAGAGTGTGACATCAGAAACCGGAATCGTTATCCGCCAACCATGACTGTCCGGCCAGCGTCTGCACACTATAGCGATGAAACAGCCCTTGCTTCTGTACCTATTTCACACACAATCGAAATTGAATTTCCTGCTTTATCGTAGAATCAAAAAACCCTTACGCAAACCTTCAGAGAAACTGGATCAGGACCTCGCATGGACAGACTTCTCACCGCGATGAAAGTGTTTGTCGCCTCTGCGCAGGCAGGTAATTTTTCGCTGGCCGCGCGGCGGCTGGAACTCTCCACCGGCACGGTATCCGCCATGATCCGCGGACTGGAAAACCACCTCGGCATCCGCCTGATCAACCGCACCACCCGGCGCATGCACATCGCAAGCAAAATCAGAAGCCGAAATTGCCTCATCTCCACTCTCCTTTGGTGTTGCTGGTGCCTTCCAGTCTTCGTCGTCTTCCGTGCCTATTGCCCGTCTTTGGGATGCAGCTCAAATCCTGCGGCAGACGTCTCCATACAGCCGATTCTCCTGCCCATTGGGCAGATGAAAAAAGGCCGCGGCATATCCGCGGCCTTTTGCATGAGCGGTCGGAGTTAATCGGCGTCGTACTTGATGTTGTTTTCCTTCACCAGCTTCGTCCACAGGGCCGTTTCAGTCAGCAGTTGCTTGCGAAATTCCTGTGAGTTCAGCGCCACCACATCCGTGCCTTGTGAGTCCCACACTTTCATCGCCTTCGGCGTGCGGATGCCCTGGGCAAAGGCGTTGTAGAGCTTGTCCACCGTCTCCCTGGGCACATTCGCGCCGGTGACAATACCAACCCAGCTCGGATAGTTGTAGCCCGGGATGCCCATTTCCTCGACGGTCTTCACATCGGGCAGCAGGTGTGTGCGCTTGCCGGTAATGATTGCGAGCACGCGAATCTTTTCCTGCTTGAGCAGCGGCATCGAACTGACCATGGCCTTGGGCGCGGAATCGATGCGGCTGGCCAGCATGTCGAGTTCGGCCTGCGAAGAGCCCTTGTAATGGACGAAGGTGAGCTTGATGTTGTTGCCGGCCGCCAGCCATTCGCCGGACATGTGCAGCGCTCCGCCCGCCCCGACCGTGCTCCAGGTCACCTTGCCCGGATTCGCCTTGGCGTAGGCCACGTACTCCTGGTAGGTGTTGGCCGGAAAGTCCTTGCGAACCGCCATGATGAACACCCGCCGCGTGGTCTGGATCACCGGCATCAAATCCTTCTGCCAGTCATAGGGAATGTCGTTGCGCACTGCCGGCAGGATGCCCAGCGTGGCCGGTACGTAGGCAATCGTATGCCCGTCCGGCGGCGCCTTGATGACCGCACTGTTGGCCAGCATGCCGCTGGCGCCGGGCTTGTAGTCGATCAGGATGTTCTGCTTGAGAAATTCCGGCACGTTGTCCTGATAGACCCGCGCCTCGATGTCGGAGGTCGACCCCGGCGTGTAGGGCATGATCAGGGTAACGGGCTTCCAGGGAAAGTTCGCGGGGCTCTGTGCCGCGGCGCCTCCGGAGATTATCGCAGCTGCAATGGCGAACAAGGGCACTGCCAAACGTAACGACTGTGACGACGACATGATCTCATCCCCCTCCAAGAGTGTGACATCAGAGACTTCATCTGCAGGCCATCACTGTCCAGCCGGCACGGCATTACTATAGCGACGAAAAGGCAATCACTGCCTTACTTATTGAGCACACAATCCAAATTGAATTTCCTGATTCATCGTAGAATCGCGAATTCCCCCTGAAATCCTGCAGAAAGCCGGAATCAGAGCACAGCATGGACAGACTTCTTACCGCGATGAAGGTGTTTGTGGCCTCCGCCCAGGCGGGCAATTTCTCACTGGCAGCGCGCCGCATGGAACTGTCCACGAGCACGGTATCGGCGATGATCCGCGGCCTGGAAAACCACCTCGGCATACGCCTGATCAACCGCACCACCCGGCGCATGCATCTGACTGATGACGGCAAGGCCTATTTCGAGCGCTGCCGCCACATCCTGGCCGAGATTGAGGATGCGGAAAACTCCATCACCAGCAACCGCGTCCAGCCCAAGGGGCACCTCAAGGTGGACCTGCCCACCGGCTTCGGCCGTCAGTACCTGGTGCCGGCACTTTCCGTATTTACCGAAAAATACCCGGATGTGAAACTCACCCTGCTCATGACCGACCGGCAGGCCGATCTGGTGGATGCCGGCGTGGACATCGCACTGCGCGCGGGCCGCCTCGAGGACTCCACGTTCATGGCGCGGCGCGTCTACACCGCACGCTTTGTCGCCTGTGCCTCCCCCGCCTTCCTCGCGCGCCACGGCGTGCCGCGCAGCCCGCAGCACCTGGCGAACTATTCCTGCCTCGGCTTCATCTACCCGCTGACTGACAAGGTCATCCCGTGGATTTTCCGTAAAGACGGCAAGACCCACCGGCATCTTCCCGACGGGCACCTCAACATGAACAGCGCCGATGCCCTGATGGAGGCGGCGCTGTGCGGCGAAGGCATCATCTACAGCTACGACATTTCCGTAGCCCGCCCCATCGCTGCTGGTGGGCTGGTGCCCATCCTGGAGCAGTGGAGCACGCTGTCCACGCCGCTGTCGCTGGTGTATCCGCAGTCGCGCCACCTGTCGGCCAAGGTGCGGGCTTTTTCCGATTTCGTCGCCGGGCTGTTCCCGCCGTCGCGCGGCGAAGTTCATTCCGTCGAACCCAAGCCGATTCCGCGCAAACAGACAGTCGCGAAACGCAAAGCCGTGGCGGCCTGAGCACAGCCCCTGCAGCGGCCTATACGGCGAAACGAAACCACGCCCCCAAATGCAAACCGGGCCCTCCCGGGCCCGGTCAGTTCCTGCAGGCCGCCATGCTCAGCGACGACCCTCATCAGATTTCGACTGATCAGTTCAGGCCCAGCACCCGCTTGGACAACACGTTGCGCTGGATGTCGTTCGTGCCCGAAGCAATCACACCCGGGAAGAACAGGCAGTAGTTCGCGTGGACGTCGACCTTGACGTCGCCAAACTCCAGCTCGCCGCTCAGCATGCCGGCACCACCGCAGGCTTCCACCATCAGGCCGACCAGGCGCATGTTCGTCTCAGAGGCCCAGATCTTCAGCATCGAAATGCCGGGCCCGGGGTTACCGCCGCCGGATACCACACCAGCGTACTGCCCGAACACCTTGCCCAGGTCGTACACGTCCATTTCCAGCTTGGTGTACTTGGAGCGGAACTCGGGGTCATCCCAGATGCCGCGCTGCTTGGCGATATCGCGCATCTTGTTCAGCGGGTACTGCGGACGGCGCGGCGAACCGCTGTTCAGGCGCTCGAACCCGAGCAGCCCCTTGGCGATCGTCCAGCCCTGGTTCACCTGCCCCACCATGTTCTTGGCCGGTACGCGCACATTGTCAAAGAAGGTCTGGCAGAACGGCTCTTCGCCGGGCAGCGTCCTGATCGGGCGCAGCGTCAGTCCCGGGGTGCTCATATCCACCAGGAAGAAGCTGATGCCGCTTTGCTTTTTCGCTTCCTTGTCGGTGCGTGCCAGCACGTAGATGTGGTTCGCTTCCTTGGCGCCCGAGGTCCAGATCTTCGAGCCATTGATCACCCAGTGGTCGCCATCACGCACTGCATTGGTCTGCAGGCTGGCCAGGTCCGACCCGGAATTCGGTTCGGAGTAACCCTGGCACCAGATGTGCTCGGCTGACATGATCTTCGGGATGAATTCGTTCTGCTGCTCGGGGCTGCCGAACTTCATCAGCATCGGGCCGACCATGGTCATACCCTGCTCCAGCACGCGCACCGCGCCAACACGCTCGCGCTCCTCAAGGAAGATCACCTGCTTGGAGGGCGACAGCTCCATGCCGCCCCACTGGCGCGGCCAGGCCGGCGCGAGCCAGCCGTACTTGGAGGACAGTTTCATGAAATCGTGAATCTCCGCCTTGTGCAGCTTGCGCTGGGCAAAGCGGAATTGCCTGGGGAAGTGCTTGTCGAAAAAGGTCGAGGCCTCGACGCGGAATTCGTCGTCGGTGAGCGCATTCCAGTCGGTGTCAGCGGGACGCTCGCCGGGGGAGCCCGGCAGGTTCGCCGGCTTGATCTTCGCCAGACGCGCCGCAGCATCCGCGTCCGCATCGCCGTGGGTCGAGCGCGTGGCATCAAAGCGGCGGCGCTGCTCGGCACCATTGCCCATCCATGCCGCAAGCACCAGGCTGCGCTTCAGGTACAGGCCAGCATCGTAGTCGTCGGTAAAACCGATCGCGCCATGCAGGCGGATACATTCGCGCGCAAGGTCGATGCCGCCGTCAGCGCAGCGTGATTTCACGCGGCTGGCCAGTTCGGCCAGGCGATCGGCATTGCAGCCACTGTCGATTTCCTGGAGCACGTGGTCAACCAGCGCACCGGAGAGCTCCTTCTGAATCCACAGGTCCACCGCACGGTGCTGCAGTGCCTGGAAACTGCCAATCGCCACGCCGAACTGCACGCGGGTCTTCATGTAGTTCAGGGTCAGTTCCAGAACGTTCGTCTGGCAACCGAGCAATTCAACGCTGGCCATCACAGTCGCCTCATTGATGGCGCGACGCAGTGCGGCTTCGGCGGTTGCACCTGAGGCCACAACAGCGTCAGCAGCGACCTGTGCATCCTTGAACGTCAGCTGGCCGCAGAACGTGCCATCAACGCGGCGCTCCAGCTTGATGTCGATACCCTTGGTGTTCGCCGGGATGTAGTAAAGACCGGTCTTTCCGCCTTCCTCATTGGCAACTGAGGCCGAAACGATAAAACCATCGGCTGCAGCGGCGGGCGTGACGAAACGCTTGGTACCGGAGAGCGCAAAGCCGTTCGCGTTCTTCGTCGCCTTGAGCGAGGCCTTGAGATCGGTGCTGGCAAGACCTTCCTGCCAGGCCAGCGAGACGATGAGCTTGCCCTCGACCATCTGGGGAATCAGTTTTTTCTTCAGTGCTTCGTTGTCCCCGTGCAGCAGGGCGCCAGTGGCGAGCACTGCGCAGGCCGTGACCGGCTCGGGGATCAGCGCGCCACCGAGGCCGCGGGCAACAATGCCCAGTTCCGTAAAGCCCAGGCCCTGGCCACCGTATTCCTCGGGCACGTGGATGCCCAGCCAGCCCTGTTCGGCAATGCTGCCCCACAGGTTGCGGTCAAAACCGGGCTGGGTATCGCGCAGCGCGCGCACGCGCTTGATCGAGGTTGCACGTTCCACAAAGGTTGTAACGGCATCCGCCAGCATGCGCCAGTCATCGCTGCGTTCCGATTGATCCTTGAGTACTGCGCTCATAGCGTCATCTCCTTTTGTCCCGCACCACGGTCATCGTACGCTTTGATTGCGCAGACGCCGTATGGCACAACTCCGATTGACTGCCTCATTTGAACAGAACCATTGGCCGGATGCCCGGCACGCTGCCGAGCATCCACTCCAACGGAATTGCCTGATGCCTGCCGGATACTGCGCCAATCAGCGGCTTTCCTCCAGCAGTCGCTCCCGGGCCCGTGACGCAACCCGGGAAACGGCTCGCTTATCGCTGGCTGACGTACTTCTGCGCTTCGGTGTGCTTGACCGGCGGCACGACCGGCGGCACGTCCTTCAGCATCGCGGGAATCTTCGTCAGCAGTTCGTCCACCGTGAACATGCCGCTATCCTCGGTCTTGCTGATGATCTTCATGGTCTCGCCAAAGTAGTAATTGAAGATTTCGCCCTTCTCGATGTGGAAGGTTTGACCGTTGACGAAGTCGGCTTCGTTCGTGCAGAGGTAGCCGATCAGCGGTGCGATGAACTCGGGGCCGCGCGGGATGTTCTGGCGGTCGAACTCTTCTTGGGTCATCAGGCCGGCCTTAAGCTTGCGCTCGCGGTTCGCCTTCACTTCCGGGGTCAGCGTCATGCGCGTATCGGCCGAGGGGCAGATCGCATTGCAGGTGATGCCGAATTTTGCTGCTTCCTTGGCGATGGAACGCGACAGGCTGACGATGCCGCCCTTGGCTGCCGAGTAGTTGCACTGGCCGACCGAGCCGCGGAATGCGCCCGACGAGAAATTGACGATGCGGCCGAAACCGTTCTGGCGCATATGCTTGATGGCGTGGTGCGACATGTTCCACATGCCCTTCAGGTGCACATTGATGACCAGGTCGAAGTCTTCTTCGGTCATGTTCCAGATCATGCGCTCGCGCAGGATGCCGGCCACGTTGATCATCAGGTCGACGCTGCCGAATTCCTTGACGCAACGATCAACCATGCCCTTGGCCAGCTTGTAATCGCCCACCGTGTCGTAGGCTGCAATCGCCATGCCGCCGGCTGCCTTGATCTCGGCGACCACCTGGTCGGCGACATTATCGTTCGTGCTTTCGCCGCCACGGCCCATGCTGGTGTCACACACCATGACCTTGGCGCCCTGCTTGGCCAGCAACAGCGCGATGTCACGCCCTACGCCGCGTCCGGCTCCGGTAACAATCGCTGCCCTGCCTTTGAGATGTTGCGTCATTTTTGCTCCTCGTTGAATCGATTGGAATTCGTGAACAGAGCGGCGCCGGGCCCCGCATGCAGAGGCATGCCGGGTGGCGCCGTGTTTTGTCACGCTTTTTTTGCCGCCAGGCCTTGTGCGGGGAACTGGTGCGGGCCATCGATGCCCGGCCAGTCTGCACAGCCTTCGTGGACGTGCAGACAGTATAACGATCAGATTGAGCAGATTCGCCGTTAAATCCGAATTCTACGTTTTGAAATACCGCAGAATACTCCCGGCACCGCCTTGCAGCGAGGCGCCGGCAAGAGTCCGGAACACGGCGAGCGGCCCGAACAGCACCTGAAACAGGCTTGTCGTGGACTATCATGGCCCCCCCCCTCGCCCACCGAAGTCATCCATTAAGGTTACTCATGCCCAGCGTCGATTTCTGCTTCGACTTCGTCAGCCCCAATGCCTACCTCGCCCACAAGGTCATCCCGGCCATCGAACAACGCAGTGGCGTGACCTTCAACTATGTGCCCGTGCTGCTCGGCGGCGTGTTCAAACTCACAAACAACCAGTCGCCGGTGGTGCTGTTCAAGGACGTGGCGAACAAACGCGCCTACAACCAGAACGAGACGCAGCGCTTCATCGCAAAGCACGGCGTCCCCT
>CAMCYY010000055.1 GCA_945885335.1 Bordetella parapertussis
ACCCAGCACGCGTGCCATGTCATCCGACCAGGCCAGTAGTTGCGGCTTCTCGACCGGTGTCGGGTCGACCCGCGTGTAACAGGCATTACGCACCTGCCGCGGCACGTTGTCCGTCACTGCATCGCCGGGCAGTTCATCGACAAAGCGGCTCTCGAACACGGCGTCGGCCAGGCCGGGCGATGCCTTCGTGACCGCCAATGCGATCTGTACGACTTTTTGTTTCGGTTTGTGAGGGTTCATTTCGCAATTATCACCTTTTCGGAGCCCGGCTTAATTTGGCGTACTTCTGGGGCACGCCCTCCACTGGGCAAGGATGTGGACGCCGTGCTGGTACGCAAGGACATCGTCGACAGCATGGTCACCAGCGGCGCCCTGCCCCTGGGCGGCAGCCCCGAGGACATGGGGCGCTTTCTCGACAAGCGTGTCGATGTGCTGAAAAGCGCATCGCCTTCGCCAATATCAGTTTCGACTGAGCGGCGGAAGGCGCGGCGCGACCTTACCCAGACTGCCCGATGCAGCGGACAGCCGTTCAGCCGGCGGGCGACAATGCCGCCCGAACTCCCTGCTTCACCCCCAGCAAGCCTGCAGCAGCTCGCGCAGCATAGGCACTTCCCGCTTGAACTCCTGCTTGGGATCCACATTAAAGGTCTTGAGGCAGTTCTGCAGGATCTGTTCAGCGTTGTCCCTGGGCACTTCGCACTCGGTAAGGTTGGCCGGCATACCAAGGCCCGTCCATATTTTTTGCAGCGCATCGGCGGCGCGGGCCGGCGCGTCTGCCACGGCATCGCCCTCGTTCCACACGCCCAGCGCCCGGCCGATGTTGCACATGGCTTCCGGGTCGCGATGACCCAGGTGGCGCATGACTGTTGGCGTAAGCGCGGCGCCGACCTGGCCCTGGCCCTGGCCAACATGCTCATGCAGGTTGAAAATGGCGGCGGAAAAGGCATAGACCACGCGCGTTACCCAATGATTGACGCGCGCCCCGCCATCGTCGGTCTGGCGGTTGGACAGGAAGCTGGCGATGCAAAGATCAATGCGCGCCTCCGGCGTTTCCAGGCGCGCAAAGCTGTTCCTCACCAGCTCGAAGCATTGCAGGCGGCTGTAATGCACCAGCGGATTCGCGCGCACCTGCCCCATGTTCATGGCGGCGCGCCAGAACACATAGGCCGCAGTGCCGCCCATCATGGATAGGGGCGCGGTCATGAGCGCATCCGAATCCCAGAACATGGCCACGGGCCGCGTCTTGGGGTCGAAGTACTCCATGCGATGATCCAGTCCCGGGGACTTGGCGGGAGAACCGGCCCGATTGGCCGCCCCCGTGGCCGCGGTTACCACATTAATGATGGGCAGCTTGCGCGCCATGAGCTTGGGGCTGATGGCGGCGCGTCCGTCCTCAGGATATTGCGTCATCAGCTCTTCAGGGGCGCCTTCCTCCGCCAGCAGGATGGCGACAATGCGCACGCCCTGCATGACGCTGCCCGCACCCACCGCGATCAACAGGTCGGCATTTGCCGCGCGCGCCTGGTCGCGCGCCGCCAGCACGTCGGCGATGGGCGTGTCCTTGCCCATTTCGTCATACACGCCGGCGCAGGTATCGCCCAGCAGCGCGCGCATGTTGGTGATGAGGTCTGTCTTGCGCGACACCGAGCGGCCGCAGATGATGAAGGCGCGCTTCGCCCTTTGGCGCTTCAGCTCGGCGGGCAGGTTGCCCAGGGCATGCTTGCCGGAATAAACGCGGCAGGGATAGGTGGTGATACGGAAGTCGTGTTCGAGTGCCTGCATGATGTGCCTCTCCCTTGATCCGGTTGTGACGTTGTTCTGTTCTTCACCCGGCCGCCGGTCGGGGCTGAGCGGGTCCGGCTCACAGCTTACAGGCTCGCGCTACACCGGGGACGCCACAAGCGACTGGAGAGGCACGCCTTTGAGCCCTTTGCGATGGACTGAGGACTACAATATCTGCTCCGTTTCTTGGAGCCATGCAAGTGGGCTCAGCCAACATGACAGCAGACACATGGGAAGAAGCGCAGACCGAATACGCCGCGCTCGGCGACGGCCTGCCACTGGTGCCGCCAACGTCGGGGCGGGTGGCACGCATGCTGGGCGACCTTGATCCCGATGAACTCGTCGCCACGCTGGCGCCCTGCTTCGGCGAAGCCACCTGGCGCGCGCTGGCCGAGAATGCCGTGATGGCCGGCTGCCTGCCGGAGTACCTGCCGGTGATCGCCGCCGCAGCCGCAGCCGTTGCAGAAACCGAATTCAACCTGCTGGGCATCCAGACCACGACCGGCAATGCCGCGCCGATGATCATCGTCAACGGCCCGATAGCAATGGCCATCGGCATGAATTCGGGCGGAAATGCACTGGGCCCCGGCAATCGCGCGAACGCCACGATAGGCCGCGCGCTGCGCCTGGTGCTGCAGAACATCGGCGGCGCGAAACCCGGCGAAATGGACATGGCCACGCTAGGCCAGCCGGGCAAGTACACGTTCTGCCTCGCCGAGAACGAGGCGCAAAGTCCGTGGCCGGCGCTGCATGTCGAGCGCGGCCTCACGAAGGAACAAAGCGCGGTCACCGTGATCGGTGCCGAAGGCATTATTGAAATCGTCGACTCTGTCAGCACCGAACCCGAACATCTGATCCGCACCTACGCGAACTCCATGCTGTTCGCGGGCAGTGTGGGTACGTCGGGCCTGGTGGGTGCGGGCGAGCCGCTGCTGCTCATGCCCCCCGATCATGCCGAGCTGTTCAATCGTGCAGGGTGGTCAAAGCGGGATGTAAAGGCGGCGCTGCATCTCGAGGCGGCACTTCCACTGGATCGTCTCTCGCCCGCCGTCGCCGAACGCATTGCGGCCGCACGTACTGCAGCCAATCAAGACACCACCGCCCCGATACGCATCGCTCGTGATGCCGTCGACATTCTCATTGTTGTAGCCGGCGGCAGCGGCGTGAAGGCTGCCTACATTCCGACCTGGAGCGGTTCGCGCGCGGTGACCCGCGCGATCTGAAAACCTGCGGGATCGTACCCCCACCTATTCGCCCACGATCTTCAGATCGGTGATCAGCTTGCCCCACACCGCCCGCTCCGAACGTAGGAAGGCTGTCAGCTGCTCGGGCGTGCCGCCGGTGACCTCCAGTCCCTGCCTGCCCATCTGTTCGCGGAACGCGGGCTTGTTGACCACCGTGTTGGATGCGGTGTTCATGCGCGTGACGATGTCCTGCGGCAGTCTGGCCGGTGCCATCAGGCACCAGAACGTGTAAGTGGTGAAGCCCTTGAGCCCCGCTTCAGTGAAGCTGGGCACATCGGGCAACGCCTGCACGCGCTTGTCCGAAGAAATAGCAATGATGCGCAGTTTTCCGGCACGCACCTGCTCGGAGAGTTGCAGTGGATGCCCAAACGTGAGGTGAATCTGCCCGGCCAGCAGATCGGCTAGTGCGGGCCCCGTGCCCTTGTACGGAATATGCACAAGATGCACCCCGGCAACATGCTCAAACAGTTCACCCGCGAGGTGGCTGCCGGTGCCTACGCCGGCACTGCTGTAATTGAAGGCACCGGGCTTTGTTTTTGCCAGCGCGATGAGTTCACGCAGGTTCTTTGCCGGCACCTGCGGGTTGATGTACAGGGCCAACCCGTTGCGCGTGAGGTTGACGACCGGCGTGAAATCGCGGTCCGGATCGTAGCCCAGCTCCTTGCCGGCATTCTTCGACAGGTAGGGCGCAGAGATCATGCTGCCGGCCGCACCGAACAGGAAGGTGTAACCATCCGGTGCCGAACGCGCCACCGACTCCGAGCCCACCGACCCGCCTGCGCCCGGTCGGTAGTCCATCAGTACCGGCTGGCCGAGTTCGACCGACAGTCCGTCAGCGATGGGCCGCGTGACGATGTCGCCGATGCCGCCGGCGGCAAAGGGCATGACGATACGCACAGGCTTGGTGGGCCAGTTCTGCGCCAGAGCGGTTTGCGCTGCGGACAGCGCGCACAAGGCAACACCCAACAGCATGCGGACGTATGACATGACTCCTCCCTGGTTCAGCGTTGGTTCAGTGCCCTACTTGAAGTCCTCTGGTTTCCACGGCGTGCCATCGGGCTTCAGCACGGCCCTGGTCACCGAGCGCGTCGAGCCGAACGTCGGCACATACATGGAATGCTTCCCGGTGCCACCCGCCACCAGCACCATCACATCCTCCCAACGCTGCGCCAGCGGCACCATGGCATCGCTGCGATGCCGATCCTTGAAGCGCTTCGGGAGGTAGCGCGTCAACCTGCGCTCGATCTGCTCCTCGGAGAAATACGTGAGGGGAATGCGCGCCTCCTCATAGATGGCGCGCTTCACGTCGTCCTTCGTGTAGCCCTCCTTTGCGATCGTCGCAGCATGCTCCGGACCGAGGATGAGCATGGGCTCGCCGGGGTGGTTGACATTGTTTTGCCCGGTTTCCGTGATGGTATGGAAACACATCAGCAGCACGCCACCCGCGCAGGTGCTGTCGTGGTCATTGATGTTGTGCGGCGCTTCGCTGCCCGTCATGGTTACCGTACTGACGCCCGGATCAAAGCCGCGGTCGGCAGCCAGTGAAGGCCACGGGCTCGCCGGCTCATTTTCGGCCATGCAGTAGGTGTACTTGCCCGGATGCCCCATGGTGGCCTTGTCCATCTCCACCGGCTTGGCGCCACCGATGTTGAGCAGGATAAAGCGTATGGCACGCCCCACCACGCCATTGGACCACGGACCGGGGCCGAACAGACCGCTGCCCGAATGAATGCCAAGCGTTGCGGCCAGCGGACCATTGACGATCATCAATGGAGAAACCGGATGCGTCGTGCCCTGGATGCCGTAGAGATTGAACTGCTCCTCGGCCATGGCCTGCACCGCAGCGATCAGCAGCGGCATGTGCATGGGTTTGCAGCCCGCCATGACGGCATTGGCGGCAATCAGTTCGATCGTCGCCACACCCATTTTCGGCGCCAGCGTTGCGACGACATGGTTGGGCGGAAAGCCGGAGCCACCCACCATGGCCGCGACGCGCGCCTCGGTCGGCGGCATGGCCAGCATGCCATCGCCCCAGCCGCGCTCCATGAAGAACTTCTGCAGGTCGTCCCACTCGTCCTTGACCTCGACCTCGACCCACAAGCTCTTGGCGAGTTTTGCCTCCACCAGCACCTTCGGCAAGGGCCGGGTTAGCTTGGCGACGATTTCATCGAACACCGCATCGACTTTTGCAATGACCTGCGGCACCGGCAGGCCGCCCAGCGGATGCGGCATGATGGCCGCCTGCATGTTCGGCAGGCCGAATACCTTGGACTGGTTGCGGGCGAGCGCAGTGAAAGGTGCCGTCATCAGCAGCACCGCAGGAAGTCCGAGCTTCTCTGCTTCAACGGAGTCGTGGACACTCCACGACGTGCAGGACCCTCAGTCGCCGAAGCCGGTGATGACGACGTCGCAATTGAGTTTGAGCGACTGCATCATCTCCGCGGTGGCCGGCACTGAAGCGGCAGTCTTGGAAACGTAGAAGCTCTGCGCGCCGGGAAAGCGTTCGCGCAGGCGCTGGTCCAGATGCGCCATCACCTTGTCGGCCGGCGGCTTGGTGTTGTCGAGGAAGCCGACGCGCAGGCCCGCCAGGGTCTCGGGGCGCGGCGCCGTCTTGAAGTTGCTCGGCGGAAGGGCTTGGGCTTCAGGGGAACACAGCTTCATGGCGACTCCTCCTTGTATTTGTATGCAAGCTTGGCAGCGCTGGTCATTCTAGCAGCAGACAAAAACGATACGAACGATACGACGACGATACAGCGACGACTCAGTGTGGCAGCCGAACGTGCTGCGGCCCGATCTCGGACACCCGGTTACAGGCAATCTGCCCCATGGTCCGGCTGATTTCGCCGTTGTAGATATCCAGCGCGCGCTTCGCGCCGTCGTAACCGGCGGCGGCCGTACCGTACAGCGTGCTGCGGCCGACCAGCACCATCTTCGCACCCAGCGCCAGCGCCTTCACCACATCGCTGCCGCGGCGCACGCCACTGTCGAATATCACGGTGGTTTTGTCGCCCACCGCCTTGACGATGCCTGGCAGCACCTCGATCGGCGCCGGTGCACCGTCGCAGTTGCGCCCGCCATGGTTGGACACAATCACGCCGTCGGCCCCGTACTCCAGCGATTTCTCGGCATCATCCGGATGCAGCAGACCCTTCACCAGCAGCTTGCCCGGCCAGATGTCGCGCAGGGCCTTGAGGTCGTCCCAGTTGAGCGAATCGCTGCGGGTGTCCTTGTTGCCGCCATAACCGGTGGTGATCTTGCCCTTCAGTTCCTCGGGAAAGTTCACGCGCGTGGGCATGCCGCCGTTGGCCAGATAGCGGCACAGCGTGCCAAACAGCCAGCGCGGATGCATCAGCACATCGGTGGTGTTCTTGCTGTTGTACTTGAAGGGCACCGAGTAGCCGTTGCGGCGGTTGTATTCACGGTTGCCGGCCACTGCGCCATCCACCGTCACCAGCAGCGCTTCGAAGCCGGCCGCCGAGGCGCGCTTCACCAGCTGATGGGAAAGCTTGCGGTCAGCCCACATGTAGAGCTGCATCCACAACGTGCCGCCCACTTCACCGGCAATCTTTTCCATGCTGGTGATGGAACCGGTGGCCAGCGAGAAGGGAACACCCGCGGCCTTTGCCGCGCGCGCCAGCTCCAGCTCGCCCTGGTACCACATCATGCCGGCGGCACCCGTAGGCGCAATGCCAATGGGCATCTTGTGCTCCTTGCCGTAGATCGTGGTATCGAGCTTGCGGCCGGACACGTCCACCAGCATGCGCGGATTGAGCTGAATGCGCTCGAAGGCTTCACGGTTATTGCGCAGCGCCACTTCTTCTTCCGTGCCGCGATCAACGAACTCGAACAGCCATTTCGGAATGCGGCGCTTGGCCATCTCGCGCAGGTCGAAAATATTCTGCGCTTCGCTGACGTCGGGATAGAACATGGCTCTCTCTCCTTCCTTGTTGGTGTCCGGCATCGGACCGCCCTGTCCGGGCTTCTGGTTTCTTGCTGCACCTGCCCCTCCAGGGGCGGCGGCATTTTTTGTTCAGGCTGCATTGTCCATCAAGACCGGACATCCTGCACGCGAACTCATTACAAGTTCGGGATTGACCATACCATTTGACACGACGATGCACCCCGGTTCAAATACGCCATGAGTGCCATCGCCCCTGCATCGCCGCCCAACCCCGCACCGGGGCGCTCTTTCCGTGAAGTGTGGATCGTGTGCATCGGCCACGCACTCACGCACTGGTATCCGGCCACCTTCTATCTGCTGCTGCCGCTGATCGGCAAGGAACTGGACCTGTCCTACAGCCAGATCGGCCTGGTCATGACCTGCCAGGCCGTGGCCGGCGCCATCTCCAACATTCCCGGTGGCATCTTCGTGGACACCGTGGGCCGCAAGGGCCTGCTCATGGGCCTCGCCCTGTTCTGGATCGGCCTGCCCTATCTGATGATCGGCTTCACCCACGACTACATGCTGCTGCTCCTGTGCGTGTCGCTGGTGGGCATTGGCAACAATCTCTGGCATCCCTCGGCCATCCCCTCGCTGGCCGCACGTTTCCCCGAGCGCAAGGGCCTGATGCTCTCGCTGCACTCGATGGCCGGCAACTTCGGCGATGCGCTGGCGCCAGTGGTAGTTGGCGCGCTGCTGGCCACATTCACCTGGCGCCAGATTGTGGTGTGGAACGTCGCCCCCGGTCTGGTGATGTCGGTGCTGATCCTGGTGTCGCTCGGCGCGGTGGGATTCTCCAGCGGCGCGCCGAAGAAGGCCGAAGGCTCGTTCACCGACGGTCTGCGCGAGGTCATTGCCAACCGTAAGGTCGCGATCATGTTACTGAGTTCCTTTTTTCGCGCCATGACGCAAAGCAGCCTGCTGGTGTTCCTGCCGGTGTTCCTCGCCTATGAAATGAACTACTCGCCGTTCTGGGTGGGCATGTGCCTGTTCATGCTGCAGGCGGCGGGCTTTGCCGCCGCGCCCGTGGCGGGCCACCTGTCCGACCGCATGGGCTTTCGCAAAATCGTCCTCTCCAGCATGGCCATGACGGCTGTGGTGCTGGTGTTCATGGCGATTGCCGGACGCTCGCCGGCCTTTGTGTTCTTCATCGCGCTGCTGGGATTTTTTCTGTACGCCACGCGCGGCGTGATGCAGGCCTGGCTGCTGGACCTCACGCCGCCGGCCATGGCGGGAACCAGCATCGGCATGCTGTTTGGCACCTTTGCACTCGGTGGTGCAGTAGGCCCGCTGCTGGGCGGCATCCTGGCCGATGCCTACGGGCTGATGGCGACCTTCTACTTCCTCGCCGCTACCATCGTCATCGCGAATTTCTTCATTTTCCTGATTCCGCCCGCGGCCGCAAAAGCCGCTGCCTCTGAATAAAGGGGCCGGCGATTGGTATACGTGGCGGCAGGAATAATCGCCCTGAGGTCCATTCTGTTTCAGGCCATGAAACGGAACCGCACGGCGCCAGATTAGCAAAAGCTGTATACAATAAATTTCAGCAGCAAATGAAGTTCCATTAAAAAAATACGGCCCCAAAACAGGCGCTACACCGCCCGGCCGGCCGAGCGCAACGCTCGCGAAAATCAAGGAGAGAATCGTGGAGGAATCATCCGGAGTCCGGGTTGATGTCAGGGATCACGTCGCCGTCGTCACGTTCGACCGACCACCCGTCAACGCCACTTCCAGGGCCATGGTGCTGGCGACCCAGCAGGCTTTCGACAGCTTCAACAACAATCCCGATGTGCGGGTGGCGATACTGACCGGCGCGGGCAAGACCTTCTGCGCCGGCGCTGACATCAAGAAACGTTCAGCAGACCTGGAAAGCGGTGATGTCCTTCAGCCAGGTGCGCATTCAGCACATTCACGTGCCGGACGCGAAGGCTTCAACTGCATCCTCGATTGCGACGTGCCGGTCATCGGCGCGCTCAACGGCCCCGCCATCGGCGCCGGGCTCGCCTTCCTTGCCTCCTGCGATTACATCATCGCTGCGGACACGGCCTTTGTCGCGCTGGGCGAAATCAACGTCGGTCTTCTGGGCGGTGGACGCCACGCACAGCGAATTTTCGGAACCTTTGGTGCACGCCGCATGATGTACACGGGCGATCGCATACCTGCCACCGAAATGTATCGCCGCGGACTGGTGGAGAAGGTCGTCCCTGCGGAGAAACTCATGGAAGAAGCCATGGCCATGGCCCGCACCGTCGCCGAGAAAAGTCCGATTGCAATCAAGCTGGCCAAGCGCGCCATGAATGCCATCGAGTTCATGACACTGCGCGACGGCTACCGGTTCGAGCAGACCATGACCGCTGAGTTAACGCATACCGAGGACGCCAAGGAAGCCGCTGCAGCCTTTGTTGAAAAGCGCAAACCGAACTTCAAGGGGAGATAGGCAAGGTGAGCGCTCCGAAGGCGAACGACAAGCAGGTAAACGACAAGCAGGCGAGCGACAGGCAGTCGGCCCTTGATGCACTGCCACTCAGCCACGTACGAGTACTCGATCTCAGTCGCGTACTGGCAGGCCCCTGGGCTACCCAGAACCTCGCCGACCTGGGCGCTGAAGTCATCAAGGTCGAGCGCCCCGGCTCAGGTGATGACACCCGCTCCTGGGGCCCTCCCTACCTGACGGATGCCGACGGAAATACCACCACCGAGGCTGCCTATTTCCTCGGAATCAACCGGTCCAAGCGCTCGATCACCATCGACATCTCGCAGCCCCGCGGTCAGGCATTGATACGCCGCATGGCAGAACAGTCAGATGTCATCGTCGAGAACTACAAGGTCGGCACCCTTGCAAGGTACGGGCTGGATTACGAGTCAATGCGCAAGATCAATCCGCGCATCATCTACTGCTCCATCACCGGCTTCGGCCAGGACGGCCCCTATGCCGACCGCCCCGCCTATGACTTCCTGATCCAGGGCATGAGCGGGCTGATGAGTATTACCGGTGAACGCGCTGACCGTCCTGGTGGTGGCCCGATGAAGGTCGGCATCCCCATCGCCGATCTGATGACCGGGTTGTACGCTGCGATCGCGATACTTGGCGCACTCAGCCATCGCGACAAAACCGGCGTCGGCCAGAACATCGACCTTGCCTTGCTCGACGTCCAGATTGCCGTCATGACCGGACGCAATCTGGGGTACTTCGTGACCGGCCAGGTACCGCAGGCCAACGGCAATGAGCATCCCAACATCGTGCCCCAGACCGTGTTCCCCTGCCGCGACGGGCACCTCATTCTCGTGGTCGGCAACGACTCGCAGTTCGTCAAGCTGTGCGAAGTACTGGGCTGCACGGACATGGCGACCGATGCGCGCTTTGCCACCAATCCGCAGCGCGTCGTAAACCGCGACGAGTTGAATGCACGGGTCATCGAAAGCCTGATGCAACACGATCTTAGCCACTGGATCGCACTACTGGAAACCGCGGGCGTTCCCTGCGGACCGATCAACACCGTCGCGCAGGTGTTCGACGATCCCCAGGTGCGCCATCGCGGATTGAAAATGCACATGACCCACCCGCTCGCCGGCAATGTTCCGCTGGTGGCCAATCCCATCAAGTACTCGGCGACACCCATCACCTATCGCAGTGCCCCGCCAACGCTGGGCCAGCATACTGACGCAATCCTGGACGCGCTGGGATTGCCTGCAAATGAAATCGCAGAACTGCGTCAACTGAAAATAATCTGAACCGGAGGAGATAACCATGGCCTGGCTGATACGCGTATCCCTGATGGCTGTACTGCTCACCAATCCGCAGCTGGCGCTTGCGCAAAGCGACGCCTTCCCGAGCAAAGCCTTTCGCTTCATCATCCCCTACCCGCCCGGCGGCATCACCGACACCGTCGGCCGCCTGGTGGGCAACAAACTCAGTCAGGATTTGAGTCTTCCGGTCATCATCGACAACAAGCCGGGGGCCGGCGGAAACATCGGTGCAGTAGCGGCAGCCAAATCAGCCCCGGATGGCTATACGCTGTTCATGGGTTTCCCGGGCACCCACGGCATCAATGTCCACATGTACAAGGACATGGGGTACGACCCGATCAAGGATTTTCAACCTATTACCTTGTTGATCAAGTCGCCCATGGTCATGCTGATTCATTCGTCGATACCAGCCAACAACCTGACCGAATTCATCGCCTACGCCAAGGCCAACCCGGGCAAGCTGGATTTCGGCTCGTCCGGAACGGGCGGCGCATCGCATTTTGCGCTGGTCAGTTTCATGCTGGCCTCGGGCGTCAACATCACCCATGTTCCATACAAGGGGACGGCCGGCGTGGAAACCGACGTCATGGCCGGCAGAATCAGCGGCCATTTCGGTTCGGAAATCAGTTCCATGGGCGGTGTGAAGACAGGTGTGAAAAAGCCGCTCGCAGTCACCAGCCTGAAGCGGCTGAAAAACTGGCCGAATATTCCCGCGCTGTCGGAATCCTTCCCGGGATTTGAATACGGTACATGGCTCGGTGTTCTCACGCCATCTGGAATAGCCGCAGCACGCACTGACACCTTGAACAAGGCACTGCGCAAAACCCTTGATGATCCCGAGGTACTGCGCCGCTTTGCCGAAAATGGCGTCGAAGCCGCGGGCGGAACGCCAAAGGAATTCGCCGACTTCATCGCCTCGGAAACAAGGAAGTTCGCGCAGATCGTAAAGGTCTCCGGGGCCACTCCCGAAAACTAACCACGTCGCTGGACTGTCGCCCAGCAGCCCTGGCTACTGGGCCAGAATGCGCGCCAGTTCCAGCAGTTTCATATCGGCCGGCCTCGTTTTTCCAGCCACTTCGGCCAGCGGCGTGGTCACGATGTCCTCACCGCGCAGCCCAGTCATGACGCCCGAATTACCGCTCGCCAGCTGATCCACCGCAGCAGCGGCCAATCTCGTGGCCAGCACGCGGTCGCGCGCGGTCGGGCTCCCCCCGCGCACCACATGCCCCAGGCGGGTGACACGCAGATCAAAGCCAGTGGCGTCGTGATGTTCGGCAATGTGGCGCACGATTGCATCAG
Source organism: Bordetella parapertussis (assembly GCA_945885335.1). Classification (GTDB taxonomy): domain Bacteria; phylum Pseudomonadota; class Gammaproteobacteria; order Burkholderiales; family SG8-39; genus CAIYPG01. The sequence goes on from CAMCYY010000055.1 coordinate 12,013, forward strand.
TGCCATGACGCACGCCCTCCGCGACCACGACCAGTGCATGGGTCTTGCCACGCCGGTAGGCCGCCTGCAGGCGCTCGGCCACTTCGTGGGGTTCAACCTCGAGCTCGGGAATGACGATCACTTCAGCGCCGCCTGCAATGCCCGCCATCAGCGCGATGTAGCCGCAATCGCGGCCCATGGTCTCGACCAGGAAGGCGCGCTGGTGCGAAGAACCGGTGGTACGCAGGCGATCGATGGCCTCCAGCGTGATATTCACCGCCGTATCGACACCGATCGTGACATCAGTGCCATACAAGTCATTGTCGATCGTGGAGGGCACGCCCACGACCGCAAACCCTTCAGCGTGCATGACATGCGAGCCGGTCTGCGATCCGTTGCCGCCAATGACGACCATGGCATCGACACCGCGCTCCTTCAGGTTGGCCAGCGCCCGGGTGCGAACCACCGTATCGCGGAACTCAGGGCTGCGCGCGCTGCCCAGCACCGTGCCGCCATTCTGGATGATGCCGCCCACATCGCGCGGGCCGAGCGGTTGCAGGTTGCCCGCGATCAGGCCGGCGTAGCCGTTACGTACGCCGGACACCACCCAGCCCCGGGCCAGCGCGGCGCGGGTGGCGGAGCGAATCGCGGCATTCATGCCCGGCGCGTCACCGCCACTGGTGAGAATGGCGAGGTGTCGAATGGGCTTTATCGTACTCATTGGGGCAGTGTACCGGATGGGCGGTACCCGGGACACCGGCAGGGCCCTCGACAGCACTCCGGAGCAGCCGGCAAACAGGGCAATTTGATAGTTTTAATTAATCACCTATATTGTAACAATCAATTTTACCAATTCCGCGGCGCAGCATAAAATGCGCCCACTACAACTTATTAACCAAGGAGTACCGCAATGCCTTACATCAACAGCGAAATTAAACCCTTCAACGCACAGGCTTTCCATAACGGCGACTTTGTCACCGTCACCGAGAAGGCCCTGAAGGGCAAATGGTCAGTGGTGTTCTTCTACCCGGCCGATTTCACCTTCGTCTGCCCGACCGAGCTGGGCGACCTGGCCGACCAGTACGCGCACTTCAAGAAATTGGGCGTCGAAATCTATGCCGTCTCCACAGACACGCATTTCACGCACAAGGCCTGGCATGACACCTCGGACACGATCAAGAAAATCCAGTATCCGATGGTTGGCGACCCCACCGGCGTCATCACCCGCAATTTTGGCGTGATGATCGAGGAAGCAGGCCTGGCCGACCGCGGCACCTTCGTGATCGACCCGGAAGGCAAGATCCAGATCGTTGAAATCACCGCCGGCGGCATCGGCCGTGACGCCAGCGAGCTGCTGCGCAAGATCAAGGCAGCGCAGTACGTGGCCAGCCACCCGGGCGAAGTATGCCCGGCAAAGTGGCAGGAAGGCGACAAGACCCTGGCACCGTCGCTGGACCTGGTTGGCAAGATCTAAACCGCAACAGCTGCAATACCGCCGCCTCCTCACAAGGGAGGCGGCGCGCAATCCCCGCAGAAGGACAACCCTTCCCGCATTGAAAGAACACGCCATGCTCGACACTGCCATCAATTTACAGCTCAAGACCTATCTCGAGAAACTCCAGCGCCCGATCGAACTCACGGCATCGCTTGACAACAGCCCTGCCGCCACCGAGATCCGCGAACTGCTGGCCGACATCGCCGCGCTGTCCGGGAAGATCAGCGTACGCGAGGATGGCAATGCGAAACGGCGCCCGTCCTTTTCGGTCGGTCCTGCAGGCAATGCGGCTGCGCGCGTCCACTTCGCCGGCGTGCCCATGGGCCATGAGTTCACCTCACTGGTGCTGGCGCTGCTTCAGGCCGGCGGTCATCCGCCAAAGGTTTCACAGGAAGTGATTGAACAGATCACGGCCCTGCCCGCAGGCCTGCACTTCGAGACCTTTATCTCGCTCTCCTGCCACAACTGCCCGGACGTGGTGCAGGCGCTGAACCTGCTGTCGGTGCTGAATCCCGGCATTACTCACACCATGATTGACGGCGCTCGCTTCCAGGACGAAGTGACGAAACGCGAAATCATGGCCGTGCCCACGGTGTTCCTGAATGGCAAAGAATTCGGCCAGGGCCGCATGACACTTGAAGAAATCATTGCCAAGCTCGACACTGGTGCGGCAAGCCGCGACGCGGAAAAGCTGAACGCAAAAGAAGTGTTCGACATGCTCATCGTCGGCGGCGGACCGGCCGGTGCCGCGTCAGCCATCTATGCCGCTCGCAAGGGCATCCGCACCGGCATCGTTGCCGAACGCTTCGGCGGCCAGGTGCTCGACACTCTGGGCATCGAGAATTTCATCTCGGTCAGCCACACCGAGGGGCCGAAGCTCGCCGCTTCGCTGGAACAGCACGTCAGGGAGTACGACGTGGACATCATGAATCTGCAAAAAGCCGCACAGCTCATTCCGGGTGACATCCACGAGATCCGGCTTGAAAACGGGGCGTCATTGAAGGCAAAGTCAGTGGTCATCTCCACCGGTGCGCGCTGGCGCTCCATGAACGTGCCGGGTGAGAACGAGTATCGCAACAAGGGCGTGGCCTACTGCCCGCACTGCGATGGCCCCCTGTTCAAGGGCAAGCGCGTCGCCGTGGTGGGTGGCGGCAACTCAGGCGTGGAAGCGGCAATCGACCTCGCTGGCATCGTCAGCCATGTCACGCTGATCGAGTTCGACGCCAAACTGCGTGCCGATGCTGTGCTGCAGAACAAGCTGTTCGGCCTGCCCAACGTCACGGTCATTACTGAAGCACTGACCACCGAAGTCACCGGTGACGGCAGCAAAGTCAGCGGCCTTGTCTACACCGACCGCAAAACGAGTGAAACCAGGCGCATCGATCTTGAAGGCATTTTCGTGCAGATCGGCCTGCTGCCGAATACCGACTGGCTGAAAGGCACGATCAAGCTCACCCAGCGCGGTGAAATCGAGATTGATGCACGCGGCCAGACCTCCGTGCCCGGGGTGTTCGCCGCAGGCGACTGCACGGACGTGCCGTTCAAACAGATCATCATTTCAATGGGCGCAGGTGCGACGGCCGCTCTGGGCGCGTTCGACCACCTGATGCGCGCACCGGCGCCAGCCGAGAAGGTGCTGAAGGCTGCGTAGCCGGCAGTACAACGTCAGGGGAAAATCCTGACCGCCGGCGTGCGTGTGGGCCTGAACGTTTTTCAGTAACCCTGGCTCGGCTGGATGACCCCGTCCTGGACCAGCTTGGTCACGACGGCCATTTCCGCCTTGATGGCGGCGGTGAACTGTTCCGGTGTGCCGGCCAGGGATTCCAGCCCCCCCTTCAGCAGCCGGTCCTTCACCTCCGGCTTGGTGAAGGCACGCACCGATTCCTGGTTGAGGCGCCTCACGATGGCCTCCGGCGTGCCCGCGCGCGCCATGAATCCCAGTAATTGCTCGGCGACGTAACCGGGCAATGTCTCGGAGATGAGGGGCAGGTCGGGATAGATCACAGAGCGGATAGAGCCCGATGTCGCGATGACACGCAACTTTCCAGCCGCGCCCAGCGGGCCCATGGTCGGTCCATTGCCGAAGGTCAGTTGAACGCGTCCTGACAGCAGGTCGGCCATTTCGGCGGACTGCACCTTGTAGGCGACACGCACGATGTTGACGCCGGCCAGGGAGTTGAAAAGCTCCGCGGCGACGTGCGAGATGGAGCCGGTGCCACCCGATGTGTAATTGAGTTGACCCGGCTGGGCCTTGGCCAGCTTGATGAGTTCCGCCACGGTCTTTGCCGGCACCGAGGGATGCAGCGCCAGAATGGCGGGCTGGCGGGTAAGTGCCGTGATGGGTGCGAAATCCTTGGCCACATCGTAGGGCACGGGACCAAGCACTTGCCCTACCCACAGCGTGGGGCCGGTGACCAGAAGGGTGTAGCCGTCCGGGGTGGATTTGGCGACGGTGGGTCCCGTCACCGTCGTGGCCAGGTTTTCCACCACCACGGTCTGTCCCAGGCTGATCTCGGCTGCCAACACCCGCGACACGGTGTCCGAGGATCCCCCTGCGCCGGAGG
>CAMCYY010000056.1 GCA_945885335.1 Bordetella parapertussis
GGCAAGGATGGCATCGGGTTTTGCGATGGCCTCAAGTTTTGCGAACAGGGCGCGCTTTGCTTCGAGGTTCTCGAAAATGGCTTCGATGATCACATCGGCATGGCGCGCACCTTCGCCGGTGAGATCGGGCACAAGCCGGTCGGTGGCATCGCGGATGCGCATCTTGTCGCGGAGCCGCCGTGTGAACATTTCGGCCGCGCGCTTCATTGCCGGCGCGAGGCGCTCAGCACTCTGATCCTGCAGCGTAACCGTCAATCCTCGCGATGCGCACCAGGCTGCGATGTCACCGCCCATGACGCCGGCGCCGATGACATGCACGTGCTTGGCCTTGAAGTCCGCGCCTCTGCCCGCCTTGCCCAGCGCCTTCATGCGCTCCTGCAAAAAGAACACACGGATCAGGTTGCGCGCCACCGAGGTTTCGACCGTGGGCGTAGACCACAAATGGGCGATAGATGCCGTGTCATCGTCGGGAATGGCAAACGGATCGCCGGCGAACTTTGACCAGGCACGCAGGATGGCGTAGGGCGCCGGATAGTGTTCGCGTCTGGCGCGTTTTGCCACCTGTTTTTCCGCCTGCGATGCCACCAGCCCCCGCAGCGGGCCGCTCATCAGGCGGTGCAGCAGGGAGGGCTTGCGCTTCGGTGGTGGCGATAGCGCGATCATGCGCGCCGTGTTTGTCTTGATGCGTGGCGGCACCGCTTCATCCACGAGGCCCATGCGCTTGGCGCTGCGCGCATCGATGGCGCGGCCGGTGAGCATCATGTCGAGCGCCTGTGGTGGCGACACGATGCGCGACAGGCGCATCACGCCGCCCATCAGCGGCCAGATGCCGAGCATTACTTCGGGCAGGGCCATGCGCGTACCCGGTTGGTCCACTGCAATGCGGTAACGGCAGGCCAGTGCCAGCTCCAGGCCGCCGCCCATGCAGAAGCCGTCGATCAGCGCCACCGTCGGAAAAGGCAGCGACTCCAGCACCATGAACGGATCCCAGCCGTTGCGGATCATGCGTTTCGCGTCTTCCGCAGTCTGGATGGAGAGGAATTCCTCGATGTCTGCGCCGGCGATGAAGCCCGAGTCCTTGCCCGACTGGATGATGAGCGCACGCGGAATCTCGGCGGCAATTTCGCCGATGGCATCGGAAAATTCAGCCAGGACCTCGACTGACAGCGTATTCGTCGCGCTGCCGGCCTTGTCAAAGGTCAGCCAGGCGAGGCGGTCGGCGTCAAGGTTGATGCGCCAGTGTTTGAAGGATTTCATCAGAGCGCCTCCACCAGCATCGCACCGCCCAGCCCGCCGCCGATGCAGATCGCGGCCATGCCGCGCTTGCCACCGGTGCGTTTGAGCACATGCAGCAGGTGCAGCACGATACGCGTGCCGGAGGCGCCCACCGGATGTCCCAGCGCAATGGCGCCGCCGTCGATGTTGAGCTTTTCCATGTCGATTTCACCCATCGCGCCATCCAGACCGAGCATATCGCGGCAGTATTGCTCGCTCTTCCAGGCCTCGACGCAGCCCAGCACCTGCGCGGCAAATGCCTCGTTGATTTCCCAGGCATCCAGGTCGTTCAGTTTCAGGTCGTGGCGTTTCAGGATGGGCGTGGCGGCATGCACGGGCCCGAGGCCCATTTCCGCAGGATCGAGGCCGGCCCATTGCACATCGATGATTCGTCCAATGGGCTTCAGGCCGTGGCGCTGCACGGCTTCGTCATCGGCGAGGATTGACCACACTGCACCATCGGTGATCTGCGAGGAGTTTCCGGCCGTGACATTGCCATACTTGCGGTCGAAGAAGGGACGCAGCTTGGCGAGGTTGTCGGCCGTGGAGTCTTCGCGCACGCCGTCGTCGTATTCGTACAGATTGCCCTTCGCGTCGTAGATCGGCGTGATCTCCGCGGCGAGGCCGTCGTGTGCCGCGCTCAGCCAGCCATTTTTTTGGGAGTGGATCACGCGCTGGTGGCTGCGTGCCGCGTATTCGTCCATCTGCCGGCGCGTGATGCCAAAACGAGACGCAAGGTTTTCCGCGGTCTGGCCCATCAGCAGGCCGCACACCGGATCGGTGAGGCCGCGCATGATGCCGATCACGGGCGAGAGCAGTGAGCCAAAAGGCAGTTTTGCAAACAACGCGAGACGCTGCGGCATTGAGCGTGCCGCCGCCATGTCGGAAAACCAGTTCACCATTCGCTCGTCGTACAGCAGCGGTGCGCGCGACAGCGCATCGACGCCGCCTGCCAGGATGAGGTGGCCACGGCCGGCCAGGAGATTGGCCATCGCTGAATCCATGGACTGCATGCCCGAGGCGCAGTTGCGCATCACGGTCCAGCCCGGCACCGCGAGGCCGCAGCCCATGCGCAGCGCCGCGACGCGGCCGATGTTCACTTCATCCACCGAGGGTGCGGCACAGCCGAGGATGACTTCGTCCAGATCGCAGCCAGCGAAGGGCTGGCGTGACAGCAGCGCCTTGCCGGCGGCCGTGGCCATGTCGCTGGCTGAAAACGGCCCGGGCCGGTTGCGCGATTTCAGGAAGGGCGTGCGCAGCCCGTCGATGATGTAGATGTCTTTGTGCATGTGGCTATTCCGATGCTGTTATTCCGAACGCAGTGGGGAATCAGATTTTGTCTTTGCTTTCAAAGCAGATTCCTCGGCCTTCAGCCCTCGGACTGGCAATGGTTGGAAGCTTGAGGCCTGTTTTTTCCTAAGCCGCTGCTCGTTGCTCTGTTGCCTGTTGCGCCGCCGCACCATGCCCCAGGTCCTGCGGAAAATGATCCACGCGTACCACTTCGGCACGCAGACTCGCCGTGAGTTCCAGGTGGGCGTGTTCTTCGGCATTGATCAGGCCGGCCGCCAGCGCAGCCTCGGCCAGTGCTGCCGGCGTGGCCGCTTTCAGGTGGCCGGCTTTTTGCGCCGTACGGATTTTCGCGTCGATGGGTTCCGCCTTTACGGCAGCGACGAGTGCGGCCTCCAGCACCGCGATTGGCTCTGCGGCGTCAGTCGGAATATGCATGCCGGCAGTGAGCCGATCGCGCTGCGCCGAGGGTGTGATGAGCGCCTGTGCGATCTGGTGTCCGATCTGGTCGGAGGGCGGATCGAAGTGCATACCCAGCGGGAACACCACACGGCGCAAACCCCAGGCGATGATGGCGCTGGGGTAGTTTGCCATTACGCCATCGAACGCCACTTGCATCCGCTGCAGCGCATCGGCCATGGCCCATTCAACAAAAATCAGGTCTTCGCGCTGGCGGCCATCGTCCTCGTAGCGCTTCAGCACGCAGGATGCGAGATACAAACCGGAGAGGATGTCGCCCAAACGCGCCGAGAGTTTTTCGCGGCGCTTCAGCGAGCCGCCCAGCACCAGCATGGACACATCCGACACGAAGGCAAACGCGGAGGAGAAGCGTGTGAGGTCGCGGTAATGGCGGCGCACTTCCATTGCGGCACCCGAGGGTGCCGAGGCGAACAGCGAGGCGCTGATGCCCATCAGAAAGGCACGTGTCTTGTTCGCGATCGCGAAGCGCACGTGGCCGCACAGGGCCTCATCAAAGGCTTTGGAGGCACGCGCTGCATCCGCATCCTGGGTAGCGCGCATTTCCGCCAGCACGTAAGGATGGCAGCGGATCGCGCCCTGGCCGAAGATGATCAGGCTGCGCGTCAGGATGTTCGCGCCTTCTACGGTGATCGCCACCGGCAGTTCCTGATAGGCGCGGCCCATGAAGTTGTTCGGCCCGAGGCAGATGCCTTTGCCGCCGAGGATGTCCATGGCGTCGTTCACCACCGTTCGGCCGCGCTCGGTGAGGTGGTACTTCGCGATGCCCGACACCACCGAGGGCTTCTCGCCCAGGTCCACGGCGCCGGCGGTCATTTTGCGCACAGCATCCATCACATAGAGGTTGCCGCCGATGCGCGCCAGTGCTTCTTCCACGCCTTCGAACTTGCCGATCGGCGTCTTGAACTGGCTGCGCACACGCGCATAGGCGCCCACCGCGCGTGCAGCGAGCTTGGTGTAGCCGACAGCGGAGGAGGGCAGCGAAATCGAGCGGCCCGCGGCGAGGCACTCCATCAGCATGCGCCAGCCCTGTCCGGCCATGGCCGGACCGCCGATGATCCACTCCAGCGGCATGAACACATCCTTGCCCCAGTTCGGGCCGTTCTGAAACACCGCGTTCATCGGATTGTGGCGGCGGCCGATATTCACGCCGGGTGTTTGCGTCGGCACCAGCGCACAGGTGATGCCGAGGTCTTCCAGTCCACCAAACTGCGCACCCAGCAGATGGTCGGGATCGCGCAGGCGGAAGGCGAGGCCGAGCAGCGAGGCCACCGGCCCCAGCGTGATGTAGCGCTTCTCCCAGGTCACGCGCATGCCCAGAACTTCGCGGCCTTCCCAGGTGCCCTTGCACACAACGCCGACATCGGGAATGGAGGCGGCATCCGACCCCGCGGTGGGGTTCGTCAGGCCGAAGCAGGGAAGTTCCAGCCCCTTCGCGAGGCGCGGCAGGTAATGGTTTTTCTGTTCGTCAGTGCCGTAATGCAACAGGAGTTCAGCCGGCCCGAGCGAATTGGGCACCATCACCGACACCGCCGCGGCGCTGCAGCGCGTGGCGAGTTTGGCCACCACCTGGGAATGCATGTAGGCGGAGAATTGCTTGCCGCCGTACTGCTTCGGAATGATCATGCCGAGGAAGCCCTTGTCCTTGATGAACTGCCATACGTGCGGCGGCAGGTCATGGTGGATATGGGTGGTCTCCCAGTCATTGCTGATACGGCACAGTTCCTCGGTTTCGTGGTCGAGGAAGGCCTGCTCCTCGGCGGTAAGTTTCGGTTCAGGGTAGGCGAGCAATTTGTCCCAGTCAGGGGCGCCTGAGAATAATTCACCGTCCCACCACACCGTGCCCGCATCGATGGCGTCGCGTTCGGTCTGCGACATGGCCGGCAGGATGCGCCGGTACCACCCGAGCAGCGGATTGCTCACCTTGGCGCGGCGCAGCGGCTGGATGTTCAACACCAGCGCGATGGCAGCTGCAATCGCGTCCACGGCGATCCACACCGGGGCATAGCCGTTGCTGAAGGTAAGGATGCCAAGGAAGACCGCAATGGCTAGCGTCCACATCCAGCCGGTGGCGCGCAGGGCGCCCAGGGCAATGGCGGCAGCGAATGAGGCGATGATGAAAGCAGTCATGTCGGTGTTCCCTTCGTTCTTATGACCCCGACGGGTGCATCTGTGCTATCCAACGTAGGCGGCTGCGCCACCAGGACTCCCGCTTTAGTTCCGACATAACCTGCGTTTTGCTGCGGTTAGTCTTCACTGAAACTTCGTTTTCGCGGGAATGACAACCCAAAGCCACATCTAAAACCGTCACCCCCGCGAAAGCGAGGAGCCAAGTTTTTAGTATCTGAACACATGCTCTTTATACCCCTTTCCCGCTCATCCGGCACCTACAGCCAAGACATTCGGCATGACATAACCCCTTGCCCCGCAAGGGTTTTGCCGGGACGAATTGCAGTAAGATGGGACATGGCCCACGATCACCGTCGCGCAAACTCCCCGCTTCCCGCATCTACTCGGCAAAGTCGCCGCGATGAATGGCGTGCGGCCCTGTCGCTGTTGCCCCACCTGTGGGAATTCCGCGGCCGCGTACTGCTCGCGCTGGTGCTGCTGGTGGCAGCCAAGCTGGCCAACGTCAGTGTGCCGCTGATCCTCAAGGATGTTATCGATTCGCTGGATACGGCCACTGCCGTGCTCGCCGTGCCGCTGGCGCTGCTGGCGGCCTATGGCGCACTGCGCTTTTCCACCACGCTGTTCGGTGAGTTGCGCGATGTGGTGTTCGTGCGTGTCACGCAGCGCGCGGCGCGGCGCATCGCGCTTTCGGTATTCCGTCACCTGCACAGCCTGTCGCTGCGTTTCCACCTCGATCGCCAGACCGGTGGCATGTCGCGCGACATCGAGCGCGGTACGCGCGGCGTCTCGACGCTCCTGTCCTACATGCTGTTTTCCATCATTCCGGTGGTGCTGGAGTTCGCGCTGGTGGCCTTCATCCTGATTCAGCGCTTCGACTGGCGCTTTCCAGCGGTGACGTTTTCCGCGGTCATTCTCTACATCGGTTTTACCGTGGGCGTCACCGAGTGGCGTACCGACCATCGCCGCCGCACGAACGAACTCGATTCGCGCGCCAACACCCGCGCCATCGACAGCCTCTTGAACTACGAGACGGTCAAGTATTTCAACAACGAGGACTTCGAGGCGAAGCGCTACGACGAGGCGCTGCAGCGCTACGAGGCGGCCGCCGTGCGCTCGGAGATGTCGCTGGGCGTGCTGAACATCGGCCAGAGCCTGATCATCGCCGTGGCGGTGACGCTGCTGATGATCCTCGCTGCCGGCGGTGTCGCCGCAAAGACGCTCACCCTGGGCGATCTGGTGCTGGTCAATGCACTGCTGATCCAGCTCTACATTCCGCTCAATTTTCTCGGCATGGTGTATCGCGAAATCAAACAATCCCTCGCCGATATCGACCGCATGTTCCGGCTGCTCGGTGAGCACCGCGACGTCGAGGATCGTCCGGATGCAGTGGCCTTGAGCCCTGGACAGAAGACCATCGCCTTCGATCATGTGGAATTCAGCTATGAGGTGAAGCGCCAGATCCTGTTCAATGTGTCCTTCGACATGCCCGCCGGCAGCAAGGTTGCGGTGGTCGGGCATTCGGGCTCGGGCAAGTCCACGCTGGCGCGGCTGCTGTATCGTTTTTACGATGTGGGCAGTGGTCGTATAACCATCGATGGTATCGATCTGCGCGACCTGAAGCAGGCCTCGCTGCGCGCCGCGATCGGCATTGTTCCGCAAGACACGGTGTTGTTCAACAACACGATCTACTACAACATCCTCTACGGTCGTCCCGATGCGACCCGCGACGAGGTGATCGAAGCCGCTCGCGCTGCGCACATTCACGATTTCGTCGAGACCCTGCCCGACAAGTACGAGGCGCGTGTCGGCGAACGCGGCCTGAAGCTCTCCGGTGGGGAAAAGCAGCGCGTGGCGATTGCCCGCGCCATCCTGAAAAATCCTTCCATCCTGATTTTTGACGAGGCCACTTCGGCGCTGGATTCCAAGACCGAGCAGGCGATCCAGGCCGAGCTGGAACTCATCGCCAAAGGTCGCACCACCCTCGTTATCGCCCATCGCCTCTCCACGATCATGGACGCCGACCAGATTCTGGTCATGGACGGCGGGCACATCATCGAGCGCGGTTCACACCGCGATTTGCTCGCCGCAGGGGGCGCTTACGCCCAGATGTGGGCCCTGCAGCAGCAGGAAGCCGAGCAGGAGGGCAGTGCCGCGGGCGTCGAGGCGACTCATCTGGAAACAGCCTTGTCATGACAGCTGCGTGAAAGCTTCTGCGAACGCGCATGAAATAATGCTCGTATGTCATTAATTTCCTTGTCAAACCCGGGTCGCGTGGCTACACTTTGCGGCAATTGGATCAGGGAGAAGTCGGTGACCCCAACGTTTTTTTCATTGCGGCCCACAGCGCAGCTTCTGGCGCGGCTGCGTCGCGGCCCGAAAGCCCTGCTGGCAGTGTTTGCTGCGGTGCTGTTGCAGGTCGCGCCTGTTCCGGTGTCGATGGCGGCCGAGTCCGTACTCAACCTGAAGTCCAGCGCCGCGTTGATTCTCGACGAGCAGACCGGCGAGGTCCTCTACGGCAAGAATGCCGGTGCGATTGTTCCCATCGCCTCCATCACCAAGCTGATGACCGCCATGGTGGTGCTGGATGCCAACCTCGATCCGGAAGAACACCTCACGGTGACCACCGATGACGTGGATTTCCTGCGCGGCTCCTCCTCGCGCCTTGCCGTGGGCGTGACGCTCACGCGCGACGAAATGCTGCGTCTTGCGCTGATGGCCTCCGAGAACCGCGCCGCGTCGGCGCTGTCGCGCCACTACCCCGGCGGGCGCGAAGCCTTTGTCCAAGCAATGAACCTCAAGGCGCAACTGCTCGGCCTGCACGGCACGCGTTATGCCGACGGCACCGGCCTGTCGAGCACGAATGTCTCCACCGCCGAAGACCTCGCCAATCTGGTGCGCGCAGCTCACCGCTATGCCAAGATCAGCGAATATTCCACTGCCTCCAGCCTGTCGCTCACGGTGGGCAAGCGCCCCATGGCCTTCCGCAACACGAATGCACTGGTCGCGAACCGCGACTGGGACATCGGCCTGTCCAAGACCGGTTACATCAATGAAGCCGGCCGTTGCATCGTCATGCAGGCCATGCTGGCCGGCCGTGCCGTGGTGATCGTGCTGCTCGATTCCTGGGGCAAGTACACCCGCACCGCCGACGTGGTGAGGGTGCGCAAGTGGCTGGAAGTCGCCGCAGGCTATGCAGCGCCGGCACCGGTGCGCAGCAATGTCCGCAAGGCGCCGGTCAAGGCGGCCCATGCGGCTGCGTCGCCGTCGAAACGTAAAGGCGGTAACAGCGGTCAGAAGGTTACGGTGCGTGCTGCCGCGCGCAAGCCGGCCTCCTGATCATCGCGCGGGCCCACCAGGTGTCCCGCCTGTTTTCCACGTCGTCCCTGCGCCAGGCAGTATCCGAGCCGCCTTTGTCGGATGAGGTCGCGCGGCAGCCGGGCATTGTCCGTTTCTATTCCTTCCTCGAACCCGGTGCCGGCTTTGCCACTGACGCGAAGGCCGGGCTCGCTGCGCCGCGCAAGATGATCCCCGGCGCCTGGCGGTTCGACGGTCCGGGCATGATGGCCTACGAGGCGCTGTGTGGCACGCCGGAATATTCGCTGGCCCGCGCCGAACGCGCGTTGCTGGTGCGCCATTCACAGGATGTGCTGCTCGCCGCCGGCCTCAATCCGCTGCTGATCGAAATGGGCCCGCCGGCCGGCATCAACAGCGGCGCGCTGATCGAAGCGCTCAAGCCCGCGCTGTATCTGAGCGTGGGCATGGACCTGCTCTCCGCGCAGGCCAGCGCCGTCCTGCTGGCCGCAGACCACCCTGCGCTGAACATTGCCGGCATGCTGGCCGCGCCCAGGCAAAGCCTCGTGCTGCCCGTGTTTCCCGGTGTGAGTTCGGGTCGGAAGGTGGTCTTCCTGTCTGCGGCGGCAACCAGCTGCCATACCGCGGACAGCCTTTCGGAGGTGCTGCGCCAGGCCGCGCAGATTGCCGGCAAGGGTGGCATCCTGATCGCCGGCGTCGGGCTGCAGAAAGGCCGCCGCCAGCTGGAGGCGGCAGGCAACGACGCGCAGGGCTTCGCCGCGCGCCTGAACCGCAACCTCCTGCAGCGCATCAACCGCGAACTTGGCGGCGACTTCCAGTCCGAGCGCTTTCGCCACGTCGCCGTGCATAACGAAAAACTCGGCTGCACCGGTTTTTATCTCGAGAGCGAATTCGAACAGTTCGCCATGGTGGATGGCCAGCGCCATGATTTCGCTGCCGGCGAAGTCATGCTCACCGGCATCGCCAGCCAGTTCGCGCAACCGGCGTTTGAGCGCCTGGTCATTGAAGCGGGCTTCACGCTGCAGAAGGCGTGGGCGGATGATGCGAGATGGGTGAGTGTGAATGTGTTTACGGTGAAATGACCGTTGTCATGTGTTGCCACTGAAGCATGCAATACCGCCATGTCATTTCCGCGAAGGCCGGAATCCACCCCCTTGTCAAAGCGGGCCGACACACCGCCCTCTGCGTGAGTTCTCACACGGCCCTCGAAATCCACCCCCTTGTTAAAGGGGGTCGACACACCGGCTCCTGCGTGAGTTCTCACACGGCGCTCGGAATTCACCCCCTTGTTAAAGGGGGCCGACACACCGGCTCCTGCGTGAGTTCTCACACGACTCTCGGAATTCACCACCTTGTCAAAGGGGGCCGATACACCGAAGGTGTGCGGGGGGATTTTCTTTTGAGTCTAGTTTTTCGGTTTCGCCAAGTAACTTTCATTGCTTTGCCAAAGAAAGTCACCAAAGAAAGCCGACCCTGTGGTGCCGGTCCCGGCGCTCACGCGCCGGAACTCCCCTGCGATGCTCGCAGTCTTCGCTTCGCTCGCTGCGGAGAACGTCCAGTTATTGTGTGCTCGGCACAATCTACAAAAAAGTGACCGAATAGAATGAATTTTCATCCAACCTCCCCCATCGGCGTCTTCGACTCCGGCGTAGGCGGCCTGTCCGTGCTGCGCGAGATTCGCCGCGCGCTGCCTTCGGATGATCTGCTCTATGTCGCGGACTCGGGATTTGCGCCTTATGGCGATCAGGCGGCGGAGTACATCCAGGAGCGCTCGCGCATTGTTGCGGAGTATCTGGTCGGGCAGCGGGTGAGGGCGATCGTGGTGGCCTGCAATACGGCAACGGTGGTGGCGGTGGAGCGGCTGCGCTCGTGGTGCCCGGTGCCGGTGGTGGCGATGGAGCCGGCGATCAAGCCGGCGGTGGGAATTACGCGTTCAGGCGTAGTCGGGGTGCTGGCCACCAGCCAGACGCTGGCCAGTCCCAGCGTGGCGCGGCTGCGCGGTCTGTATGGTGCCGGTGCGGAAATACTGCTGCAGGCCTGCCCGGGGCTGGTGGAGCAGATCGAGAAGGGTGAGGTCACCAGCGAGGGGACGCGTGCAATGGCACGCGGCTATCTGGAGCCGTTGCTGGCAAAGGGGGCCGACACGCTGGTGCTGGGCTGCTCGCACTATGCTTTTGTGCATGAACTCATCCAGGACATTGCCGGACCGGAGGTGGTCATCATCGATCCGTCGGGGGCGATTGCGCGGGAACTGGTGCGCCGCCTCGGTGTGGGAGGGGCGCCGGTGGAGCCGACGCGTTCTGGCGATGAGCGCTTTGTCAGCAGCGGCGATTTGATGCAGGCCAGCCGCGTGATATCAAAATTGTGGGGCCGCGAGGTCGAAGTGCAGGCCCTGCCGGGCTGAGCTTATCCGGTATTGATTATTATCTATTCTGTAATAAGCATATTGATTATAGAGAATCTTTAATTAAATTATTATCATCTTATTTTTAATTTTCCTGCCCGCTGACCTGCTTCAGCGGCTTTTCCCCGCGGCCGCTGTCCATTCCACGATCTGTTTGATTGCTTCATCCGAAGCCGCGATCAGCGCTTTCGCGCCACCGTCGGCGTCAGCCGTTGCGGCTGGGTGCTCAACCATGAAGGCCTTCTGCGCCGGTGCTTCCTTGCCGCCGGTCAGGGATGCGCGCACGCGCACCATGCCGCGGGAGGCGGTGGCGCTGTCGAACACCTGAGAAAATTCCTCGACTTCAATGCGCAGCACGAGGTCGGTGCGCACGCCGTCGTTTGGCGAATAGGCACCCTTGCTGGCCTCGGCGAGGCGGCCCTTCAGGCGCTGCGTGAACAGCGCCGCCGGTGACATGACCCAGCGGCTGTTCGCGTAACTGCGCGGCTGTGCCGGTGCGGACTGCGCCAGGCGGTAATGCATGTGCGGCACGTCCATCCAGGCCGGCACGGCGGCTTCTGTCAGCATCACCGACTTGTCGATTCTCGTCGTGGATACCGCCGCTGCGGGGCCGAAGTCATAGGTGGCGTCCGGCGTCCGTACCGGTTGCATGACGGTGCAGCCGGTGAGCAGTGCTGCGACAACCACGAAGTGGACTCTGTTCAAAAACGATTTCATTTCGTGCTCCCCTGATAACCGGGCTCGCCGGGGCCGGCCCGCGGTGGCGCGTTGCCGAACACCAGGCTTTGCGGCTGTTCGCTGAAGGTATCGATGACGCGTTCCATGGAGCGCGACTGGCGCGTGAGGCCGTCGGCCAGCGCGTTCAGGCGCGGCACGGTCTCGTCCTGGATGGTGCGCGCTGCGGCGCCGACGTCCTCGGCACTGGCCGCCATGGTGTTGAGCATGTCGAGGCGGGTCTCGACCTTGAGCGCCAGCGCGCTCACCGTGCCGCTCAGGTCCTCGGCGCGGGCGGCAGCGCTTCTGACTGCGACCAGTGCGCCGCGCGCATCGGTCACCAGTGCCGGCAATTGTTTCGCGGTCGGCTCCAGGCGCTCGGCCAGCGTTGAAAGACGTCCGGTCGCCTGTTCGGCATTGGCGAGCAGCTTCGCGGCGCGGCCGCGGTTGTCTTCGTTCAGCAGCGTGCTTGCGCGTTCCACCAGTTCGCCGACCGAGCCGAGCAGGTTTTCGCCGGAATCCATGAGCGAGGGCTTCATGCTGATGACGGCAGGTTTGTCGGCGGAGGTGGTGACAAGTTCGCCGCCGGTTGATTTGTCCTGCAGCGAAATGAAGGTGATGCCGGTGACGCCGAGGTAGCCGAGCTGGGCGTAGGTGGCGGCGGTGATCGGCGTGGCGGGCTCAAGGCCGATGCGGATTTCGATCAGGCCGCGGCCTTCGGGTTTGAGGCGTATGGACTGCACTCGCCCGACATCGACGCCGCGATAACGAACCGGTGCCTCGCTCTTCAGGCCCGAGACATCGGCGGTGGTCATGATCAGCAAGGGTGCCAGCTTCAGGTCGTCGCCCTTGCCGAACCAGACGCTGATCGCGGCGAGGGCGGCGCCCAGCACGACGACAAAGAGGCCGGCAGCGAGGGCGTGGGAACGGTTTTCCATGGGAGGTCCTTGTGATTCAGGCTAGATATGAAGTCTGTTCATGACAGCGGCACCGCCGCCGACAGTGCGCGCAGGCCGCGCTCGCCGAGGAAGAAGTTGCGCACAAAGGGGTGCTCTACCTTAACTACATCGGCCAGCGGCCCGTGCACCAGCACGTGCTGTTCGGCGAGCACGGCGATGCGGTGCGACAGCGACACGATGGTGTCCAGGTCATGCGACACCATGATCACGGTGAGGCCGAGCTTCTTGTGCAGTTCGTGGATGAGCCTGACGAAGGATTCGCTGCGATCCGGGTCGAGGCCGGCGGTGGGCTCGTCGAGGAAAATCAGTTCCGGCTCCAGCACCAGAGCACGCGCCAGTGCAATGCGTTTCACCATGCCGCCAGAGAGGTCGGAGGGGTTCTTCCAGGCATGGCGCCGTTCGATGTCCACCATGTCGAGCTTGAGCATCACCATGTCGTGGATGAAGTCCTCGTCAAATACGCGCAGCTCACGCAGCGGCAGGGCGATGTTGTCGAATACGGTGAGTGAACTGTACAGCGCGCCTTCCTGGAACAGCACACCCCAGCGGCGGCGGATGCGGTGCACCAGTTCGCGCGGTGTGTTCTGCAGCGGGATGCCGAATACCTTGATGCCGCCCTTTGCCGGCGTCTCCAAGCCCAGCATCTGGCGCATTAGCGTGGTCTTGCCGCTGCCCGAGCCGCCCACCAGCGACATGATTTCGCCATACTCTACGCGCAGATTGAGGTCGCGGTGCACGATGTGGCTGCCGAACTGCGTCCACAGGCCATCGACTTCGATGACGGGAGTTTTGTTGGCGGGGGCGGTGATCACGACGGGACCTATAAAAGCGCGATGCCAACGTCGTTGAACAGGATGGCAAAAACCGCATCGGCGATGATCACCGCGGTAATCGAGGTCACCACGGAATTCGTTGTGCCGATGCCCAGGCTTTCGGTATTGGGCTCGATGCGCAGGCCGAAGTGGCAGGCCACCAGCGCAATCAATGCGCCGAACACCACCCCCTTGCCGATGCCGATCACGAGGTTGACGCCGGGTACTGCGGCCGGCAGGCCGGTGATGAATTGGGTGACGCTGATGTCCAGCGTGACCTGCGCGGCCATGGCGCCGCCGATCAGGGCAATGCTGGTGGTCCACAGGATCAGCAGCGGCATGGTAATCGCCAGCGCCAGCACCTTGGGCAGCACGAGGCGCACGGTATAGGGAATGCCCATCACCGACAGCGCGTCCAGCTCCTCGGTGACGCGCATCACGCCCAGTTGTGCCGTGATCGCCGAACCTGAGCGCCCGGCCACCAGTACGGCGCACAGCACCGGCCCGAGCTCACGGATGACCCCGATGCCGAGGATGTTGATGATGAAGGCGTTCGCGCCGAAGGCCTTCAGTTGCTCGGATGAAAGATAGGACAGCACCACGCCGATCAGGAAGCCCACGGCCGCGGTGATGCCCAGCGCCTGCGTGCCGGTGCGGAATACCGCCGCCGAGACTTCGCGCCAAGGGCCCAGCGCCGGGCGGCGCAGCATGCGCGCGGTGTCGATTGTGGTCTGGCCGATCAGCGTGAGCATGCCGAGCAGGTGATCGATGAACACCATCAGCCTGGCGCCCAGATTGCGCAGCAGCGTGGCCGGATCGTAGGCGGGCGCATCGGCCGGTTCGGCGCTTTGCGCCAGTGGCTCGAAGAAGGCTTCGTGTTCCGGCCGCCGCGCCACCTCGGCGGGCCGTTTCTTGTCCCAGGCGCGCCAGATCAGTAGCGCGCCGATGTGGTCCAGGCGCTGCACGCCGGACAGGTCCCAGGGGCCGTCCGAGGTGGTTGCGGCGACTTTCAGCGAGGCCTGCAGGAAGCGCGCGCGGTGCTGCAGCGAACGGATGTCCCAGGCGCCCGACAGCGTCACGCCCGCGGCGGCGGTATTGCCGGTGCCGCCAAGCCTGACTTCAGGTTCCTGGATGGACGCGGTGGCGGGGTAAGCGTTCGAGGATATCGTGGACATTGCAAATATTGCGGCTGTTGGCCGGCGTTGGCATTGGCATTGGGGTTACGGGCCAACCGCCGTTTGCACGGTCCGGTTTCCCTCCCATGAAGATCAAAACGTAACAGGTAAGCGAAGCAGAGGCAACGCACGCCCCACAATCTTGCCGCGCGCTCTACATCAGGGGGCCCGGAGCTGGCTTGTTGAGCCGGGCCTACCCGCGATAGCCGATGGCGCGCGAGATTTTTTCCGCAGTTTCCTTGATCAGGCCGGCCCAGGTGGTTTTTAGTCGTTCGGCCGGGGCTGATACCGACAGGCCGGACACCAGCGCGCCGGTATCGTCACGCACGCCGGCGCCGATGCAGCGCACGCCCAGTTCGGCTTCTTCATTGTCGGTGGCATACCCCTGGCGGCGGATTTTCTCGAGGTCTTTTTCGAGGGCAGCGACCGTGGTGAGCGTGTTGCGGGTGTGCTGCGTCAGGCGGGTGCGTTCGGCATAGGCGCGCAACCCTTCGGCGCCTTCCTCCAGCAGGAACAGCTTGCCCACGGCGGTAATGTGCAGCGGGGCGCGTGCGCCGATGATGTTCACCACGCGCATCAGGGCGCGGCCAGATGAGGTGCGCTCGATGTAGACGATTTCGTCTTCGCGCCGTACCGACAGGTTGACTGCTTCGCCGATCGCGGCATGCAGCTCGCGCATATAGGGCAGGGCGTGCTCACGCACGCTGATGCGCGCCTTCACGAGGTTGCCCAGTTCGAGGAGCCGAATGCCCAGGCGGTAGCTGCCCTGGTCCACGCGTTCCACCATGCCGGCATTCACCATGGCGGTGAGGATGCGGTGCGCCGTCGAGGGGTGCAATCCGCTGCCCAGGGCCAGGGTTTTCAGCGCCACCGCTTCCGGATGCAGGGAAAGCTGATCGAACAGCGCCATCATGCGCACGATCACCTGGATGGAATTCTTGGATTCGGTTTCGGCCACGGTTGCGCGATCGTGTGTAGGGATAAAGGCGAAAAAGTGGATGAATTCTACACTGCAGCATGCGGTGAGACCTGAAAAACGCTGTGCTATGCTGGTTTCGCGATCCTGCCCGTTCCCATAATTGAACCCTTAAAAAACGATGCGTGTCGGCCTGCTGGTGACCTGCCTTGTTGACCTGATGCGCCCGGGCATCGGGTTTGCCGCGCTCAAGCTGCTGGAGTCCGCGGGTTGCGTGGTTGTGGTCCCGACTGCGCAGACCTGTTGCGGACAGCCGGGCTGGAATTCGGGCGATCGGGCTGCTGCCCGCGCACTGGCGGAAAAGCTGATGGATGAATTCGCGGATTGCCCTTACGTGGTTGCGCCTTCAGGCTCCTGCGCCGGCATGTTGCGTGTCCACTATCCTGA
>CAMCYY010000057.1 GCA_945885335.1 Bordetella parapertussis
CACGCCGGATGATTACGTCAGCGGCCGCATCGAGCGCGTGGACCTGGCCACGGGCAAGTTCGAACGACTGTACGACAGCGTGGACGGCCGCCGGCTGTGCGGCCCGAATGACATCGTGTTCGATGCACACGGCGGGTTCTGGTTCACCGATATGGGCAAGACGCGCGAACGCGACATGGACCTCGGCCGCGTGTGCTACGCCAAGCCGGACGGCTCCATGGTGCGCGAAGTGATTTTTCCGATGTGGAAGCCGAACGGCATCGGCCTGTCGCCCGATGGCAAGACCCTGTACGTGGCGGAAACCGAAACGGCGCGGCTGTGGGCCTGGGATGTGACGGCACCGGGCGTGGTGGCCGCAGCAACGGATGTGGCGGTCAAGGCGGCGCACGGCGGTCGGCTGATTTATACGCCGCACACCTATGCGCGCTTTGATTCAATGGCCGTTGAGGCGAACGGTTTCATCTGTGTGGCGACACTGGGCATGGGCGGCATCTGCGTCTGCGGGCCCGATGCCAGCGGTGCCGAGTTCATTGCCTCGGGCGATGATTTCACGACGAACATCTGCTTTGGCGGTGCGGACATGAAAACGGCGTGGTTGACGCTCTCGGGTCGTGGCGAACTTCTGCAGATGGCCTGGCCGCGTGCCGGATTGAAGCTGAACGCATACTGATTTTTACTGTGGCAAACGAACAATAAAACGGAGGAGACGAAGATGGCTGATGCAAAGATTGTCGAAGAAATCCTGAAAATGGAAAAGGCGCGCACCGATGCGATTCTCGCGGCGGACGGCCCTGCAATGCAGAAACTGTTCGATGACGCGCTGGTGTATATCCACAGCTCGGGCAGGCTGGACACCAAGACCAGCTATATCGAGAACCTGGTTACCGGCAAGGCGGCCTACAAGGCGTTTGCCTTCAGCAACGTCAAGGTCCGGGTGTATGGCGACTGCGCCATTGTGTCCGGCGATGCCATTGTCGATGCCACGAAGTCGCGTCTCGACCTGCGCTTCACGAATGTGTGGTCGAAGAGCAGCGGCACCTGGTGCAATGTGCACTGGCATTCGGTGAAACGTTCAGGGTAAAACGTTCGGCCTGGTATCGAGATATCCCGGCTGCCAGAGCAGCGGAACGCAAGCGAAGCGCGCGAGTGGAGGCCGGACTTGCGCGGACGATAAAGTCGTCCGCGCGGGTCATGTTTGTGCAATGCAGATGATGAGGCCGTCCGCATTGCACAAACACGACCTCTGACAAACCCGTGCCCCGTTTCTGTTGTGGCTGTTCAGTCGAACGTCGGTCGCTTGAATATCCGCAGCTTCTGCGCCTCACGCTCGATGCCGTCGCGCAAACGGAGCAGGCCCTCCTGGCGGCGTGTGAGCAGCGGGTAGTGGTGTGCCGCTTCCAGCGCCCAGCCCAGGTCCCAGCAGCTTTTCGCGTTCGTCACCCATGATTCCGGCGTGAGACGCCTGAGGTCGAAGGCGCGCGAATAGCTGCGCAGTGTCTTCTGGTAGCGCAGGTTCGTGTACTCATGGAAGTAGGACATGGCCAGCTCGCGCAGGTTCCGGTACACCGGGTCGCGTGAACGGAGCACCGGGCTGTTCGTCTTGGAAATCGCGCCCCAGCAGCGGCCGCGCTTGTAGATCGCCACCACATGGTCGGAGTCGCGCTCGGCCTTCAGGTCGAACAGCAGCGGCGGCTCGCCGTTGATCCACAGCGCGCAGGCCGCGATCAGCGCGCCCTCGATGCACAGAGCGCGGTTCTCGGCGAGCACCGAGCGCACCGACAGGCAGGTGACGCCGCCGATTTCGAAGTTCTGCGGAATGGCATCGATGAATGCCTGGATTTTTGCCGGGGTATTGAGCCGGGCGAGGGTGCGGTATTCCGCAGGTGAGAGGCCGAGGTCTTCGCGGCGGGCGTAGCGCCGGCCGGCCAGTTTCATGCTGCGAATGGAGGACTGCGCAGTACTCAACGGACGTTCTCTTCCGTGCGGCCGGCGCGTATCGCTGCGGCGAAATCGAGCACAATCTTCGCCAGGTTCGCGCGGTCTTCCATGTTGCGCATGAAGGTTGGCGCGGCAATCACATCGAAGCCGGAGGCGCGTATGCCCTCGATCTGCGCCTCGTCCTCGTGGTCAATGACGAAGCCGTCGATCAACTGGTAGTACTCCAGCGCCACGCTGCGTGCCGAAACCTCATGACCCAGCTCGCGCATGATCTTGCCGGCCGAGCCGCGCAGGGCATTGCCGCCGACAATCGGCGTCACCGCGATGATGGGAACGCCGCGCGATTTGAGCAGCTCGCGCATGCCTTCGACTTCAAGGATCGGACGGATGGTGTGGTAGGGATTGGTCGGGCAGATCACGATTGCCTCCAGGTCGGGGGCATACAGCGCGTTGATGACTTCTTCGGACAGCTTCGCCTGGTCGGCGCCGGCGTAGAAAAAACCCTTCACGACCGGTTCGCATTGCAGGTCGGAGAAGTATTCGTGGTAGCGCACGTCGCCGGCTTCGGTGATGAACTGGGTGCGCACCGGGTCATCGCTCATGGGCAGCACGCGCGCATCGGCGATGCCCAGGGCGTGGCAGAACTCGAGCGTGATTTCGGTGAGGCGGCGCTCCTGCCGGAGGCCTTCGGCGCGCAGCAACTGCATGGCCATGCTGCGATCGCCCAGCGGATTGCGATCGGGGCCGCCCAGGCGCTTTAGCATGTCAAAAAAGGAGAAGGTTTCCTCGACCGGCTCCCAGCCACGGTGCGGATCGGCAATGCCCGACAGTGTGTAGAGCATGGTGTCGATGTCGGGCGATACGGCGAGGCCCATGGTCTCGTAGTCGTCGCCGGTATTGACGATCACGGTCAGCTTTCCGCCGCGCAGGCGACGCAATCCGTCCGCCAGCTTGGCGCCGCCAATCTGGCCGGCCAGTGCAACCACTGATCCCATGCGTGCTCCACATTCAGAATGTCGGGGCGATTGTAATGGTATTGGCGCTGGTTCGGCGTTCCAAGGTGTCTCTGCAGTGGATCGAAACGGAATGGACGCGGGTTGATTTCGCGCATGATTCGACAGGCTCGCCACGAACGAAATCAACGATTATCGTTCGCCCTGAGTCCTGAGTCCTGAGCCCGTCGAAGGATCGAAGGGCTTATGCGGACGTCCTCAGGCCGTGCGTGCCGCCGGCTGTGATTTTCCGCGTGCCGGCTTTGTTGTGGCTTTCGCTGCACGCTTTATTGCGCCTTTTGCCGTTGCGCTGCGCGTTTGCGGCGTCTGCGATTTCAGACCGTTGAGGAACAGGTCCACCATGTGACCGGCATCGCGCGCCAGTGAAAACGATTTCGGATCCAGCACCCAGTTGCCAATCAGCCCGTCAACCAGCGCATGCAATGCCACGGCGGCGCTGCGCGGCCGGATTTTCGCGGGCAGCAGCCCGAGTTTCACCGCATCGCGCAGATTGCGTTCGATTTCGGAGACGTAGCCGGCGCGCATGGTGATGCAGCGGTCGCGTGCCGGTGCCATCTCGTCGATGTACTCGCATTTGTGATACACGATGTCAAACACGCGTCGCGCCTGCGGATCGGCCGCGGTGCGCTCCAGCACGCCGACCAGGCAGCCGCGCAATTGCACCAGCGGGTCGGCGTCTTCGCAGCGCATCTCTTCGCGCTCGGCACGCGCCTCCTGCGGCAGGACGACCCGGCACAGCATGGCGTCGAGCATGTCGGCCTTGTCGCGGAAATGCCAGTACACCGCCCCGCGCGTGAGGCCCGCGGCGGCGGCGACATCAGTCAGCGAGGTGCGCGATACGCCGCGCTCGCTGAACACGTGCTCGGCGGCGTCCAGCAGCGCGTTGCGCGTTTCCTGCGCCTCTTCCTTGGTGCGTCGGGCCATGATGCTGCGTTCCTCTTTGTGGTCTGGCTGCTGCCGGAACGAATATGTAAATTTCCATATTTGGCCGTTTGGGAAATGGCTTGCGCCCATTTCACGCCAATGCGTCCGCAAATGCATTCGGCATTTACTTACATTTACGCATGTATGTATAATATCATGACATCGGACATCGTTCTGTCATAAAACTTTCCGACACTCAGTTTCCAGCACCTATTACCCCACGCCCGCACGGCCTCAGGACAATCGCCATGAACACATTGCTTCCCCGCCCGTCCCATATTGCCCGTCGTACCACAATGGCGCTCACAGCCACCGCCGTGGCTTTGCTGCTGCAGGCCTGCGGACCCGGCGGCGAACAGGGCGGCCACGGTGGGCCGGGCGGCATGCCGCCGCCCGAGGTGAATGTCATCACCGTGCAGGCGAAGACGCTGCCTGCCGTATTCGAGTACACCGGCCAGACCGCCGGCTCGCGTGAAGTCGAGGTGCGCGCCCGTGTCGCCGGCATTCTGCAGAAGCGCAATTTTGCCGAGGGCGGCGCCGTGCAGCAGGGGCAGTCGCTGTACACCATCGATTCGGCGCCGTTCCAGGCCGCACTGGCGCGCACCGAGGCCGACGTCGCCGCGGCTGATGCGCGTCTTGCACAGGCGAAGCGCAATGCCGTGCGCCTGAAGCCGCTGTTCGAGGCGAAAGCGGTGAGCCAGAAGGAATACGACGATGCGGTGTCGGCAGAACAGATTGCCGATGCCGACCTGAAGGCGGCGCGTGCGCGTGCCATCGACGCGAAGCTCAACATGGATTACACCCGCGTCGAATCGCCGATCAATGGCATCGCCAGCCGTTCGCTTGCTTCCGAAGGCACACTGGTGTCGGGTCCGCAGACTCTGCTGACCACGGTGAGCCAGGTCGATCCCATGTACGTCAACTTCGGTATCGCCGAGACGGAAAACCTGAAGCTGCGCAGCGAAGCCGCGGCCGGGCGCCTGGTATTGCCCAAGGATGGCCGTTTCGACGTCACTGTGAAGCAGGCCGATGGCACGACTTATGCTCGCGTTGGCAAGATGAATTTTTCCGACGTGCGCATCAGCAATGTCACCGGCAGCAGCGAGGCGCGCGCCGAACTGCCCAATCCGCAGGGCCTGCTGCGCCCCGGTCAGTTCGTGCATGTGATGTTGTCCGGTGCCATACGCCCAAATGCCATCCTGGTGCCGCAGCGCGCGGTACTGGAGGGCCCCGGCGGCAAGTTCGTCTACACCGTGAACAAGGAAAGCAAGGCCGAGCCGCATCCGGTGGTCGTTGGTGAATGGGTGGGCGATTCCTGGATCATCATTTCCGGCCTCACTGCCGGTGACCAGGTGATCGTCGATGGCGTGCTGAAAATTCGCCCCGGTGCCCCAGTAAGGATTGCTGACTCCTCATCGGCAAATGCGGCGCCCAAAGCAGGTCCTGGTGCACCCGGTGCCGCCAAGGGCGAAGCACCCAAGGCGGATGCGTCCAAGGCCGGCGCGTCAAAAGTGGATGCATCCACGGCCGATACTGCCAAGGGCGATGCGCCCAAAGCTGCAGCCAAAGCTGCGGCCAAGTAAAAGCAGAACAGCAGAACAACAGAACAACAGAACGTAACGGAAGCATCGGAGCCACACCATGTTCTCGCGCTTTTTCATAGACCGTCCGATTTTCGCGGCGGTGTTGTCCATCTTCATCGTCATCGCCGGCCTGGCCGCGATGCGCGTCCTGCCCATCGCGCAGTATCCGGAGATTGCGCCACCGGTGGTGACCATCCAGGCCGTCTACCCGGGCGCTTCGGCCGAAGTACTGGAGCAGACCGTCGCAGCTCCACTGGAGAACCAGATCACCGGCGTGGAGAACATGATCTTCATGAGCTCCAATTCTTCCTCGAACGGCGTTGTGCAGATCCAGGTGACCTTCGACATTGGCACTGACATCGACCAGGCCGCGCTGAACATCAACAACCGCGTCAAGCAGGCCGAGCCGCGCCTGCCGCTGGACGTGCGCCGCATGGGCGTCACCGTGAACAAGGGCTCCTCGTCCTTCCTGCAGGTGCTCGCCTTCTATTCGCCCGACGCACGACACGACCAGCTTGCGATCAGCAACTACGTCACGCTGAACGTGCTGGATGAACTCAAGCGCGTGCCCGGCACCACGAATGTGCAGATCTTCGGCGCCAAGGACTACGCCATGCGCATCTGGATCAAGCCGGACCGCATGGCCCAGCTGCGCGTCACGCCCGGCGACGTCATCGCCGCGCTGAACGAGCAGAACGCGCAGTTTGCCGTGGGCAAGATCGGGCAGGCGCCCACCGGCGGGCCGCAGGAACTGGTCTATACCGTCACCACCAAGGGTCGCCTGGTGGAAGCGCGCGAGTTCGAGGACATCATCATCCGCGCCAATCCCGGCGGAACGACGCTGCGCCTGAAGGACGTGGCGCGTGTGGAGCTGGCCTCCAAGGACTATGACTTTGTCGGTCGCATCAATGGCCAGGAAGCCACGCTGGTCGGTATTTTCCTGCAGCCGGGGGCGAACGCCATCGAGGCCGGCCAGGCGGTAAAGAAGCGGGTGGCCGAGCTGTCGGGGCGCTTCCCCGAGGGCATGACCTACAAGGTGGCCTACGACACCACGCGCTTTGTCGAGGTGTCCATACGCGAGGTGCTGATCACCCTGGCCGAGGCCATGGTGCTGGTGTTCCTCGTGGTGTTCCTGTTCCTGCAGAACGTGCGCGCCACCATCATCCCGCTGGCGGCGGTGCCGGTGTCGCTGATCGGCACCTTTGCCGGCCTGTATGTGCTGGGCTATTCGATCAACACGCTGACCCTGTTCGGCATGGTGTTGGCCATCGGCATCGTGGTGGATGATGCCATCGTGGTGCTGGAGAACGTCGAGCGCATCATGCACGAAGAGCATATGGACGCGCGCGAGGCGGCGATCAAGGCCATGGGCGAGGTGACCAGCCCGATCATCGCCATTGTGCTGGTGCTGTGCGCGGTGTTCGTGCCGATTGCCTTCCTTGGCGGCCTGACCGGCGAGTTGTACCGCCAGTTTGCCGTGACGATCGCGATTGCCGTGATCATCTCGGGCATTGTCGCGCTGACACTGACGCCGACACTGTGTGTGGCCATCCTGAAGCGCGGGCATACGAAGCCGGGCCGTTTTTTCACCTGGTTCAACAACTGGTTCGCCCGCATGACCGGCCACTATGCCGACGGCGTGGGCTTCATGATCCGGCGCGGCCTGCTCGGCCTCATCCTGTTCGGTGCCATGGTGGCCATCACTGTCGGGCTGTGGAAGGTCACCCCAGGCAGTTTGGTGCCCGACGAAGACCAGGGCTACTACATTGCCGCCGTGTTCCTGCCCGACGGGGCCTCACTGCAGCGCACAGAGAAAGTGGTCAAGGAAGTACTGGACGCCATCAAGTCCAACCCGGCGAACGAGGATGCCATTGCGTTCACCGGCATGGACTTCCTGGGCGGGGGCTTCAAGAACAGCGCCGCCACCATCTTCGTCACCCAGAAACACTGGGACGAGCGCAAGGTGCATTCCAAGCAGCTCGTGGGCGAGCTGTTCATGAAAACCGCCCATATCAAGGAAGCGCTGGTGCTGGCGTTCAATCCGCCGCCGATCTTCGGCCTGGGCAACACTGGAGGCTTCGAGTTCTACATCCAGAATCGCGGCGAAGGCGGCTCGAAGAAGATGCAGGAGGTGCTCGGCCAGTTCCTGGGCGCAGCCAGCAAGGATCCCCAGCTGGGCTTCGTGCAGACGCTGTGGCGTTCCACCACGCCGCAGCTCAATCTCGAGCTGGACCGCAACAAGGCCAAGGCGCTGGGCGTGCCCATCGACCAGTTGTACGCCACGCTGGCGGCAACCATGAGCAGCTACTACGTCAATGACTTCAACCGCTTCGGGCGCACCTGGCAGGTGTTGATGTCCGCAGAGCCGCAGTACCGCAAGCAGCCCGATGCCATCGGTGATATCTACGTTCGCTCTGACAAGGGCGAGATGATTCCGCTGCGCACGCTGGCAAAAGTCAGTTTCACCGCCGGCCCGGATTCGCTGGACCGCTTCAACAACCTGCCTGCGGTGAAGATTTTCGGCCAGGGCGCGCCCGGCGTGTCCTCAGGCCAGGCCATTGCGGCGGTGGAGAAGCTGGCGAAGGAGGTGCTGCCTGCGGACTTCAGCTTCGACTGGGGCGGCGCCTCGTTCCAGGAAAAGAAATCCTCGGGCACCTCCGGCCTGGCGCTTGGTCTTGCCGCCATCATGGTGTTCCTGATCCTCGCCGCGCAGTACGAGAAGTGGTCGCTGCCGCTGTCGGTGATGATGGCGCTGCCCTTTGGCACGTTCGGTGCGCTGGCCGCGGTGTACCTGCGCAACTTCACGAATGACGTGTATTTCCAGATCGGCCTGGTGACACTGCTCGGCCTCGCGGCGAAGAACGCCATCCTGATCGTGGAGTACGCCTCGCTGAAGCATCACGAAGGCCTGTCGCCCTCGGCGGCGGCGCTGGAGGCAGCGCGCCTGCGATTCCGTCCCATCCTGATGACGTCGCTGGCTTTCATCCTCGGCGTGCTGCCGCTGGCAATTTCCAGTGGTGCCGGCGCAGGTGCGCGCCAGTCGGTGGGCACCGGTGTCATGGGCGGCATGCTGGCGGCGACCTTCCTGGCGATTTTCTTCGTGCCCTTTTTCTTCAAACTGATTACGGAGAAGAAACTCGGCGAATCGCGCAGTACCGCTGAATTGCGCGAAGAAATCGAGCACCACAACAAGGCGATGCATGCCTCGGTGCACAACCCGCATGTGGCGCCGAAGATGAAGGGAGACCGTGATGAGTAAGTTCTCCTTGAGGGCAGTTTCCGCGGCACTGGCCGTCCTTGGCTTGGCCAGCTGCAGCATGGGCACGCCCTATCAGCGCCCTGCTGCTGATTTGCCCGCCGCCTGGGAAGCGAAGTCCGGAACCGCGCTCGCCAAAGCCGATACGGCGCTCGCCGTGGACAAGTTCGGTGCCGAATGGTGGAAGGTGTATGCCGATCCGCGCCTTGAGCGCGTGGTCGAGGATGCGCTGCTGTACAACAGCAATCTCCTGCTTGCCATGGCACGGGTGGATGAGGCGCGTGCCCAGTTGAGCATCGTGGGCTCTGACGAGTCGGTCGGCGTCGGCGCCACCTTCGGGCGCTCCCGCACCGAATCCTCGGCGCGCACGGGCACGCTGCCGGCCGGCGCGCCGCGCGAACGCAACAACTATCGCGCCGCGCTGAACGTGTCCTACGAGCTTGACCTGTGGGGGCGGCTGCGTTCCTCCACGAAGGCGGCGCAGGCTGACCTGCTCGCCACCGAGGCGGCGCGCAATGGCGTGCGCAATGTGCTCATCGCCGACGTGGTGCAGACCTGGTTTGCGCTGCGCGCGCTGGACGAACAGGTGGCCGCGGCACAGCGCAGCATCGGCACGCGCGGCGAAGGTGTCGCGCTGCAGAAAAAGCGTTACGACGCCGGCGTGATCTCGTTCTTCGAATTGTCGCAACTTCAGTCCGAGCTGTCGGCGGCGCAGGCGCAACTGCCGGCACTGGAGCGCGCTCGTCAGCGCGCGCATACCGGGCTGGCCGTGCTGCTGGGTCGCACGCCGAAGGAAATCTTCGAGCAGCGTGGCCCCGTTGCCGTGACGGATGCTTCCGCCTCGGACAAGGCCATGGTGCCGGTGGTTGTTCCGGCCGGATTGCCCTCCGAGCTGCTGCTGCGGCGTCCCGACCTGGTGCAGGCCGAGCAGGGCCTGATTGGCGCGAATGCGCGCATTGCCGCGGCACGCGCTTCGCTGTTTCCGGCGATTTCGCTGACCGGCATGCTGGGCAGTGAGAGCCAGGCACTGGGCGACCTGTTCACCGGCCCGGCCGGCATCTGGTCGCTGGCCGCCGGCCTTGCGCAGCCCATTTTCCAGGGCGGCCGGTTGCGTGCGGCCGTAGATGCGGCCGAATCGCGCGAGCGCCAGGCGGTGCTGCGCTACCAGCAGGCGATACAGGGTGCGTTCAAGGATGTGCGTGACGCCATCGACGGACAGGTGCTGGCGCGCCAGCAACTTGATGCGGAGAGCAGCCGCGTTGAAAGCCTGCGCGACACCTATCGCCTGGCCCGCATGCGCTACGAAAACGGCGTGGCCAGCCTGCTCGACGTGCTCGATGCCGAGCGCGGCCTGCTGGCGGCGGAACTGAGCCGCGCCGATGCACTGCGCGCACAGCGTGCTGCAGTGGCCGATTTGTTCAAGGCGCTGGGGGGCGGCTGGGAGCAGACGGTGAAGTAATTTGCATGACAGGGATCGCCTGTCATGCCGGTTGATTCGGGCGTATAGTCCGGGACGCCGGCCACATGCCGATCGAGAATCCGTCGAAAAGATACAAGGCAAAAGTACCCCGCGGGACGCACTGTGCAAGTTGCCAAAAGCGGGGGCCGGCCACTTTCATTGAGAGTCAGCCAAAGGAGAGCCCCAGATGAAGCTGTTCCAGATTGACCGTCCTGCACGCATGTTCCTCACATTGCGAACGGCCTGCGCCGCAGTTGCCGTAGCCGCCGCCGGCGTGAATGCGCCAGTGAATGCACAGGTGCCCTACCCGAACAAGCCCGTCACGGTCATCATTCCGTTTACGCCCGGCTCGTCGCAGGAAACCGAAGGCCGGGTGCACATGAACCGCCTGAGCGAGCAGATGCGCCAGCAGTTCGTGATCGATTTCAAGCCGGGCGGCAGCACCATCATCGGCTTGGCCCATGTCGCCAAGGCACCGGCCGATGGCTATACGCTGCTGCTGGTTTCGGCGAGCTTCAGTCTGGTGCCGCTGCGCACGGTCGAGATGCCGTTTGATCCGCTGACTGCCTTTACGCCGGTGTCATTGCTGAGCAAGCGCTGGGGCCTGATCGTGATTCATCCGTCCATGCCGTCCACGGTCAATGAGTTCGTCGCCTACGCCAAGGCCAATCCGGGCAAGGTGAACTTCGCCACGAATGGCGTGGGCAGTCAGCAGCACCTCACCGGCGCCTGGATGGCCGATGTCTCGCGCACCGACATGACCTTCGTGCATTACAAGAGCGCTGCGCAGATCATTCCCGATCTGCTCTCGGGCCGCGTTCACCTCACGCCAGTGACGCTGACTACCGGCATTCCGCACATCAAGTCGGGAAAACTCAAAGCCCTGGGCATGGCCAATCTGGTGCGCAATCCGGCCTTTCCCGACATTCCGACGCTGGCCGAGCAGGGCCTGAAGGATTTCGAGTACTCGAGCTGGCATGGCATGATCGCGCCGGCGAAAACGCCTGCGGCCATCATCAATTTGTTGAGCGCCGAACTGGCGAAAGTCGTGAAGTCTCCCGAGGTGATCAAGCGACTGGAGAACGAAACGCAACTGGTGGGCAGCACGCCTGCCGAGTTTGGGCGTCACATTGCGACGGAGACGGACCGCTGGCGCAAGATGATCAAGCAGTCGGGCATCGTGCTGGAGGAGTAGCGCCGACCGTTTCAGGGCGGTCCCGGCTAACCGCGGTCAACCGCGGCCGGGGCGGTCAGCCCGGTTGATTGAGTTTCGTGCGCTGGCGGCGCATGCCGCCCAGCCAGCGGTCGTAATCGGCGGTCTTGCGTCGCAGGTAGTCCAGCACTTCAGGATGCGGCAGGATCAGGAACTGTTCCTTGGCCAGTCCGTCGATGACGCACTGCGCCACTTCCTCGGCGGACACCGAGCCGTCCGTCAGAAAACTTTTGCGCGCGCCATCGGCGCCCATCAGCATGGGCGTGCGCACGCCTTGCGGGCACAGGCAGCTGACGCGGATGCCGCGATCGCCGTAGACGATGGACAGCCATTCGGCGTAGGCCACGGCGGCGTGCTTGGTGACGGCATAGGGACCGGCTTCGATGTGGCTGAGCAGGCCGGCCGCCGATGCCGTGTGCAGCAGATAGCCTTCGCCGCGCGCCAGCATGTGCGGCAGCACGGCATTGGCTGCATGCACATGCGCCATGACATGCACGTCCCAGCTTTTCTGCCATTCGCCGGGGGCGGGGGTTTCGCTGCGGCCGGTGACCACGCCGGCGTTGGAGCAGAACAAATCGATGCGGCCGTATTTTTTCAGCGTGGCATCAACCAGCATGGTGACGGATTCAGCCGAGGTGACATCGGTCTGCAGGCTGATGCCGCCCGCTTCCTGCGCGGTGGCCGCGGCGCCATCGGCATTGAGGTCGGCAGCGACGATGCCGGCGGCACCTTCGCGAACAAAGCGCAGGCACAGCGCGCGGCCGATGCCCGACGCGGCGCCGGTGACGACGATGACTTTTCCGGATGTGTTCATGTGAATATCTCGTGATTATAATTTTTATGTAAATGCTTTTGAATAAATCTAAAATCCACCCCTATGAAACAACTCGTCCTGGCCTCCTCCAACCCCGGCAAACTCCGCGAATTCGGCGAAATGTTCGCCCCGCTCGGGATTGAAATCATCCCACAGTCGAAACTCGCAATCCCCGATGCCGAGGAACCGCACGGCACCTTCGTCGAAAACGCCCTGGCCAAGGCGCGCCACGCGGCGAAGCTGTCAGGGCTGCCGGCGATGGCCGATGACTCGGGCATTTGCGTGCATGCGCTGGGCGGGGAGCCGGGGGTGCAATCGGCGCGCTTTGCGGGCGAGCCGAAATCCGATCAGCGCAACAACCACAAGCTGCTTGCGCTGCTGCAGGACAAGGACGAACGCCGCGCGCATTACTACTGCGTGATTGTGCTGATGCGCCACAGCGACGATCCGGAGCCGGTGATTGCCGAGGGGGCCTGGCAGGGCCGCATCATCGACAGGCCGCGCGGCGCGAACGGCTTTGGCTATGACCCTTATTTCCTGCTGCCTGATCTGGACAAGACTGCGGCGGAGCTGGAGCCGGCGCAGAAGAATATCGCCAGCCATCGCGGCAAGGCACTGCGGCGGCTTCTCGCCAAGCTGAAGGAAGGCGTCTAGTGTCCACCATTCAGTTGCATGGCGCAGGCGTGCATCTTTCGGCGCTGCCGCCGCTATCACTGTACGTGCACATGCCCTGGTGCGTGAAGAAATGCCCCTACTGCGATTTCAATTCGCATGAGCTTAAAGGGTCGCTGGCCGACACCGAATATGCCGATGCCCTGATCCGCGATCTGGAGAATGCGCTGCCCTCGATCTGGGGCCGGCGCGTGTACAGCATTTTTTTCGGCGGCGGCACGCCCAGCCTGTTCCCGGCGGCGACCCTGGATCGGCTGCTCGCGGCGTTTCGCGCCCGCCTGTCGATGGAACCCGATTGTGAGGTGACCCTGGAGGCGAATCCGGGCACCTTCGAGGCGGAGAAATTTCGCGACTATGCCGCGGCCGGCATCAACCGGCTGTCGATCGGCATCCAGAGCTTCAAC
This sequence comes from Bordetella parapertussis, assembly GCA_945885335.1. Taxonomy (GTDB): domain Bacteria; phylum Pseudomonadota; class Gammaproteobacteria; order Burkholderiales; family SG8-39; genus CAIYPG01. The sequence continues at coordinate 13,277 of CAMCYY010000057.1, forward strand.
CCCGGACACCTCAAGGCGCTGGGCCGCATCCACGACGACACCGAGGCCTGGCGCGCCATCGAGATGGCCTCGAAGCATTTCGCGAACATCAACCTCGACCTGATGTACGGTCTGCCGGAGCAGACGCCAGCCGAATCCGAAGCCGATTGTGCGGCCGCGCTGGGTTGCGGCACTTCGCACTTGTCGTTCTACAGTCTGACGCTGGAGCCGAACACCGTGTTCCATCGCTATCCGCCGGCGTTGCCTGATGCGGATGCGGCGGCGAACATGCAGGATGCGATCGAGGCACGGCTGGGTGAGGGCGGCTTTACGCATTACGAAACCTCGGCCTATGCGCGCACCGGCCGCGAGTGTCGCCATAACCTCAACTACTGGCGCTTCGGCGATTACCTCGGCATCGGTGCGGGCGCGCACTCCAAGCTGTCGTTCCCGGACCGCATTACGCGACAGGCGCGCTTCAAGCAGCCAAACAGCTACTTCGACAATCTTGGCAAGGGCACTGCGGTGTCCGAGGAACAGGTGGTCGGGCCGCGCGACCTGCCGTTTGAGTTCATGATGAATGCGCTGCGGCTCACGGAAGGTTTTCCGGTGGCGATGTTCACCGAACGCACGGGGCTGCCGATCACCGCTGCCGCTAAGGCACTGGATGCGGCCGAAGAGAAGGGTCTGATCGCGCGCGACCATGAGCGCATTCGCCCGACCGAGCGCGGGCAGCATTTCCTGAACGACCTTCTGCAGCTGTTTCTGGCTGAAGACTCAGATAATAATTCCAGTGTTTCAGCTCAAGGAAAGCCGATCACTTTTCAAAAATGATCATATTATGAGAACGGCTAACGCTTCCTGAACAGCACATCCCAGACCTTGTGCCCGAGCTTGAGGCCACGGGTTTCGAACTTGGTTTGCGGCCGCGAGGCCGGGCGCGGCGCATAGCCGGTAGTGGACCCGGCATCAGGCGCGGTATTTTCCAACGACGGCTCGGCAGCAAACACTTCCAGGATCTGCTGCGCGTACTCCTCCCAGTCGGTCGCCGAGTGCAGATAGCCACCGGGCTTGAGGCGCGAGGCCAGCAGCGCCACCAGTGGCGGTTGCAGCAGGCGGCGCTTGTGGTGGCGCTTTTTGGGCCAGGGGTCGGGAAAGAACACATGCACGCCATCCAGCGTGCCGGGGGCAATCATGTGGTTAAGCACTTCCACGGCATCGTGCTGGATGATGCGAATGTTCGTGATGCCGGCTTCGCTGATCTGCTTGAACAGCGCACCCACGCCGGGCGTGTGCACCTCGATGCCGAGATAGTCATTCTCCGGATGAGCTTGCGCGATCGCCGCAGTGGTCTCGCCCATGCCGAAGCCGATTTCGAGAATTTTCGGCGCGGCCCTGCCGAATGTCGCATTCAGGTCGAGCAGGGCTGGCGTAAAGGGAATGCCGAACTGTGCCTGCCCTGCATCCAGCGCGCGGCGCTGCGCGTCGGACACGCGGCCCTGGCGCAGCACGAAGCTGCGGATGCTCCGCTTGTGAAGGTCTTCGGTCATGAAAGAGCTAAGCCGCTTTGGGCTTTTGCGCGGTGCTGATGGTGCCGCCAGTGGGTGAACTCGGCGATGCGCTGTAGAGTTTTTTCGGCATGCGCCCGGCGAGAAAGGCCTCGCGGCCGGCTTCCACTGCCTTTTTCATGGCACCGGCCATCATCACCGGGTCGCGTGCGGCGGCGACAGCGGTATTCATGAGGATGCCGTCGCAACCCAGTTCCATGGCAATCGCCGCATCCGAAGCGGTGCCCACGCCGGCATCGACCAGCACCGGCACCTTCGCCGCGTCGATGATGAGCTGCAGGTTCCACGGGTTCAGGATGCCCATGCCTGAGCCAATCAACGAGGCGAGCGGCATCACGGCGACGCAGCCGATTTCCTCGAGTTGCTTGGCGATGATGGGGTCATCGCTGGTATAGACCATGACATCGAAGCCGTCCTTCACCAGCGTGCGCGCGGCGGCCAGCGTTTCGATGACATTCGGGAACAGCGTGTTCGGATCGCCCAGCACTTCGAGCTTCACCAGCTTGTGGCCATCGAGCAGTTCGCGTGCCAAACGGAGCGTGCGCACGGCATCATCAGCCGAATAGCAGCCGGCGGTGTTCGGCAGGTAGGTGAATTGCGACGGGGGCAGGGCATCGAGCAGCGAGGGCTGCTTAGGGTCCTGACCGATGTTTGTGCGGCGGATCGCGACGGTGACGATTTCGGCCCCGCTGGCATCCACGGCGCGGCGCGTCTCGTCGAAGTCCTTGTACTTGCCGGTGCCGATCAGCAGGCGCGAGCCGTAGGCTTTTCCTGCAATTTTCAGTGCGTCATTCATTTCAGACCTCATTTCAACCTCCTCCGACTGCGACCACGATTTCCAGCTGATCGCCCTCAGCGAGCGACGTTTCTCCGTACTGGCTGCGCGGCACAATTTCGCCATTGCGTTCGACCGCGATGCGCTTGCCGGCCAGCGCCAAGTCGTCGATCAGCCGGGCCAGGCTGGCGCCGGGATCGATCTGGCGGGGTTCACCATTGATGGAAAGCTGGATCACGGGAATAGGGATGAAAGGCAAGCGCGGAGAAGAGGCAGTGATGTTATCACGCGGGTTTGGGCGCTCAGGTGG
>CAMCYY010000058.1 GCA_945885335.1 Bordetella parapertussis
GCGCCCGAGCCTCAGGCTGTCCTGGATCGTGGCGGTCTGGGACAGGTCGAGCAACGTCTGTGCGAGGTAACGATCCTTGACGTCAAGGTTCACGCCGCCGATGAGGTCGGCGTCATTTTCCTTTTTCGCCAGCCAGCGCGCCGCCGTGCTGGTGGCGCCGCTTTCGGAAAGGGCAAACACCGATGAGCCGCGCGCATGGGGCTTGATGAAGGCATCGGCATGGACGGACACGAACAGATCCGCCCGGACGCGACGCGCCTTCTCGACGCGGCCGCCCAGTGGAATGAAGAAATCACCGTCGCGAGTCAGCACTGCGCGCATGTTTGGTTCGGCATCAATGGCCGCTTTGAGGTGCCGTGCAATGGCCAGTGTGACGTGTTTCTCGCGGGTGCCGCCACGGCCCAGGGCGCCGGGATCTTCCCCGCCATGCCCGGGATCAATGACGACGGTGATGAGCCGATCGACGATTGGCTTCTCTGTTCCCCTGGCGATGTTTTTCGGGTCGGCGCGCGTGCCTGCCGGCGGCTTTGCCGGGGCCGCGATGACCGGTGCACCGGGCTCTGCTGCCATGGGTTCGGCAGGCATGGTGATAAGCACGGGCGGCGTTGCCGCTGAATTTTCGAGCAAGGCCTGCAGCGGATCGAGCGGCACGGCGGGATAGAGGTCGAGCACCAGCCGGTGGCCGTATTCACCCACGGGCTTCAGCAGGAAGATCTGCGGCTTCACTTCGGTTTTCAGGTCGAGCACCACGCGCACCACGCCCGGCTTGTTGCGCGCGGCGCGCAGCGCTGCAATGTAGGGATCGTTCTGCAACAGTTTGTTTGACAGCGCCTGCTGCACGCTGGCGATCTCGACATCCTCGAGATCAAGCACCAGCCGCTCCGGGTTCTTCACGCTGATCAGTGAATGGCGCAGCGGCTTTTTCGACTCCAGTGTGATGCGGGTGTAGTCCTGCGCCGGCCAGATGCGCACGGCACGCACCACATCGGCGGCGCGCGCGCGCCCACCACCGATGGCGGCGAGAATGAACTGCGACAGCAGGAGAAGGACGAAGCCGGCGAGGGCGATACGAAGCAGCAGCTCCGTGCTCAGGAGCGCTTTTCGTGTGAACTGGAGCGCGTTAATGAATCGAAGCACTGGGCTCCCGCCAAGGTATGGATTGCAATCGTTGCGCGGCGTCCGTCGCCATCAACTTCAAGTGTGATATCGAGGTCAGCTCGCGGCAGCGTATTGCCGGCCTTTTCCGGCCATTCGACCAGGCAGATGCCGTCACTGTCGAAGTACTCCGAGAAGCCGGCTTCGCGCCATTCGCTTTCGCCCCGGAATCTATAAAAATCAAAGTGGTATAAGTTTAACCTCGAAATGGCATAAAGTTCAACCAATGTATAGGTCGGGCTTTTGACCCGGCCGGTGTAGCCCAGGGCGGCGATCAGGCCCTGGACCAGAGTGGTTTTGCCGGCGCCGAGTTCTCCGTGCAGGTAGATGCGCAGGCCGGGGCGGGTTGGCTGCTTTGTCGTGGCCCGTTCTGTCAGGGCTTCGGCAAGCCGTGCCCCCAGCGCGCGGGTGGCCGCCTCGTCGGGAAGTTCGAGCACCAGGGGGGGGCGGTTATGATCGGACATGGCAATCAGTGAGCATGGGGGCAGAACGCGGTGACGGATTTCACAATGCTGGCGGCAACGATCAAGACATGGGGCCGGGAACTGGGCTTTCAGGCGGTGGGCATTGCCGATACCGATCTCTCCGCCGCGGAACCGGGTCTCGCCGCATGGCTGGAGGCCGGCTGTCATGGCGAGATGGATTATATGGCACGCCATGGCAAGAAACGGACCCGCCCGCCGGAACTGCATCCGGGCACGCTGCGTGTGGTCAGCGCGCGCATGAATTACTGGCCCGAAGCGAAGGCCGGCGAGGCGGTGCTCGCTGATCAGAGCGCTGCCTACATAGCGCGCTATGCCATGGGCCGCGATTACCACAAGGTTTTGCGCAGCCGGCTGGTGCAACTGGCCGGCCGCCTGGCGACAGAGGCGGATTCCTCCGGACACCGCGTTTTTACCGAACGCGTGTTCACCGATTCGGCGCCGGTGATGGAAGTGGAACTGGCGAAGAAGGCCGGCCTCGGCTGGCGCGGCAAGCACACGCTGTTGCTGTCGCGCGAGGCGGGTTCGTATTTCTTTCTCGGCGAGATTTATACCGACCTGCCGCTGCCCTCGGATCAGCCAGTGAGCGACCATTGCGGAACCTGCACGCGCTGCATTGATGCCTGCCCTACGCAGGCCATCCTCGGCCCCTACCGGCTGGATGCGCGCCGCTGCATTTCCTACCTTACGATCGAACTCAAGGGCTCGATTCCGGTCGATCTGCGTCCGCTGATCGGCAATCGCGTGTACGGCTGCGATGATTGCCAGCTGATATGTCCGTGGAACGGCTTTGCGCAGGTCAGCAGTGAGCCGGATTTCCGTGTGCGCAACGGTCTGGATGATGTCGAACTGGTTGCGCTGTTTGCGTGGGATGTCGATGAGTTTGAATCGCGCCTGGCCGGCAGTGCGATACACCGAATCGGCCATGAGCGCTGGCTGCGCAACCTGGCGGTGGGCCTGGGCAATGCACCCCGGTCGAAGGTCGTGCTTGCGGCGCTGCGCTCGCGCAGCGAACACCCGTCTGCGCTGGTGCGCGAGCATGTGGCGTGGGCATTGCAGAAACAATTGGAACAACCGACTGGAACACAATGAAATGAAACTGCATCAGATCAACATCGAATATCAGCCGGAACAGGACCGACTGATGCTGCGCATATCCTCGGGAAACAACGAGGAGGTGTTGCTGTGGCTGACGCGGCGCTGCGTCAAGCTGCTCTGGCCGGTGCTGGTCAATCTGGCCAGGACTGCACCTGACATCGTTACGCAAAGTCATCCGGAGGCAAAGGATGCGCTGCTGGGCATGCGCCATGAGGAGGCGCTGGCGAAAAGCGATTTCTCCAAACCCTACGAGGCGGCTGATCGCGCCCATCCGCTGGGCGAGGCGCCCATTCTTGTGGCGCGCATCCAGAGCAAGCGCAATGACAACGGATCGTCGGTGCTGACGCTGCTGCCGGAGAAGGGGCAGGGCATCAATCTGGCGCTGGATGAGGCCTTGCTGCATTCGGTATGCAAGCTGCTGCTTACCGTGCTTGGCAGGACGGATTGGGACCTGAAGCTGGAGTGGCCGCAGGCGGCTGCGGCAGCGGCGGAACAGCCAAGGGTGTTGAACTGACAGACTGCCTGACCTGAAGGACTAGGCCGTCATTTTCTCGATTTCGGCATTCAGCGCCAGCCACTCGGCTTCGAGTTGCTCTGTGGCTGTCGCAATGCGTGCCCGTTCCTGCAGCATCTGCCTGACCGCTGTGCTTGATCCGTCGCCGTAGAATTCCGCCGAAGCGAGCTGGCCGTCGCAGTGTGCCTGTTCGGCAGCGACGGCAGTCATCCGGGTTTCCACGGCCTTGATCTTTTTCTCGACGCTGCGGCGGTTTTTTGTCTGCGCATCGCGATTCTGCGCGGCCTCGCGACGCTCGTCCTTGCGCGACGGACCTTTGCCTGACTGTGCTTCGCCGGGACGGCGTGCGGTCATGGCCTGGCGATAGTCGTCCAGATCGCCGTCGTAGGGCACGACCTGTCCGTCGGCCACCAGCAGGAAGGCATCGCAGGTGGTGCGTAGCAGGTGGCGGTCATGCGAAACCAGCACGAGGGCGCCGGTGTACTCCTGCAGCGCTTCGGTCAGTGCCTCGCGCATGTCGATATCGAGGTGGTTCGTCGGCTCATCGAGCAGCAGCAGGTTCGGGCGCTGCCAGATGATGAGTGCAAGTGCGAGCCGGGCCTTCTCGCCGCCGGACAGGCGCTCCACCGGTTCGAGCGCAATTGCGCCGGGGAAGTTGAAGCCCCCCAGGTAATCCCGCAGTTCCTGTTCCCGGACGCGCGGGTCGAGCCGCTGCAGGTGCAGGATGGGGCTGGCCTCAAGGTCGAGGGCTTCCAGTTGATGCTGGGCAAAGTAGCCGATGCGCAGGCCCTTGCCTTCGCGGCGCGCATCGGACGGAGAACCTTCGAGCGGTGCCAGGCGTCCTGCGATGAGCTGGATCAGCGTGGACTTGCCGGCGCCATTGCGCCCCAGCAGCCCGTAACGCGCACCGCGCTGTATGGACAGGTTGACCTCATCGATGATGACGCTATCGCCATACCCGGCGATGCAGTCTTCAAGTTGCAGCACGGGGTCGGGGCTGCTGGGCGCTTCGCGAAAGGAAAACGTGAACGGCGAATCCACATGCGCTGGTGCGATGCGTTCCATGCGCTCCAGTGCCTTAAGCCGGCTCTGTGCCTGCTTGGCCTTGCTGGCCTTGGCGCGGAAGCGATCGACGAATAACTGCAGCTTTTCGACTTCGCGTTGCTGCTTTGTGAAGGCGGCCGACTGCTGTGACAGCGCCATGGCGCGGGCCTGCTCGAAGCCGTCGTAGTTGCCGGTGTACTGCTTCAGCTTGGCGTTATCGAAATGCAGGATTTCGGTGACGGTGCCATCGAGCAGTTCGCGATCATGCGAGATCAGGAACAGCGTGCCGCGGAAGGCCGCCAGCCATTTCTCAAGCCACATCACAGCATCGAGGTCGAGGTGGTTCGTCGGTTCATCGAGCAGTAAAAGGTCGGCGCGCCGCACCAGTGCACGTGCCAGGTTGATGCGCATGCGCCAGCCGCCGGAGAACTCGCCGACAGGGCGTGAGTGATCGGCTACCGCGAAGCCGAGACCATCGAGGATGGAGGCGGCACGGGCGGGCGCAGACCAGCCATCCATGGCGAGGAAGTTTTCATGGGCGTGGCCGAGGCGCACGCCGTCATCGGCGGCCTCGGCGGCTGCAATCTCGGTTTCGGCCGCACGCAGTTCGGGATCGCCATCGAGGACGAATTCCAGTGCCGGCCGGAGGATGCCGGCCGCATCGATTTCCTGCTGGACCTGGGACAGCGCCAGCCTTGGCGGCATGTCGAGGTCGCCGCCATCCGGATGCGTTTCGCCGGTGAGTACGGTGAACAGCGTCGACTTGCCGCAGCCGTTTGCGCCGACCACGCCGACGCGCGCGCCGGGGACGAAGGCAGCGCTGGCGGCTTCGAGCAAGGATTTATTGCCGCGGCGCAGGGTGATGTTGCGAAGGGTGATCATGATCAGTGTTTGGCATTCAATGCGGTGGCAGTGCACTGCGGTGCAGTGTCTGCGGCGGCGCGGATTTTCGCATGCCGGTGCGTCCTGCGCTGCGGTATTTCGCCGGTGCTTTCAAGGGCGTTTTCAGGTGACCGGTCAAGGTGTGGCAGGCCGTGAGGTTTTCCCTCTGAAACGGGCCGGGTCTGCTACAATATTGGGCATGTTTTCCCTCACAAAACCCGTTTTTCCCCCAATGGCCGTTTTCGCGCGTGCAGCATCCTTTGCATTCCGCCCCGATGCGCTGAGTTTCCGGTGGAATGGAGTCAGAGTTGCCCACATTTGCTGAACTAGGCCTGTCCCCCGAACTGCTCAGGGCCGTCGAGGAACAGGGATACACCGAACCGTCGCCGATTCAGGCGAAAGCGATACCGCTGGTTCTGCAAGGCCATGACCTGATGGGCGCGGCGCAGACCGGCACCGGCAAGACGGCCGGTTTCACGCTGCCCATCCTGCAACGCCTGCAGCATCATGCCAGCACCAGCGCATCGCCGGCGCGTCATCCGGTGCGTGCCCTGATCCTGACGCCCACCCGCGAACTGGCCGTGCAGGTTGAGGAAAGCGTGCGCACTTACGCCAAGTACGTTCCCCTGCGCGTAACCGTGGTGTACGGCGGGGTGCCGATGGATCCACAGACGCAGGCGCTGCGCAATGGCGTGGAAATCCTGGTGGCCACGCCGGGCCGCCTGCTTGATCACGTGCAGCAGAAGATGCTGAATTTTCCGCAGGTCGAATTCCTCGTCCTCGATGAGGCCGACCGCATGCTGGACATGGGCTTCATCCCGGATGTGAAGCGCATCATCGCAATGCTGCCGAAGAAGCGGCAAACCCTGCTGTTTTCGGCGACCTTCTCCGAGGAGATCAAGAAACTCGCCGATGCCTTCCTCACCAAGCCGGTGCTGGTGGAAGTGGCGCGGCGCAATTCAGTGGCGGAGTCGATTACGCATACGGCCATTCCGGTGGCGCGCGAACGCAAGCGCGAACTGCTGGCCCATCTGGCACAGGCGCGTGACTGGAAGCAGGTGCTGGTGTTCTGCGCGACGCGCCTGGGTGCGAACCGTCTGGCTTACCAGTTGAACAAGGATGGCGTGCATGCCACGGCCATCCATGGCGACAAGACCCAGCCCGAGCGCCAGCTGGCGCTGGAAGAGTTCAAGTCGGGCAAGGTGCGCGTGCTGGTTGCAACTGACGTTGCAGCGCGCGGACTGGATATCGAGGATCTGCCGCTGGTGGTGAACTTCGACCTGCCCAATTCGCCCGAGGATTATGTGCACCGCATCGGCCGTACCGGCCGTGCCGGCGCGACCGGTATGGCGGTATCCCTCGTGAGCCCGGATGAGCATGAGCGCATCGAGGCGATCGAGAAAATGATCAAGCTCAACATCCCGCGCGAACTCATCCCCGGCTTCGAGCCGGATTCGCGCGTCGTGAGTTCGATGATCGGGTCCCCCGAGCGTTCACGCGATCGTGGTGGTCGCAGCGAATCGCGTGGCGAGGATCGTGGACGAGGCAGCAGTCGCGAGCGCGACAGTGCAGGCCCCGGCACGCGCCTGCCACGCAATCCGGAGCGCAGCGAACGGCCTGAGCGTCCCAAGCAGCAGTCGTCGCGTCCTCCGGCAGATCCGATTTTCAGCGCACCCTACGAGCCGTCCTCGTCGGCCTCTCCCAGGCCCCAGGCCGCACCCTCCGTCGGCAGCCGTCCGCAGCGCCCGGTTGCAGCATTGCTTGGCGGTTTTCCCAAGCTGAAGTAAGCCGCGCTGCGCAGCAGCGCGGTCAAGTATCGGTAAGCAGCGCTCGCAGCAGCGCGGGCAAGCGTCGCAAGCGTTTCAAGAGCGCGACATTGCCCGACCTGCTGTTCGCATGGTGCAGCCGCAGTCATGGATCTGTTCCTATTATGATCATTTAAATAAAATGGTCATTTATTCAAGAGCTATAACATCAGGATTATTATCTCGATAATCCCGAGAGCCGAGTCGTTGTTTGGTTGTCGCTTTGTCTGCGCGAGTGCCTGAGTCACTTCTCAAAAATGCTAAAGCTGTTGTTTCGCACGAGGAAAACCACGCGCCATGCATGGCGGTGGAGCGATGTGTTCGAGTAAGATGAATGAAAATCACTCTGCTGCTGCCAATTTCCGTTGGTAGTTGCCGGAGTGAAAAAAAGAAAATTCTGCCTGGCCGATGTCTGCGAGATGGCGTGATCCGCGCGCAGATTTCCATAATTTCTGGATGTGAAGTTGTCTTTGCAAGACGAAAAAGGAGAGAAGTGATGATGCGGTTTCAAAAAATCCTGAGTGCCGTGATGATTTCGGCCAGCGCACTTGCTGCGGCCGAGGTTTCAGCGCAGGCCTATCCCAATAAACCGGTGCGCGTTGTCGTTCCGCTTGCGCCCGGTGGCGCAACCGACATCCAGGCCAGGTTGTTCTCCCAGAAGCTGACGCAAAGCCTTGGGCAGTCCTTCCTGGTGGATAACCGGGCAGGTGCCGGCGGCTTGATTGCCTTCAACTACGTCGTGCAGCAGGCCCCGGGCGATGGCTACACGCTGCTGGCCACTTCACCTGGTTTCACGATCGTGCCGGCACTGTATGAAAAGCCGTCGTTCGATCCGGTCAAGGACTTCGAACCCATCATCATCATGAGCAAGGCGCCCTATGCGCTGGTCGTGAATCCGTCTTTCCCGGCGAACAACATGAAGGAGTTTCTGGCCTGGGCCAAGGCCAATCCCGGCAAGCTCAATTTCGCCTTGTCGGGCGTGGGCACCGCCATTCACCTTGCGGCGGTCTGGATGGAGGAGGCGGGAGGCATCAAGACCACGATGGTGCCTTACAAGGGAACGGGCCCGGCAACTCAGGACCTGATTGCCGGGCAGGTTCATGCTGCATTCGCGAATGTCATCAGCGCCGGCCCGTTCATCAAGGCGGGCAAGTTGCGGCCTCTGGCGGTGACCACCGCCGTGCGCGCGCCTGTGCTGCCTGATCTGCCGACCTTCCAGGAGTCAGGACTGAAGGACTACGAGGTGACGACATGGCATGGCTGGCTGGGCCCGCGGGGAATGCCCCCCGCAGCCGTGAAGGTAATGAATGCGGAACTCAACAAGGTGCTGCAGTTGCCCGAAGTGGTGAAGATGTTTTCGGATGATGGTGGCGTGACTCTGGGTGGCCCGCCGGAAAATTTCCGCAAGCTGATCGCCTCCGAAATCGAGCGCTGGAAGCAGTTGGTGAAAGTCGGCGGAATCAAGCCACCGGTGGACTGAGCGTTCAATGCCCTGTTGTCAGGGTGAATCAGGGGCTGCGTTTGCAGCCCCTTTTTATTGGTGCCGGCCTGGCAGGGTCAGACGATCGATTTCGGCCATGTCGTCCCGGGATAGCGTCCACCCGGCGGCGGTGACATTGGCCTCGAGTTGTTCCGGGCGGGTGGCGCCGGCAATGACGCTGGCGACCCCGGGCCTCGCGGCCAGCCAGCTGAAGGCGAGTTCCAGCAGGGAGTGGCCGTGCTGCGTACAGAAGGCCTGCAGGTGTTCAACGGTCTGCCAATTCCTGTCGGTCAGGGTTTTTTCCGCCATGGCCTTGTTGCTGCCGAAGCGCGTGCCTGCAGGCGGCGGCGCCTGACGCTGATACTTGCCGGTGAGCAGTCCGCTGGCCAGGGGGAAGAAGGGAAGAAGACCCATGTTGTAAGCCTCGATGGCGGGCACCAGTTCCCGTTCGATTTCGCGCTCGAGCAGGTTGTAGTGATCCTGGCAGGAGGCAAAGGCGTTCAGGTTGAGTTGCCTTGAGGTCAACAGCGCCTCGACCATCCGCCACGACGAGAAATTGGAGCAGCCGATGTAACGCACCTTGCCCTGGCGGATGAGGTCGTCAAGCGCGCGCAGGGTTTCGTCGATGGGCGTCAGCGGGTCCATGCGGTGCATCTGGTAAAGGTCGATCCAGTCGGTGTTCAGACGCTTCAGGCTGGCCTCCACGGCGGACATGATGTAGCGCCGTGATCCGCCCTTTAGTCTGCCCTCATCATCCATGGGGAGACCGAATTTTGTTGCGAGGATGATGTCCTTGCGCCGGTCCCCAAGCACTTCTCCGAGGCATTGCTCGGAACCGCCGCGATTGCCGTAGCTGTCGGCGGTATCAAACAACGTGATGCCGAGATCCAGTGCCTTGTGCACGACCTTGCGTGTCGCTTCCAGGTCGATGCGTCCGCCGAAATTGTTGCAGCCCAGGCCGACGACCGAAACCCGCAGGCCGGATGTTCCGAGATTGCGCTGCTCCATTGCCCATCCTCCTTGTATTTCGGGTCATCATACCGGCGATGATGGAAATCAGGTCACGCGCCGGAACGGCGCCCGTTCGTTCAGTTCGTCCATGTATGCGCTCATGCCGGCGGTTTCACGTTCGAGGAACTGTTCTACGGCGCTGGCAAAGCGCGGATGCTTCAACCAGTGCGCCGAACAGGTCTGCACCGGCCTGAATCCGCGTGCAAGCTTGTGTTCGCCCTGGGCTCCGCCTTCGAATAGGGCGATGCCGCGCTCGATGCAGAACTCGATGGCCTGGTAATAACAGGCTTCGAAGTGAAGCAAGGGTACATGGGCGACCGCGCCCCAGTAGCGGCCGTAGAGCGTGGAGCCTGAAAAAATGTTCAGGGCGCTTGCCACCGGCTTGCCATCCAGCTCGGCCAGTACCAGCAGGACATTTTCGGGCATGGTCTCGCCGAGGCGCCGGAAGAACGCGAGATTGAGGTACGGCGTTGAGCCGTGCTGACTGTAGGTGTTCTCGTAGCAGCGCGTGAAGAACTGCCAGTGCTCATCACTGATGTCGCGTCCGACCAGTCGCCGCATCTGCACGCCGGAATCCGCGACCTTGCGCCGCTCCTGCCGGATTTTCTTGCGCTTGGTCGAGGACAGGTCACCGAGGAAGGCATCGAAAGAGTCATAAGCTGCATTGTGCCAATGGAACTGCACGCCATGGCGCAGCATCATGCCGGCGGAGCGAAGGCTGTCCGCTTGGGCGTCAAGCGGAAAAAGCACATGGAGCGAAGAAGTCTGTTCTGCGAGTTCCAGTGCAGTGCGCACAAGCAGCATCCGGTCTGCTGCGTCGGCAGCGAGCAGTTTCGAAGCGGAAATGGGTGAAAACGGAATGGCAGACAGGAGCTTGGGGTAGTACTCGAGTCCGGCGCGGTGATAGGCATCGGCCCAGGCCCAGTCGAATACATATTCGCCATACGAGTGGCGCTTGAGGTACAGCGGCATTGCAGCCACCAGCCGTCCCTTGCGCGATACGGTGATGTATTGAGGCAGCCAGCCACTGTGTTCCGATGCGCAGCCGGTTTCGTGCAGGGCGTGCAGGAACTCGTGGCGCAGGAAAGGGTTGTCTTCTCCGCAGGTGTGGACAAGCGCGTTCCACTCGCCGGCGTCCGCGTGCGCGAGCGACTCCAGAATGCGGATTTCCTGATTTTCGTGCATATGTCGGATTATAGGAGCAGATGGATGACGCCCTTAGTGTGGATGGGAGCGAATGGTAAAATTCACGCATGTCATCCCTTCAGCAACAAACGATCAAGGTCGCCATCGCGCAGCTCAACTGCACTGTCGGTGATCTTGAGGGCAACGCCGTAAAGATTCTCGATGTCTGCCGGCGCGCCCGTGATGCCGGCGCCACCATTGTGCTGACCCCCGAGCTGTCGTTGTGCGGATACCCGCCGGAAGATCTGCTGCTGCGGGATGGTTTTTATCGTGACTGCGATGAGGCACTGGCCCGGCTTGCCGCACAGGTGCAAGGCGTGATTGCCATCGTCGGGCACCCGGCTCGCGCTGATGGTCGGCACTACAACGCGGCATCGGTGTTGCAGGACGGCCGGATTACGGCGACCTATCACAAGCAGGCGCTGCCCAATGACACCGTGTTCGATGAAAAGCGGTATTTCGATCCGGGTGCGACCCCCTGTGTTTTCAATGTCGGCGGGGTGTGTTTCGGCATCAATATCTGCGAGGACATCTGGACAGCGCAAGGCCCTTCAGCCGCGAAGGCTGCGGGCGCGCAGGTGCTGCTGGTTTTGAATGCTTCGCCTTACCATGTCCGCAAGCAGGTGACGCGTCACGATGTGATGCGCGATCGCGTTGCCGAGACCGGCATGGCGCTGATCTACGCCAACATGGTCGGCGGACAGGACGAATTGGTTTTTGATGGTGCTTCGTTCGCGCTTGATGCTACCGGCAAGGTTGCCTGTCAGATGCCGCTGTTTGATGAAGACCTCGGTTACGCCAGCATTGCAGGTGGCGCGCTGCAGATGGGGGGGGTGGTGCCGGAGCAGCCGGTGGAGGCGGAGATATACCGGGCGCTGTGCCTCGGGGTGCGCGATTACATCGGCAAGAATGGCTTTCCCGGGGTGTTGCTGGGGCTTTCCGGAGGCGTTGATTCGGCGCTGACGCTGGCGATTGCCTGCGACGCGCTCGGGGCGGACAAGGTGCGCGCAGTGATGATGCCGACGCAGTACACCGCTGACATCAGCCTCGAGGACTCGCGCGAATTGGTGCGCAATCTTGGTGTGCGTTACGACGAAATTCCGATCAAACCGGTATTCGATGGCTTTCTTGCGACGCTTGCAAAGGAATTTGCTGGCAAGGCCGTGGATGCCACTGAGGAAAACCTGCAGGCTCGCATACGCGGGACGATCATGATGGCGCTGTCAAACAAGTATGGTTCCATCGTGCTGACCACGGGGAACAAGTCGGAAATGGCCGTGGGCTATGCCACCCTGTACGGCGACATGGCCGGTGGTTTCGCGGTCATCAAGGATATCGTCAAGGGCATGGTGTACCGCCTGTGTCGTTACCGGAACAGCATTGGTGATCCTGCGACCCCCTTGATTCCCGAGCGCATCCTGACGCGTGCACCATCGGCGGAGTTGCGCCCCGACCAGACCGACCAGGACAGCCTGCCGCCCTACGATGCACTCGATGCAATTGTCGAGGCCTACATGGAGAACGACGCAAGCCCGGCTGACATCATTGCGCAGGGCTATCGTGCGGAGGACGTCAAGCGCATTGTCGAGTTGATACACCGCAATGAATACAAGCGGCGCCAGGCGCCGATTGGCATACGGATCACGCACCGGGGCTTTGGCAAGGACTGGCGTTACCCGATTACATCAAGGTATCGCGAAAGATACCGGTAACGGAGTTCCGTTCCGCTGGTTTATACTTGAACGACGTTCCCGGGGAGATGCACCATGAAAAAAATCGAAGCGATCGTCAAACCCTTCAAGCTGGACGAGGTGCGTGAAGCGCTCGCAGAAGTCGGTGTTACCGGTTTGACCGTAACGGAAGTCAAGGGGTTCGGCCGGCAAAAGGGCCATACCGAACTCTATCGGGGCGCTGAATATGTAGTCGACTTCCTGCCCAAGGTGAAGATCGAAGTGGTCGTCACCGACAAGATGCTCGAAAGTGCGATCGAGGCGATCGTCAAGTCTGCCCGTACCGGCAAGATCGGGGACGGCAAGATATTCGTGACATCAGTCGGACAGGTGCTGCGCATTCGCACTGGCGAGACGGACGAAGCGGCAATCTAGGCTTCGCCGCAGTTCAGGCGTCCAGCAGTACCAGCAGGGCACCGCTTCCGCCGAGGTTCGCCGGTGCTTGGCAATAGGCCAGGATTTCTTCCCGCTTTGCCAGCCACTGGTGCAGTTTTCCCTTGAGTACCGGTTCGCGGTTCGGTGAGCGCAGGCCCTTGCCGTGCACGATGCGCACGCAGCGCAGGCGCCGGCGCCTGCACTCTTCAAAAAAATCGACGATGAGGGTGTATGCCTGTTCTCGATTCAGTCCGTGCAGATCCAGCGCATCCTGCGCGACCCAGTGGCCTCTCCTGAGTTTTCGCAGCACATCCCGCGACAGGCCGTTGCGCAAATAGACGAGTTCCTCGCCCGTTTCCATGGACTGTTCAGATGAAGTTGGCCCGAGGATGCTCTCGGCGAGGGCCTGATGAGTGTCGAGAAGCGATTGCACCGGCACCGGGGGTATATCTACCTGGCGCACGACCTTGTTCTGCGAACGTAGTGGAGTGGCACCCGCCATCGTCTGCCGGAACAGCATGAGATCGTCATCGACCGGCCTGGTGTTCTGGTCGCCGGTTGAATCGCGACGGTTCTGACCACGCTTCTGGCCGGAGGCCATGCTGTCCTTCCACCGAGCGCCAGCTTATTGAAGGTTGTCCAGATACTTCTCGGCGTCCAGGGCGGCCATGCATCCTGAACCTGCACTGGTCACCGCCTGGCGGTACACATGATCCTGCACGTCGCCCGCTGCGAAGATTCCGGGAATGCTCGTGGCCGTTGCATTGCCTTCCCGGCTGCCGCTGGTAATGATGTAGCCACCTGCCATTTCCAGTTGGCCTTCGAAAATGGCGGTATTGGGAGTGTGCCCGATCGCGATGAACAGCCCCTGCACATCGATCTTTTCGCTTGGGCCTGAATCGGTGCCTTTGATCTGGATGCCGGTTACGCCGCGTTCGTCGCCGAGCACTTCGTCCAGAACGTTGTTCCAGCGGATCGTTACGTTGCTTTTTTCGAATAGCTTTGTCTGCATGATTTTTTCACTGCGAAGTTTATCGCGGCGATGAACCAGTGTGACGTGTTTGGCGATATTCGAAAGATACAAGGCTTCCTCAACGGCGGTGTTGCCGCCACCGATGACTGCGACATCCTGGCCCTTGTAGAAGAAACCATCGCAGGTGGCACAGGCTGACACGCCTTTGCCCATGAACTTCTCCTCCGAGGGCAGTCCCAGATAGCGGGCCGAAGCGCCTGTCGCAATGATCAGTGCGTCACACGTGTATTCCCCCGCATCGCCTTCCAGTCGGATTGGTTTTTCCTTGAGATGGGCGGTGTGGATCTGGTCGTAAACAATTTCGGTTTCGAATCGCTCTGCATGTTTCTGAAAACGTTCCATCAGCTCAGGACCCTGAATTCCAGCGGGGTCTGCGGGCCAATTGTCGACATCTGTGGTGGTGGTGAGCTGACCGCCTGGTGCCATCCCGGTAAGTAGCACGGGCTTGAGATTGGCGCGGGCGGCATAAACTGCGGCCGTATAGCCGGCAGGACCGGAACCGAGGATCAGCAGGCGGGAGTGTTTTTGAGTTTTGGGCATGGTGTTGTTATCAGGTCGAAAGTCGAAAAAACAAGATGTAAGTAACTGTGCCGGAAGGTTGGCATTATAGCTTTTCCCACTGCTCCATCGGCGCTGGTTTTTCCTTGGATCTGTTGGGTAAGCGCTTGTTTTTTCAATGCTCTACGCGTAGGATTAGGGCGCTAAAGTGCCCCCATTGCGATAACGAGAACTGCAGTAGTGATGCTCCCATACCGGGTAGTGGTTTGCCTCCTCATTCTTAGCCTGGTGCTGGGAGCCAAAGTGGTCATGGCTCAGCAGCCGAGCGCGCCTGTTGTGTCGTCTGAAGGCCAGCAGCAGGATCCCCGTTTTGATATCCGGCGCTTCATCGTGGAAGGCGCGACGCTGATTTCCAGCACGGACATCGATGTCGCCACGGCCCCTTTCGTGGGACGCGGCAAGGACTTCGCCGACGTTCAGCGCGCCCTGGAGGCCATCGAGCGGCTTTATGCGGGTAAGGGGTTCAGTGCCGTCCAGGTTCTTCTGCCCGAGCAGGAGCTGGACCGCGGCGACGTCCGCTTCAGGGTTATCGAAGCCAGGGTGGGAAAGGTCGTCGTCGAGGGCAACAAGTTCTTTGATGAGGCCAATGTCCGGGCCAGTCTGCCCTCGCTTGCGCCGGGGGAGGCGCCTAACGTCAACCGGATTGCACAGAGCCTGAGGGTGGCCAACGAGAATCCCGCAAAGCAGTCGACGGCGTTGCTGCGTGGTGGCTCTGAAGAGGGCACGGTGGACGCGGTCATCAGAGTGTCGGACGAGCATCCGGTCAAGTACAGCGTAACGCTCGACAACACTGGCACGCCGGAGACTGGCACATTCCGGGTCGGGTTTGGTTTTCAGCACGCAAATTTGTGGAACCGTGATCACGCGATTTCGGCGCACTACATAATGTCGCCACACGTGCGCGAGCACCCCCACTCCATGAGCCTAGTGCCGAATTCCGCAGTATTCATCATCGGGGGCGCTTATCGAATTCCCCTTTATGCGCGCGGCGACACCATCGACATCTCCGTCGGATATTCGAACGTGAAGTCTGGGTTCATCCAGGGGCTGTTTGGTCAGTTCAATGTTGCGGGCGCCGGTACGATTCTGGGTCTGCGCTACAACCTTAATCTGAGCAAAGTTGGCGAACTGGATCACCGCGTGTCGTTTGGACTTGATTGGCGTGGGTACGACAATCGCACCACGATAGGCAACACCACGCAGACGGTGCTGCCTGACGTTACGGTACATCCGATCAGTGCAACCTACTCAGGCGTGTACCGGGCTTCGTCAAGCGAGACCTCGTTTTATTTCAGCGGGTACAAGAATCTTCCTGGGGGCAATGACGGGGGATCAAAGGTGTACGAGGCTTTCCGGCCGGGTGCGGTTGCGGGTTACACGATCTGGCGTTTCGGGCTTGGACACAACCAGGCGTTCGACGGGGATTGGCAGGGGCGTTTTTCCTTCAGTGGACAGACCACCCGCAACCGGCTGATTGCGGGAGAGCAGTTCGGAATCGGAGG
>CAMCYY010000059.1 GCA_945885335.1 Bordetella parapertussis
TGCCGTTCTATAACCGGAAACGTCTCCATTCCACGCTTGGCTACGCCTCGCCGGTCGCGTTCCTGGAAAACTGGATCAGTGCTCAGCATGAGAAGAAATTGGCGGCATAATGCCGATGGGTTGGAAGACGAAAAACCGAGGGAAGCTCATACAGCGCCTTGCGACGTGGCCTAAATTGGTTGTATTTCATTCAGGGGTGTAGCGCCAGATCAAAAACAGCGTAATTCTACGCGGTACCCCCTACTAAAGCACAAGGCATTCCACAGCAATTAAATTACGAATATCAATAAGTTACAGTAAGAACCGGTATTAATTCCTGAACTAATACCGAAAACTACGCAGTTACATTATCTGTGCGCCGGATATTCGTCACATTTGGCCGTAACTGAGCGAGGAAATCAGCTCTGCACTGCCTTGGTTACTGCCCGGTATTTGCCAGATTTAAAGCAGATAAGTACGCAAATTCGGCCCTGACAGCGGCAGCGCTTTTACGGCGCAGGAAAACTTCGTCGAAGGCTGTCTGAACCAACTCAGATCACAACCATGGTGCGAGACAGGCCCAGCACCCGCTGGTCGTTCGCCACACCGCTGACTGCGTTTGCAGGCGCTCGAGACAGAAACCATGGATGTCCTTGGCGTCTTCATAGTGCGATTGCCTGCCTCAGGCCACGAGTCAGAACCGACGGTGGATGGCGGATCTGCCGAACACCGTGGAGGACCCGGCGTCGCCGTTTCACGCGCAGCGATAACGCCTGAGTTTGAAGGGCATAAGTTACACAGCCGTATCACCAGGGCGCGAGTAGTAAACTTATGGCTGCAACCGGGCACTGAAAAAGAAAAAATGAGACAAACGGAGGATGCAATGAACGGGATGATCAACAACAGCCTGATCGATGAAACCCATGACCCGAAACGTCGCAGCTGGATTGCGAGCGCGCAGGACCATGCAGAATTTCCCATACAAAACCTGCCCTTCGGCGTGTTCAGCCCGCAGGGCAGCAAGCCGCGCTGCGGCGTGGCAATCGGCGACGCCATCCTAGATCTGAAGGTGGCGCTGGATGCAGGGCTACTCTCAGGCGAAGCTGAAACCGCCGCGCGCGCCGCGTCGGGCAGCACCCTAAATGCATTGATGGCTCTTGGAACAGCATCGCGTGTCGCATTGCGCAAACAACTCTCCGCCCTGCTTGCCGAAGGTAGCAGCGAATCCTCCAAAGCGCAGACCGTGTCGGATCTGATCCATGCAACAGCACAATGCACCGCGCACCTCCCCGCTGCCATCGGCGACTACACCGATTTTTATGCCGGCATCCACCATGCAACCAATGGCGGCAAGCGCAATCGCCCGGGTTCGCCGCCGCTGAATCCCAACTACAGGTACATTCCCATCGCCTATCACGGCCGCGCCTCGTCGATACGCGCCTCGGGCGAACTGGTACGCAGGCCCAACGGCCAGCGCATGGTCTCGGGCAAGGAAGAGCCGGAGTACGGCCCCTGCAAACGCCTGGATTTCGAATTGGAGTTCGGCGTGTGGGTCGGGCCGGGCAACGCCATTGGCGAGACGATTCCCATGGCGCAGGCGGCGGATCACATTTCCGGTTATTGCCTGCTGAATGACTGGTCGGCGCGCGATGTGCAACGCTGGGAGTCACAGCCGCTCGGCCCCTTTCTTTCCAAGAGTTTCAGCACCACGGTCTCGCCCTGGGTGATCACGCCAGAAGCACTGGCACCGTTTCGCATCGCGCAGGCACCGCGTCCACAGGGCGACCCGAAACCCCTGCCCTATCTCTGGGATGACACCGACCAGCGGCAGGGAGCGTTCAATATCGAACTCGAAGCCCTGATGCTCACCGAAGGCCTGCGTGCAAAAAAGCTTGCGCCACACCGCCTCGCGCTCAGCAACACGAACCACCTTTACTGGACCACGGCACAGATGGTGGCGCACCATGCTTCGGGTGGTTGCAATCTCAATCCGGGAGACCTGTTTGGCACCGGCACGATTTCCGGTCCGACCCGGGAAAGCTACGGCAGCCTGGGGGAAATCAGCGAAGGTGGCCTTGAGCCTTTCGCATTGGTTTCCGGTGAGAAACGGACTTTCCTCGAGGATGGCGACGAGATCATCCTGCGCGCGCATGCCCGCCGCGAGGGCTTTGTTTCCATCGGATTCGGCGAGAGCCGCGGGCAGATCACGCCTGCCGCCTAAAGAGGGTTAAAGCCCGACTTCGGATTATTTTGGCGCCGCATTTTTTTGGCCTCGGGAGGCGCGTTACGTTCTTGCGAATCTTGTGGCGCTTCGCGCCTCGAGGCGGGTCCGCCGGATTGACGCCGGGGCGAGCATCCCGGCAGCGGGAAACGAAATGACGTACTTCAGCGTCACCTGCGGATTTGACGTATCAAAGTCCTTGCCTGCAGTGGACTGGATGCATCCGACATCGGCCAGCAAGTACCGCATCCACTATGGAAAAATTGCCATCAGTCAAGACCGGCGTCTGCTTTCTCTTTCATGGGCACGCCGACGATTGTCTCGCTGCCGCTGCGATAGCGGTGGACTCCGGAGCCCGTAGCTACGAGGTCGCCCTTCCCGGTATGAATTTCCACCGTAGTGAAATAGGTTCGCGTGCCACCGGCGGTGCGGCGAGCTATGCCGATCAGCTTGCCAGTCCGGCTTTGCCCGGTGAAATTGCAGGTCATGGACACCGTCATGCCGTAACGCCGGTTGCCCGGTGTATTGCAGTAAAGCCCGCAACGGCCGCTGACCGAATCCAGCATCGTCATCAGCACGCCACCGTGCACCACCCCCGAAGCATTGAGGTGATGGGGTTTAAGCTCGAGTTCAGTGCGCGCAAAACCCTCCGTCCATTCCACGGTATGCATGTCAAGCAATGCAGTCCAGCCGGACTGAGGGGCAAAGTTAGGGTTGTTCATGGATTAATAAAAAATCAATTATGATCAAATTCAATAAAAACGCTTTTATCAAAACACTATAAGACAATATTTGTTATCACCGACTTTAGCAAGAAGCTCAGCCGAAACGCCCGCCGGTGATGTGCATGATGTCCCCGGTGATGAAGTTGGCATCTGCCGCAGCATAGAACAGAACGCCGCGCGCCATGTCTTCGGGGGTGCCGATACGCCCGACCACCACGCTCGCCTTGGCACGCTCGATGGCCTGGGCAAAATTCGGCGTGGCCTGGAAACGCTCGGTCTCGACGCTGCCCGGCGCGATGACATTGACGGTGATGCCGTGCGGACCCAGTTCCATGGCCAGCGCCTTCGTCAGGCCGATCACACCGGCCTTGGCTGATGAATAATTCGCTTTATTCAGATTCCCCATCCATGAGCGCGAACCGATGTTGATGATGCGGCCATACTTCTGCTTCATCATGGTCGGGATCACCGCGCGCGAGCAATAGAACACGCCGGTCAGGCAGGTGTTTATGACGGCATGCCAGGTTTCATCTGTCATTTCGGTGATGGGTGCATCACGCGAAAAGCCGGCGTTGTTCACCAGGATGTGAATGGCGCCGAACTGCTCGACGATGCGCGCCGTGAAGGCATTCACCGCTTTGGAATCGCCCACATCGCCCATCATCGCCACGGCATCGCCGCCTTCAGCCCTGATTTCATTGGCAACGGACTCCGCCGGCGCCATATCACGATCGAGCACCACCACCTTGCAGCCTTCCCGTCCCAGCGCATGCGCGATGCCGCGTCCGATGCCGCGTCCAGCACCGGTAACCAGCGCGATCTGTCCCCTGATTTTCAGATCCATGCTTTCTCCTCCGGTATTTTTCTGATTTGTTCGTTAAATCCGGCCCTCAGTCCAACCTTCAGCGGGCCTCGTCAATCCAGGCCAATTGTATGGCCTCGAGAATCTTTTCACCGCAGCGCTCCGGCGTGTCGTCAAACTCCTCCAGCTCCATCACCCATTTCATCAGATCGGTGAAGCGCATGAGTTGCGGATCAATGTCCGGATGCTTTTCGTAAAGCGCAATCGCGATGTCCAGGCTGTCAGTCCATTTCATGCTCAGTGCTTTCCTTCGGATACCATGTTGATGGTGTATTTCGGGATTTCAATCGTCAGGTCGGCATCGCGCACAATGGCCTGGCAGGACAGGCGCGAATTCGGCTCCAGTCCCCAGGCCTTGTCCAGCATGTCTTCTTCCTTCTCCTCGGCATCATCCAGCGAATCAAGTCCCTGGCGCACGATGACATGACAGGTGGTGCAGGCGGCAACCTTTTCGCAGGCGTGCTCGATTTCGATGCCGTTTTTCAGCAATGTGTCGCAGACTGACACGCCGGTGACGGCGTCGATGACCTTACCCTGCGGGCAGAGGTTTTCATGGGGGAGGATGGTGATTTTTGGCATGACTCTTTGGCGCCCTTGTCAAAGGGAGCGGAAACGGCGCAACTGCGCCGGGGGATTTAAGGTATCGACTTTCGTGAGGCCGTTGCAAGTGTCAAGGTGAGCAAATCCCCCCGCACGCCTCACGGCGTGTCGGCCCCCTTTTACAAGGGGGAAACGTGTCTCGCTGTGTATCAGGTTACACATTCGCAATATTCTTCCCCGCCAGCGCCTGTTTCACCGAACGATCCATGCGCCGCGCTGCAAAGGACTCAGTGGAATGGTTGATGTGTTCAATTGCCGCCTTGATGGCGCGATGGTCTTTTCCGGTGACAAGTGCCTTGAGCGACGCCAGTTCGGCATCAATGGCGGCACGCTCCTCCGCCGACAGCAGGTCGCCATCGGCTGACAGCGCCGCATTCACCGCCTCCAGCATGCGCTCGCCTTCGACCTGCTGCTCGCGCAGCGCGCGCAGGTGCACATCTTCACGGGCATGCTCGAAGGAGTCCTTGAGCATGCGTGTGATGTCCGTGTCGGCAAGACCGTAGGACGGCTTCACCGCCACCGCCGCCTCCACGCCTGAAGTCATTTCCTTCGCCGATATCGACAGCAGCCCGTCGGCATCGACCTGGAAGGTCACGCGGATGCGCGCCGCACCAGCGGCGAAGGGCGGGATGCCGCGTAACTCGAAGCGCGCGAGAGAGCGGCAATCGGATACCAGCTCGCGCTCGCCCTGTACAACATGTACCGCCATCGCGGTCTGGCCATCCTTGAACGTGGTGAACTCCTGTGCCTTGGCCACCGGAATCGTAGAATTGCGCGGAATGATTTTTTCCACCAGTCCGCCCATGGTCTCGATACCGAGCGACAACGGAATCACGTCGAGCAGCAGCCAGTCCTCCTCCGAGGAACGGTTGCCGGCGAGCGCATTGGCCTGGATCGCCGCGCCCAGCGCCACCACCTTGTCCGGGTCGAGATTGTTCAGAGGTGCCTGGCCGAACATTTCTGCCACGGCGCGCTGCACATGCAGCATGCGCGTGGCGCCACCCACCATGACAACACCCTTGACCTCGGGCGGTGTCAGGCTGGCGTCACGCAGAGCCTTTTTCGCGGGGGTCAGCGTCTTCGCGACCAGATGCTTGGTCATGTCCCAGAAATCGCGCTGCGTCACCATGACATCGATGACCTGCCCGGTCGAGAGCCTGGCGTTGTAGCGCGCCTCGGCGTGCAGCGTCAGGTCTTCCTTGACCTGGCGTGCCTTGATCAACATGGCTCTAGTGTCCTCATCGGACAGCGGCGGCACCTTTGCCTGCTCCAGCACCCAGCAGAACAGGCGATGATCGAAATCGTCCCCACCCAGCGCCGAATCACCGCCGGTGGCCAACACTTCGAACACGCCCTTCGTCAGACGCAGGACGGAGATGTCGAAGGTTCCGCCGCCAAGATCGAATACCGCGTAAATGCCTTCGGCGGCATTGTCCAGACCGTAGGCAATGGCCGCAGCCGTCGGCTCGTTCAGCAGGCGCATGACATTGAGGCCGGCGAGTTTCGCCGCATCCTTCGTCGCCTGACGCTGGGCATCGTCAAAATAGGCCGGCACGGTGATCACTGCGCCATAGAGTTCGCCGTCGCCGCCGAGCATGGCCGCCTCGGCACGAATGCGCAGAATCTTCAGAATTTCAGCAGAAATCTCGACCGGGCTTTTCACACCGGCGCGCGTGCGCACCTGCACCATTCCGGGCGCATCAATGAAGTCATAGGGAGAGTTCTCGGCGTGTGCCACATCTTTCAGGCCGCGTCCCATGAAGCGCTTCACCGAGACAATGGTGTTCTTGGGATCAGCCGCCTGCTGCGCCTGCGCCGGATAACCAACGTCGATGGTGCCACCGGCGGCGTAACGCACGATGGAGGGCAGCAGTGAATGCCCCTCCTCGTCATTCAGCACCACGGCAATGCTGTTCCTCACTGCGGCCACCAGCGAGTTCGTGGTGCCAAGGTCGATGCCGATCGCAACACGGCGTTGGTGCGGCGCCGGCGATTCGCCCGGTTCGGAAATCTGCAGCAGTGCCACTAGCGCCCCTCGCTCATTGGATTCACGTTGTCACGGGCGTCGGCAATTTCGCCATTCAAACGATCAAGGAACATGAGTTTCCTCACCAGCATGGCGGCCGCAACGGTTTCGCCGCGCTCGAATTGCCTGGCCAGGGTCGCGTAGGCGGCATCCATGTCGCGTTTTAAATCAATGTCCATGCGAATCAGACCGCAGGCATCGCCGAGCCGCCTCGCCTCTTCAAGGCCCTCGCGCCATTCCATCTGCTCCATCAGGAAGTCGGCGGGCATGGTGATACTCGTTTCCGCAGCCACATCCACGCCACCCAGTTCAAGCAGGTAACGTGCACGCGGCAGCGGCGCCTTCAGCGTGCGATAGGCCTCATTCACCTGCGTCGCCATCTGCATCGACAGCCGGCGTTCGGCATCGGAGGCTGTGGCAAAACGGTCCGGATGCACCTCGCGCTGCAGTTCGCGGTAACGCGCATCGAGCACGGCCGCATCCACGGCAAATGTGCGCGGCAGATTGAACAGATCGAAGTGGTTTTGGTTGAGGTTCATTGATTGGCGTTAAAAAGGGGCCTGAGGCCCCTGATTCATTCGTGCTGCAATTTTATGGATGTCATCCCCGCGCCGGCGGGAATCTGTGATTTTAAAGGCTGGATTCCCGCTTTCGCGGGAATGACGGACATCTTGTCAGATGTTAAAACTTTCTCCGCACCCGCACTCATCCTTCACGTTCGGGTTCTTGAACTTGAACCCCTCGTTCAATCCCTCGCGCGCGAAATCCAGTTCCGTGCCGTCGATGTAGGGCAGGCTCTTCGGATCGACCAGCACCTTGACGCCGTTCGTCTCGAACTGCACATCATCCGGGTTTGGCGCATCGGCGTATTCCAGCTTGTAGGCCATGCCCGAGCAACCGGTGGTCTTCACCCCGAGGCGCAGGCCCATGCCCTTGCCGCGCTTGGCGAGAAAGCCCTGCACGTGGTTCGCAGCGCGTTCAGTCAGTGTGATTGCCATGTCGAACTCCTCATTTACCTAGGCTGCGGCCTTGGCCGACACTGCTTCCGCCACTGCCACGCCATGCTTCTTGCGGTAATCCTCGATCGCCGCCTTGATCGCGTCTTCGGCGAGGATGGAGCAATGGATTTTCACCGGCGGCAGCGCCAGTTCCTCGGCGATCTGGGTGTTCCTGATCACCGCGGCTTCATCAAGCGACTTGCCCTTGACCCATTCGGTCACCAGCGAAGACGAAGCAATCGCGGAACCGCAACCATAGGTCTTGAAGCGCGCATCCTCGATGATGCCTTCAGCGTTCACCTTGATCTGCAGCTTCATGACGTCGCCGCAGGCCGGCGCGCCAACCATGCCGGTGCCGACGCTGTCGTCACCCTTCTCGAAGGAGCCGACATTGCGGGGATTCTCGTAGTGGTCGATGACTTTGTCGCTATAGGCCATGATGTTTCTCCAGATTTCTCAGTTTGCAACCCTCAGTGGGCTGCCCATTGCACTTTGCTGATGTCGACACCCTCTTTATACATCTCCCACAGCGGCGAGAGATCGCGCAATTTCGCGATCTTGCGCTTGAGAAGGTCGGCGGCATATTCGATTTCTTCCTCGGTGGTGTACTTGCCGAGCGTAAAGCGGATGGAACTGTGCGCCAGCTCATCCGAGCGGCCCAGTGCGCGCAGCACATAGGAGGGCTCCAGCGACGCCGAGGTGCAGGCTGAGCCGGAGGACACGGCAATGTCCTTGATCGCCATGATCAGCGACTCACCCTCGACGAAATTGAAGCTGACATTGAGGTTGCCCGAAATGCGGTGATCCATGTCGCCGTTGATATAAACCTCTTCCATTGTCTTGATGCTGTTCCAGAGCTTTTCGCGCAACGCGCGGATGCGTTCGTTGTCGGTCGCCATTTCCGCTTTGGCGATGCGCGCCGACTCGCCAAAGCCGACGATCTGGTGCGTGGCCAGGGTGCCTGAGCGGAAACCGCGCTCATGGCCGCCGCCGTGGATTTGCGCCTCGATGCGAACACGCGGTTTGCGGCGCACGTACAACGCAGCCACGCCCTTGGGGCCGTACATCTTGTGCGCAGTCATGGTAAGCAGATCGACCTTCAGCGTTGTGACGTCGATTTCCATCTTGCCGGCCGCCTGCACCGCATCGCAATGGAAAATGATGCCCTTCTCGCGGCAGATTTCACCGATTTCCGCGACCGGCTGGATTACGCCGATTTCGTTGTTCACCATCATGATGGAGGCAACGATGGTGTCGGGACGGATCGCCGCCTTGAATTTCTCGATATCCACCAGACCGTTTTCTTCCACTTCGAGGTAGGTCACCTCGAAGCCCTGGCGCTCCAGCTCACGACAGGTGTCCAGCACCGCCTTGTGTTCGGTCTTCTGGGTGATCAGGTGCTTGCCCTTGGTCTTGTAGAACTGGGCCGCGCCCTTGATCGCGAGGTTGTTGCCCTCGGTAGCACCGGAAGTCCAGACGATTTCACGCACGTCGGCATTGATCAGCGCCGCGACATGGCCGCGCGCCTCTTCCACGCCCTTCTCCGCTTCCCAGCCAAACGGGTGTGATCGCGAGGCCGGATTGCCGTAGTGCTCGGTCAGGTAGGTCATCATCTTCGCTGCCACGCGCGGATCAACAGGCGTGGTCGCGGAGTAATCAAGGTAAATCGGAAGTTTCATTGCTGCTCCATCTTCATCAATTCAAGCCGTCGCCGGCACCGGCTTTGCGGGACGCGCGATGCTGTCAATGACGGGCCGCTTGTCCTGCAATACCTTCACCTGATGGACTTCGCGCGCACGCTGCTTTTCCACCAGATCAGAGAGCTTTACCGAATCAAGATAGACATACATTTTCTTGTTCAGCGTGGACCACAGGTCGTGCGTCATGCAGCGCTTGTCGCCCAGACAGTCTTCCTTGCCGCCGCACTGGGTCGCATCCAGTGTCTCGTCCACTGCCGTGACGATTTCCGCCACTGACACCTTGTCCAGGTCGCGGGCAATGGTATAGCCGCCGCCCGGACCGCGTACGCTATCCACCAGCGAATGACGGCGCAATCGGCCGAACAACTGCTCGAGATAAGAAAGCGAAATGCTCTGACGCTGGCTGATACCGGCCAGCGTGACTGGCCCGCCGCCATGATGCAGCGCCAGGTCAAGCATCGCAGTTACCGCGAACCGTCCTTTTGTAGTCAGCCTCATTTGGCCTCCGCCAGTCAGTACCTGATGAATTTTGTCAACTATACCAAATCCCGAGCATTTAAGTCAACTAATGAAACCCTAATGAAACCCTAATGAAACCCATGCCTCGGCAGCCAAAGCCCTGTCCGGGAGTCGGTATCCCGGGTTGGCCGTGCGAGAATCCCGATAGGTTTCACCAGACCGATATTTTAAAAAGCACACCCTTAGCGTGTGAAAAACGAGGAGGAACAGGGATGAATTTCGAGACGCTTGTAACCAGCCGCCGAAGTGTGCGAGGTTTCAAAACTGAGCCTGTGCCACGCGCCGTGATCGAACAGGTCATTGAGGTCGCCAAGCGCGCGCCTTCATCGATGAACACCCAGCCCTGGCATGTCCACGTCCTGACGGGCGAGCCGCTGGAGCGTGTCCGTCAGCGCAACATGGAGGAAATGGTCGCAGGCGCGAAGCCAAAGCGCGACATCGCAACTCACGGCGCCTATGACGGCGTTCATCGCTTCCGGCAGGTCGAAATCGCCAAGAAGCTGTTTGCCGCCATGGGCATTGCGCGCGACGACAAGGCAATGCGGCAGGACTGGGTGCTGCGGGGATTCCGGCAATTCGATGCGCCGGTTTCGCTGGTGCTGACCTATGACCGGGTGCTTGATCCGGGCGCGACCTGCCACTTCGACCTTGGCGCACTCTGCTACGGCATTGTGCTTGCCGCGTGGGACCGCGGCCTGGGGAGCGTGGTCAATGGCCAGGGCATAACCCGGTCGGACATTGTCCGCGAGATTGCCAACATCCCTGAGGACCAGGCCATCATGACCTGCATCGCCATGGGCTACCCGGACGAAAAATTCGCAGCCAATGCCGTCACATCCGACCGCCAGCCCAACAGCGATTTTGTTCACTACGTGGGGTTCAGCGACTAACCCGGCGGCAACCCGGCCGCGCGGGCTACTTGCCCGCAACCTTCCGATCTGCCCAGCGTTCGGCCGAAAGCGCCGAATCCTGATCGGACTTCAGCGCCTCAAGTTCCTTTAAAATCAATTCCATACGATGGTCCATCTCGACCGTATGGTCGAGCAGGCCCTGGATCGCATTCGCGGTCGGATCGTCATCCCGGGTCACCGCATAGGCAGAGAAACCCAGCTTGGCGGCCTTTTCTTCGCGCGCTTTGTCCTGCTCGTCAAGAATGATCCGGGCCGGTATTCCCACGGCGGTCGCCCCCGGTGGCACATCCTTCACGACCACCGCATTGGAACCGATGCGCGCGCCCTCGCCGATCATGATGGGCCCCAGCACCTTGGCACCGGCGCCGATCACGACATCATTCCCGAGCGTGGGATGGCGCTTGCCCTTGTTCCAGGACGTTCCGCCTAGCGTCACGCCGTGATACAGCGTGCAGTCGTCGCCGATCGTGGCGGTTTCGCCAATCACCACACCCATACCGTGGTCAATGAAAAAGCGCCGGCCGATGGTCGCGCCCGGATGGATTTCGATGCCGGTAATCCAGCGCGCGAAATGGGAGGTAAAGCGCGCCACCCAGTGCACGCGATGACCCCACAGCCAGTGGGAAAACCGGTGGACAACCAGTGCATGAAATCCCGGATAGCAGGTCAGCACCTCCCAGGTCGTACGCGCCGCAGGGTCGCGGTCAAATACGCTGGCGATGTCTTCTTTCAGGTGACTGAACATGGGGTTACCGGATTTCTCCAATCAAGTCCGATGATTATGCTATTTCCGAGTCTTTCTATCAACTATTGCAATGGCAAACAGGCGGAACCGCGCGCAGCGCGTCCGGCATTGACCAACCACCTTTCAGCCCTTGCGCCCCTTTTCATCCCAGGCCGACAGCATTCCCCGCCAGACATGAACCTCCTCCTTCTCCAGCCCGGAGCGGCCGAACTGCCGGCGCAGGCGTTCCATCATGCGGCGCGGATTGTCGACCTGCAGAAAGCCACTGTCGGAGATGCTTTGTTCCAGGTGTGCGAAAAAACGCTCCATATCGTCATGGGGCGCCAGTTCGGAGGCTGAGGTGACAGCTGCAGGCATTCCCAGGGTCGCCAGTCGCAGCTCGTAGGCGGCAATCTGCACCGCAGCCGCGAGATTGAGCGAACTCGACTCCGCATCTGTCGGAATGAAGGCGACGCGATTGCAGCGGATGACGTCCTCATTGGACAGGCCCACAGTCTCATTGCCGAACACCAGCGCGACTTCCTGTGATGCAGCCACATTGACGGCATCAACGACAGCCTCGCGCACCGGCAGCGCGGCATGCGACAGCGAGCGGTTGCGCGCGGTGAAGGCGATCTGCAGCGCCGTTCCGGCCAGTGCTTCGTCAAGAGAGGCGCAAACAACAGCCTGCTCCAGCACGTCAATGGCATTGGAAGCCAGTGCATTCGCCTCGCGGGCGGGGAAACGTACCGGCGATACCAATACCAGTCGCGACAGGCCCATGGTCTTGATGGCGCGCGCGGCGCTGCCGATATTGCCCGGATGAAAGGTGCAACTGAGAACGACGCGAATGCGTGAAAAAGGTGTGGAAGACATGCGCGCATTCTAATCGCCTGACCCGCCTGCCTGATAGAATTGAGTCCACAGTGCTGCGAGCAGCGCAGGGCAAACGTTCTTTTTGAAAATCCGGGAAATCCATGCATCCGACGCTGACCATTGCGGTGAAAGCCGCCCGACGTGCCGGTGCCGTCATCAATCGCGCCGTGCGCGACATCGACGGCCTCACCATCACGCGCAAGCAAACCAATGACTTCGTCACAGAAGTGGACAAGGCTGCCGAAATCGAGATCATCGACATCCTGAAGCGTGCCTTTCCCGACCATGCCATCCTCGCCGAGGAATCCGGCGCCCAGGGCGAGGCGAAGGCCGAGTACACGTGGGTCATCGACCCGCTGGACGGCACCACGAACTTCATCCATGGCTTTCCCCAGTACGCAGTCTCAATCGCGCTGCGCCACAAGGATCAGTACGTTCATGCTGTCGTCTACGATCCGGCGCGCAATGAATTGTTCACCGCCTCGCGCGGCGGTGGCGCCTTTCTCAACGACAAGCGCATTCGCGTCTCCAAGCGCGCCGAATTGGAGGACGCGCTGATCGGCACCGGCTTCCCGTTCCGCGATTTCTCGCACATGGACGAGTACATGCGCATGTTCCGCGACATGATTCCGAAGACCTCCGGCATTCGCCGGGCCGGTGCTGCAGCGCTGGATCTCGCCTGGGTAGCCGCGGGACGCCTCGACGGCTTCTGGGAAATCGGTCTCGCGCCCTGGGACATGGCTGCAGGCGCGCTGATGATCCAGGAAGCCGGCGGGCTGGTCGGCGACCTGAGCGGCAACGCCGGATTCATCGAAAGCGGCCGCATCGCCGCGGGTAATCCCAAGGTGTTCGCGCAGATGCTGCAAGTCATCGCGCCACACGTGAAGGCCTGACGGGGCCAACGCGATGAGCCTGCTGAATATGCTGAAAGGCCTGTTCGGCAGCGCAGCACTTTCGTCTTCATTTGATGCCGCGCTGGAACAGGCCATCAGCCTGCACGAAGCCGGGCAGTTGGACAAAGCCGAGGCCGCGTACCGCGCCATCCTGCACGCGTCACCCAGGCATCCGGAGGCGCTGCATCTTGCCGGGGTCATCCAGCATCAACGCGGCGAGCATACGGAAGCGCTGCAATCCATCAACGCGGCCATTCTCGCCAAGCCCGATGTCGCGCTGTTCCACTTCAACCTGGGCAATGTGCTGACCGCACTGGAAGAGCCCGAAACCGCAGCGCTTGCATTCATGGAGGCTGTCCGCCTCAGGCCGCAGTACGCCGCCGCCTGGTTCAACCTGGGCAAGGCACGCTTCGAACAGAAGAACTACGCAGACGCCGTGGGTGCGCTGCGCCGCGCTTTCGAACTGGATGCCGCGCTGCCCGGTCTGCGCTTTGACCTTGCCACCATGCTGATTGCGCATGGTGACCGGGTCGCAGGTTCGAAACTGTTTCATCACGAAGCCGCGGCACTGCTGGAACATCACTGGTCGCAGGCGGAGAACCCGCTTGCGGCGCGCCTGATGCTGGCCTACAGCCTGCAGCAGCAGGATGCCTTGAGCGAGGCCGAGCAACATTACTGCGCTGTGCTTGACGCAGACCCGTCACCGGGCGACCGCCTCAAGGCGCACAGCAATCTTGCCAATTGCTATAACCAGCTCGGCCGTATTTCCGATGCGCTGCACCACTACCGGGAGACGCTCCGCCTGAATCCGGCGCTGGTCGATACGGCGTCTTCAATCGCTGCCTGCGTCAATTACGAGCCCTCAACCACAGCCCAGGATGTACTGGATGCCCACCTTGACTGGGCGCGACGCTTTGCCGGCAACAACGCTGGCAGCAAGCGTATCGGCACCTGGAGCAACAACCGCGACCCTGAACGCCGGTTGCGCATCGGCCTGGTCTCACCCGACCTGCGTCGTCACCCGGTGGCAGCCCTGTGTGTCGCGGCGCTGGAGCGGCTGAACCCGGATGCGCTGGAAGTGGTTTGCTACTACAACTTTCCGTCGGAAGACATCATCACCGGTCGCATTCGCAACGCTACCCGGGGCTGGCGCGACATTTCCAAACTCGATGACGATGAAGTCATTGCCGCCGTCAAAGCCGACGGCATCGACCTCCTGATCGATCTGGCCGGGCACACCACGCACAACCGGCTGGGCGTGTTCGTGCGCAAGCCTGCGCCGGTGCAGGTGAGCTGGCTGGGCTACTTCAATACCACCGGCCTCGACAGCTTCGATTACTTCATCACCGATCCCCACACTTCACCGCCGGAGCAGGATGCCTTCTTCGTCGAGAAGCTGGTACGCCTGCCGCACACCCGCTTTTGTTTCGAGCCCTGGGAGTTCGTGCCCGAAGTCGGCCCCCTGCCCGCCATTCAGCATGGCCATGTGACCTTCGGCTGCTTCAACAGTCTGGCCAAGCTCAATGAACGGGTACTGGCGCTGTGGGCGCGCATCCTTTCAGCCGTGCCGCAATCCCGGCTGGTGATCCAGGCCGCCGCGCTGAATGATGCCGCCAACCGCGAACGATTTGCCGCGCTGGCCGCGGGCCTGGGCTTAGCGCGTGAGAGGGTCGAGTTGCGCAGCTTTGTCCCGCTGGAACAGGCCGCACACGCCTATCACGATATCGACATCGCCCTTGACCCGTTCCCGTTCTGCGGCGGCATGACCAGCTTCGAATCGTTGTGGATGGGCGTGCCGGTAGTCACACTGGAACAACCCCTCATCGCCGGACGGCAGACCCTGGCCATGCTGCGCAACATCGGTCACGCTGAATGGATTGCCAGCGACGAAGATCGCTACGTCGCCATTGCCACGGGCCTCGCAGGCAATATCGAACGACTTGCCGCCATCCGGCGCGACCTGCGCCCGCAGTTCGCGGCATCACCACTGGCCGATTACGATGGCTTTGCACGCGACTTCACGGCCGCGCTGCGTAGCATGTGGCAGCGCTGGGCTGAAAGCGCGCCAAACACCGGCGTGGTCTAATCGGCCCAACATCCAGAACAACCAAAGGAGGATCGCAATGTCCCAACTGCTCAAGGAACTCGCACCCACCGGCGTCCTGCGCGCCGCCATCAACATGGGCAATGGGTTGCTCGTCACCGGCCGCGCAGCGAACGGCGACCCGACAGGCGTGTCGCCCAGCATGGCCGCCGCCATCGCCGAGCGCCTTGGCGTTCCGCTGAAATTAACGCCATACGCCAAGCCCGGTGAAATCGCCGACGATGCCGATGCCGGCAAATGGGACATCGCGCTGATCGGCGCCGAACCGCAGCGTGCCGAGAAAATCTATTTCACCGCCGCCTACGCGGAAATCGAGGCAACCTACCTCGTGCCCGCCGGATCACCCATCAAAACTATCGCCGACGTGGACAAGCCCGGCATCCGCATTGCCGTCACCGCGCGTGCCGCTTACGACCTCTGGCTGGAGCGCAACATCAAGCAGGCCACGCTGGTGCATCCGGAGAAAGGCACCAGCGCGTTTGACCTTTTCGTGCGCGACAAGCTCGACGTGTTTGCCTCGCTGCGGCCCGGCCTGCTGTCCGATATGCAGAAGCTGCCAGGGGCGCACAT
>CAMCYY010000060.1 GCA_945885335.1 Bordetella parapertussis
CGCCGCGCCTTTCAGCATCGGCCATGTCAGCATCGGCAGCGCGCTGGCCTATCTGGACTTCCGGTTTGCCGAGGACCTCGACTGGCGCGCCGGCCACCCGGAACTCGCGGCGTGGTTTGCCGAGGTGTCAAAGCGGTCGAGCATGATGGCGACGGCGTTCATTGATGCCTGAACGGCATGGAGGAAGAATTAATCTGTGATATTAATTTAATGATTAAAGCTTGATATATATTGAGTCATTTACGAAATTGATAATAAATTAAAATGTTTAAAAAGCTCGGGGGCGGGCGGTGCCGTCCCCGAGCTGCTCCCGATGACAGGAGAAGATCCCTATGCCGCGACGGCCGGCAGCCGCATCGTGTCTCGTGGCGCAGCGGCCTTGCGGTGATTGCGGATGGTGATGTCCACATCGCATCCTGGCCGCGTGAGCGTGCGCATCAGGCGCTCGACGGAGATGTCCCGGAACTGCCCCTTGAGCAATCGCGATCTATCCGGCTGACTGAGTCCCATGCGCCCGGCGACGGCAACCTGGGCCAGGTTTTGCGCGACGATGACCGCCTGAATGCGCGCGACCAGTTCAGCCTTGAGCAGATGGGTGTCGGCATCGGGGAAGCCAAGTTTTCGCAAAAATGGTGGTAGCGCCCTATAAAGTCAAGTTGCTTCAGGTGGGTGAGAGTTTGGGCGCGTGCTGGTAAGCCGAGCTTGCCTGCTTTACACCGCCGGTTGCGTAATCCAGTGGACGTTTCACGGGCTGCAGGCGCAGGGGGTTAGAATCACCCAAAATCCCCGCCGCAAATAGTAAATGGGCGACGCTCTGGAGGAGAGAACATGAGCGAGGCAGACGCTTTCCACGGTCTCAAGGTTGTTGCGGTATCACGCGTGATCGCCGCGCCGTTCGCGGCGTATCAACTGGCACTGCATGGCGCTGATGTCATCACTATCGAGGCGCCCGGCGAAGGCGATGTCTATCGTTACTCCGGCGGGCACGATACGGCGCTCACCAAAAACGGCATGGGCACCGGGTTCCTGGCGCAGAACGCGAACAAGAAATCCCTCACCCTGAACATCGCCGTGCCCGAGGGGCAAGAGATCCTGCGCCGCCTCGCTGCCGATGCCGATGTGTTCATCGAAAATCTGCGCACCGGCACCATGGCGCGCTACGGCCTCTCCTATGCCGACCTGAGCAAGATCAATCCGCGCCTGATCTACTGCTCGGTCACCGGTTACGGCCAGACCGGCCCCAAGAAAAACGACCCCGCCATGGACATGGCCATCCAGGCCGCGAGCGGCATGATGAGCGTCACCGGCACGCCCGAGTCCGGGCCGATCAAGACCAGCTATCCGGGCGTGGATTACGCCACCGGCATGTCGGCCACCATGGGCATCCTCACTGCGCTGTACCAGCGCGAGCGCTCCGGGCGCGGCCAGCATGTGGATGTGTCGATGCTCGAGACGGCGCTGGTGCTGATGAGCTCTTTTGTCACCGATCATGTGACGGGCGGCATGGACCATGGCCTGGTGGGCAATGGCTCGGGCCGCGGCGGCTATGTGCATAACGCCTTCAAGACGAGAGAGGGCGTGCTGCTGATTGCCGCCAGCACCGAACTGCGGCGCAGCCGGCTGTGGAAGGTGCTCGACATGGTCGATATCCACAGCGATCCGCGTTTTGCCACACCGGATCTGTGCCGTCAGAACCTCGAGGCGCTGGAAGCAGAAATCCAGGCAAGGCTGCTCGCCAAGACCGCCGGGGAATGGGAAGCCCTGCTGCAGGCGGGGGGCGTGACCTCGATGGCGGTGCGAACCATCGGCGAGATCGTGAAGCACCCGCAGATCACCGGCCGCGATTTCTTTCATGCCTTCGACAAGGATCCGGAGCTTGGTGCCGCGATCACCGTACCCAAGACCTCTTATAAGCTGTCCGCAAGCCCTGCCCGGGTGACGGCGCCGCCGCCGCGCGTCGGGCAGCACACCGAGGAAACGCTGCAGAAACTGGGGTTCAGCGCGGCTGACATTGTCCGGCTGCGGGAAGCAGGGGTGATTTGAGTTTTCTGGTGAGACTTTTGGGGATTTATTCCCCTCTCCCTCGGTCCCTCTCCCAAGGGGAGAGGGAGGAAAAGCCCTTCTTCCTCCGGGAGGGGGGTAAGGGAAAGCGGTCGAACATAAACATACAACGCACAATTTAAAAAACGTACATCCACAAAGGAGAGAACCATGGCTGCAGCCTACGAAATCGGCAAACCCTACTTTGTCACCGCGCACATCGCCTATCACGACTCCAACAACCGCATGCATTCCGACGGTCTGCCGCAGAAGCTCGGTTTTCGCGGGCCGCTGGTGCTGGGCCTTGCGACCTACGGCAACATGACGCGCGCGCTGGCCGCAACCTTTGGTGAAGCCTGGCTCGGCCATGCCGTGATCGACGTGAAGTTCCTCAGCGTGGTGTGCGAAGGCGACAAGCTGCGTGTTGAAACCACGCCCATCGAGGGGCGCGAGGGCGAGAAGGCCTTCAAGGTCACGGCCTACAACGAAAGCAATGAAGGCAAGGCCGCGGCCTACATGGAAGCCTCCATGCCCGCCGTGCTGCCGCCCGTTGAGCCGCATGCCGCGCGGCAGCCCAATGAATGGGAAGGGCCGGTCAAGGAGCGCCGCAGCTGGGACGTGATTGTTGTCGACAAGGCCTACCGGTCACTGCGCAGCACACTGTCGGTGGACGACAACGCCCACTGGAAAAACGTACTGGGCGATGACCTGCCGATCTACTACGAAGGCAAGGCCCCGGCCATCCATCCCACCCATGTGCTGCGCCAGGTGCAGATCGCCTCGACCAACCAGTACATCGGTGACAACGCCGTGCATGGCTCAACCAAGGCGGTGGTGCGTCGCATGTTGCGCGTCGGCGACCCGATCCAGGTGCTCACCGTGCCCACAACGAAATGGGAGCGGAAAGGCAATCATTGGGTCACGCTGTATTGCGCCATCCGCTCGGGCGGCGAAGTCTGCGCCGAAATGTTTCACACCCAGATCTTCAAACTGCGCGGAACCGAGGAGCCGGCGAAGTCAGGCGCTCAGGCTTAGCCGGGTTCAATTTCCGGCGCAGGGCTTCGCGCTGCTGCCAGGCTGCGAGTGTCGCAAAGCAGTTGTCCATGTGGCGGGTCCAGTGCCGCCACATGGGCGTACTTGTGCATTTTTATATGCGGAAAAAAGACATGTCATCCAGAACATTCGATTTGTTTGATCTCGCCGGAAAGACCGCACTGGTTACCGGTGCCTCCAGCGGCCTGGGACGGCATTTCGCGCAGGTGCTGGCGCAGGCCGGCGCAAAGGTGGTGCTGGCGGCGCGGCGCATGGACGAACTGGAAAAACTGGCCGGCGAAATCGCCGCAGCCGGCGGGCAGGCCGTGGCGGTGCGGCTGGATGTCACCGATGCCGCTGCCGTTCGCGCGGCGCTGGATGCGGGTGAAGCGCGGCTGGGCGGCGTTGACATCCTGATCAACAATTCGGGCATTGCGCAGGGCGTACCGGTGCTGGACCAGACGGAGGAGGACTGGGACCGCGTGCTGGATACCAACCTGAAGGGTGCATTCCTGGTGGCCACCGAAACGGCGCGGCGCATGCGCGATGCGAAGCGCGCCGGAAGCATTGTCAACATTGCCTCCATCCTCGGTCTGCGCCAGTCCGGGCAGGTGACGGCCTATGCCACCTCCAAGGCCGGCCTGATCCAGATGACCAAGTCCATGGCGCTGGAGCTGGCGCGTTACAACATTCGCGTCAATGCCCTGGCGCCGGGTTACATCAACACCGAAATGAACCGCGATTTCATGGACACGCCTGTCGGCGAGGCACTGGTGAAGCGCATACCGCAGCGGCGCATCGGCCGGCCGGAGGACCTCGATGGCGCGCTGCTGCTGCTGGCCTCGGATGCGTCGCGCTACATGACCGGGGCCGTGATTGCCGTCGATGGCGGCCACCTGGTGTCGTCGCTTTAATTCTCAAGAGGAATTCATTTTGGACTTCGCCCTATCCGCAGAATTGCAGGACATCCGCGATCGCGTTCGCGCCTTCGTAAAGCAGGAAATCATTCCGCTGGAGGCCGACCGCGCCAATTACGACGAGCACGAGAACATCGCCGAGCCGGTGCTGGAGCGCGTGCGCGCCAAAGCCAAGGCGGCCGGTCTGTGGGCGCCGCAGATGCCCAAATCCCGCGGCGGCATGGCGCTGGATGCCGTCGGCTGCGCCGCAATCTACGAGGAAATGAACAAGTCCATTTTTGGCCCGGTGTGTTTCAACGCAGCGGCGCCCGACGACGGCAATATGCGTCTGCTGGAGAAGGTGGGCACCACGGCGCAAAAGGACTGGTGGCTGCAGCCGGTGGTTGACGGCAAGGTGCATTCGGCCTTCGCCATGACCGAGCCCATGCCCGG
Source organism: Bordetella parapertussis (assembly GCA_945885335.1). Lineage (GTDB taxonomy): Bacteria > Pseudomonadota > Gammaproteobacteria > Burkholderiales > SG8-39 > CAIYPG01. The sequence continues at coordinate 4,422 of CAMCYY010000060.1, forward strand.
CGGCGGCAGCGACCCGACGCAGATACGCACCCGCGCCGAGCGCGTCGGCGGCAAGTGGGTGATCAATGGCCACAAGTGGTTCATCACCGGCGCCGGGTCGGCCCAACACCTGATGGTGATTGCGCGTACCTCGGACGACAAGCGCAAGGGCCTGACCTGCTTCCTGTTCCATGCCGACCAGCCGGGCTGGCGCATCCTGCGGCGCATTCCCATCATGGGCCCCGAAGAACATGGCGGGCATTGCGAAATCATCTTCGAGGGCCTGGAGGTCGAGGACACCAACGTGCTGATGCAGGTGGGCGACGGGCTCAAGGTGACGCAGATCCGCCTCGGCATTGCGCGCCTCACGCATTGCATGCGCTGGTTGGGCCTGGCGCAGCGCGCCATGGACATCGCCAAGGCCTATGTGGTCGAGCGCGAGAACTTCGGCCTGAAGCTCTCACAGCACGAGGGCGTGCAATGGCTGATGGGCGATGCCGCCATGCAGATCGAGATCGGTCGGCTGCTCAACATGCGCGCCGCCTGGCGCCTGGATCAGGGCGACTTCGCCCGCGCCGATGTGTCCATGGCCAAGATCCACGCCTCCGAAACGCTGCACAAGGCGGTGGACACCGCGCTGCAACTGCTCGGGGCGCGCGGCTACAGCAAGGACACGCCGGTGGAATGGATGTACCGCTACGCGCGTCAGGCGCGCCTCGTCGATGGCTCATCGGAGGTGCACCGCATGGTGCTGGCGAACCAGTATCTCTCCGAAGGGGAGCAGTTCTGGCGCTGGGGCGTGTAGGGGTCGTGTAGGGGGTTTGTAGAGGAAGTGTAGAAATACGGCAGTTCGAACCTGAAAACAAGGGAGGAGGGCGACATGCAGGGAATCATGATGGATCAGCCGCTGTTGATCAGCGACCTGATCATGCGCGCCGACCGTCATCACGGGGACACTGAAATCGTCTCGCGTACTGTGGACGGGCAGGTGCACCGCTACACCTATGCCGATGCGCACAGACGCGCGCGCAAGCTAGCCGGGGCGCTGGGCCGGCTGGGCGTGAAGCAGGGCGAGCGTGTGGCGACGCTGGCCTGGAACGGCTACCGGCATTTAGAGTGTTACTACGCCGTATCGGGCATGGGTGCGGTGATGCACACCATCAACCCGCGCCTGTTTGCGGATCAGATTGCGTGGATCGCCAATGACGCGGAAGACGGCCTGCTGTTTTTCGACGCGACCTTCATCCAGTTGGTGGAGCAGCTCGCTCCACGCCTGCCGCATGTGCGCGGCTATGTGCTGATGGCACCGCGCGCCGAGATGCCCGCCGCATCGGACATTCCCGGACTGATGTGTTACGAAGATCTGGTTGAGGCCGCGGATGATGCCTTCGACTGGCCGCGCCTGGATGAAAGCGCCGCCAGTGGCCTGTGTTACACCTCGGGCACCACCGGCAATCCCAAGGGCGTGCTCTACAGCCATCGCAGCACGGTGCTGCATGCGCTGCTGACCGCGCTACCCGACCAGATGGGCCTGTCGTCGCTGGACGTGGTGATGCCCGCGGTGCCGATGTTCCATGTCAATGCCTGGGGGCTGCCGTATTCCTGCGCCCTGACCGGTGCCAAGCTGGTGCTGCCCGGCCCGCACCTGGACGGCAGGAGCCTGTATGAGCTCATTGAATCCGAGGCGGTCAGCCTGAGCGCGGGCGTGCCCACCGTGTGGGCCGGACTGCTGGACTTCCTCGACGAACAGAAAAAGCGTGTGTCCAACCCTCTGCGCATCATCATCGGCGGGTCGGCCGTACCGCCGGCCATGATGCGTCGCTTCACCGATTCCCATGGCGTGAGTGTGTTGCATGCCTGGGGAATGACCGAACTGAGCCCGATTGGCACGATGGGGGTCCCCAAGTCGAAGCACGCGGTTCTGGACGAGCCGGCCCGCCACGCCCTGCTGGCCAAACAGGGCCGGCCGCATTTCGGCATTGAAATGAAAATTGTCGATGGCAATGGCGCCGAGCTGCCGCACGACGGCAAGGCCTTTGGCGACCTGCTGGTGCGCGGCCCCGCCGTCCTGTCGGGCTACTTCAAGGGTGCGGGTGGAAACGTCCTCAGGGACGGCTGGTTTCCCACCGGTGATGTCGCCACGCTTGATGCGGACTGCTTCATGCAGATTACCGACCGCTCCAAGGACGTGATCAAGTCGGGCGGCGAGTGGATCAGTTCCATCGACCTGGAGAACATCGCGGTGGCACACCCGGCCATTGCCGAGGCCGCCGTGATCGGCGTAGCTCATCCGAAGTGGGACGAGCGGCCGCTGCTGGTGGCGGTGAAAAAAGCCGGCGCCACCGTGACCGGGGCCGAATTGCTCGCCTTCTACGAGGGCAAGGTGGCCAAATGGTGGAGGCCTGACGCGGTGCTGTTCGTGAACGAACTGCCGCATACCGCCACCGGCAAACTGTCCAAGCTGACGCTGCGCCAGCAGTTGAAGGACTTCGCGTTTGCCAAAGCGGCTGGGGAGGGCGGCGCTTGAGCACGGTGCAGCCTGATTCGTCCGCTGCTGCTACTACGGCCACTGTGCTTCCCTTCGACAGTGGCGCGCTGGAGCGCCATCTGGCGCAGCACATCGCCGGCTTCAGGGGGCCGCTGACGGTCACCCCGCTGCTGGGCGGGCAGTCCAACCCGACCTATGTGCTGAACGCGGGCAATACGCGCTACGTCATGCGCACCAAGCCCGGCCCCGTGGCGAAGCTGCTGCCTTCGGCGCATGCCATCGAGCGCGAGTTCCGCGTCATGGCTGCGCTGGCGAACACGGCGGTGCCGGTGCCAGCCATGCTTCATCTGTGCGAGGACGAGGGCGTGATCGGCCGCGCCTTCATGATCATGGCGCATGTCCAGGGCCGGGTGTTCTGGGACCCGTTGCTGCCCGGCCAGACGAAGCAGGAGCGCGCGGCAATCTACGACGAGCTGAACCGCGTGCTCGCCGGACTGCACGGCACCGACTACAGCGCCATCGGCCTAGGTGATTACGGCCGGCCCGGCAATTATTTTGCGCGGCAGATTGCGCGCTGGTCCAGGCAGTACCGCGCCTCGGAGACAACGCGCATCGAGGCCATGGACCGCCTGATGGTGTGGCTGCCCGAGCACATCCCCGAGGGCGGGGAGACCACGCTCGTGCATGGCGACTACCGCATGGACAACCTCATTTTCCATCCCACCGAGCCGCGCGTGCTGGCGCTGCTCGACTGGGAGCTGTCCACGCTGGGCCATCCGCTGGCGGATCTGGCCTACCTGTGCATGGCCTGGCATATTCCCCCCGATGTCTTTCGCGGCATCAAGGGTCACGACCTGCCGGCGCTGGGCATTCCGTCCGAGCAGGACTGCATCGAGGCCTATTGCCGGCGCACCGGGCGCAGCGGCATTGCGCACTGGAATTTCTACTTGGCCTACAACCTGTTCCGCATGGCCGCCATCATGCAGGGCATCAAGAAGCGCGCGCTGGAGGGTACCGCCTCCAGTGAAAACGCCCTGCGCGAGGGCGACCGCGCCGTGCCGCTGGCCGGAATCGGATGGGCGTTTGCAGACGGCCACCCGGCATCCTGAGGCCTGAATGACATGATCACAATAGTGTTGCTGATGCTCTCTGAAAGTCTTGTACGGCCTGATAATGATAATAACATTCGGTGAACCCCTGCCGCGATCAGCTCTTCCGGTTGTGCCACTGCCGGCGCGACATCCAGCTCCCGGCCAGCAGCATGGCCGAGGCGGCGTACCAAACCGGCAGCATGCCGACGGTTGAGCCCATGGCGCCGGCCAGCAGCGGGATGGTGATGTGCAGGCTGAAGATCAGCGTAAGCCGCAGTCCGATCACTTCGCCCTTGCGATCCTCCGGCGACTCGTCGTAACACAGCGCCATGCTCATGGGCTGCAGGAGGCCAAGCAGCAGCCCGAGCAGGAAGGCAAGCAGGGACAGCACCATGAATCCGGTCATGAACGGGAACACCAGATACAGGGTGCTGGCGCTGGTCATCGAGACAATGATCAAGCGCCACTGCGAGTAACGCTTCAGCAGCAGTCCGGACAGGGAGCGCACCACGAAGGTCCCGGAAAAGAATATGCCGGCCACCATGCCGATCTGTGACGCCGAGAACTGTAGCTGCGAGCCGTGCAGCGGCCAGGCAAAGGTGAATATGTCCCAGGCCGAGGTCAGCGCCACGTTGGCGATCAGAATGCGCCGCAGCGCGGGGATTTTCAGCAAGTCCCAGGTGCTCGACTTTTCACCTTTTACGGCGTCAACCGCTGCCTTTTTGATCTCGGGCATGGGCAGGTACACCCAGCCCATGGCGAGGACAACGACCGGCGGCACGACAAGGAAAGTCAGCAGCAGGAAGGTGTGGCTGAAGCCGATGTGGTCAATGGCAAAACCGGTCATCAGCGGTGCGATCAGGTTGCCCATGGCAAACCCCTGCGCCATGGTGGTGTAGTTGGAGGCGCGATTCTCGGGCAGGCCGTAGCGGCCGATCATCTGCTGGCTGGCGATGCGGAAAATGTTGGAGCTGCTGCCGACCACCAGGCAGAACACGAACAGCGCCGGGATGCCCTCCCAAAAAAAGGGCAGCAGGACGCCGATCGCCATCACCACGCAGGCGCCGATCATGGGCGAGCGCAGGTTGCTGGTGCGGTCCAGCCAGCGGCCCATGTGCACCGAACTCAGCGCGGGGATCAGGGAGTTGAGACCGATCAGCATGCCGATCACCAGCGGCGAGGCCTGCAAGTGGATGGCGTAGAGGATGAGCGCAAAGCGTGCCGCGGAGTACTGCACGAAGTTGCAGGTGGTCAGCGCCATCATCATGTACAGATGGCGTTTCCATGCCACGGGCGCGGCCTGGCCAGCTTGCTCCAAGATTTCCTCCGGTGAGCTTCAGGCGCCGGTCGGGTGACCCCGGTCTTTCGGGAGCCCCCTATTCGGGACTGCTGCGCGTTTTCTGAAGCGGTATGGGTCGAGTGTTTCACGAATCAGCCGTTCGCCGCAACGGGGTTACGCAGAGCGAAACGCCTTAACCCGGACGGAGAGAGGCCGGTGGCATAATAGGGCCTCGCTTTGCACCACACGAACAACAAGCCCGCCCCTGAAGCGGTCCGCGCAGCGAGTCGTGCTTTCCTGCGCCGATACCAGTCGAGGAAATCGCAATGATCCTGCCCCAGCGTGGCGTGTATCGCCATCACGAGATGAAACGCCTGTTCGCACCGAAGAGCGTGGCCGTCATCGGCGTCTCACAGAACGCCACGGCCTTTGGCTCCAATGCCGTCACGAACCTGATCCGCAACAAGTTTCCGGGCAGCATTTACCGCATCAACCCCAAGTACGACAAGATCGGCGACGAGCCGTGCTTTCATTCCGTGAAGGAATTGCCCGAGGTGCCCGACTGCGTGGTCATCGCGCTACCGCGCCAGGGTGTTGAGGCGGCGGTGCGCGAGTGCGCCGAGGCCGGTGTCGGCGGCGTGGTGATTTTTGCGTCGGGTTATTTCGAGACCGGCATCGAGGGCCGCGGCGACGAGCAGGACCGCCTCGTGGCGATTGCACGCGAATCCGGCCTGAAAATCATCGGGCCGAACTGCATGGGCTACGCGGACTTTGCCGGCCAGGCCATGGTGTCCTTTGCCACGCATGACATGGACCTCAAGGCGCCGGCCTATCCGGGTATTGCAGTGCTGTCGCAATCGGGCGCCATGGGCTTCAGCCTTTCGCAATCGGTGCGCCGCGGCATGAACATCAGTCATGTCGTGGCCTGCGGCAATGCCGCCGACGTGAACGTGACAGACCTCATCAGCTACTTCGCCGAAGAGCCCGGCTGCGGCGCCATCGCCTGCCTGTTCGAAGGGCTGAATGATCCGCAGCAACTGCTGGACGCCGGCGAGATCGCCCGGGCGGCGAACAAGCCCGTGGTGATCTGCAAGCTCGGCACGGGCGAGGCGGGCGCTGCGGTGGCCATGTCGCACACGGGCTCGCTGGCCGGCTCAACGGCCGCATACACCGCTGCCTTCGAGCGCGCCGGCATCATCGTGGTGCCCAGCATCGAGCGCCTGCTCGAGACCGCAGCCTTCATGTGCAAGATCAAGCGTCCGCCCACCGGGCGCGGCGTGGCTGCGATGGGCGGCTCGGGAGGCTCGCTGATCGCCACCACCGACTCGGCCGAGGCGCATGGCCTCGACATGCCGGAACTCGGCAAGGAACTGGAAGACAAGTTGCGCCCCTACGTGCCGGAGTTCGGCGCCCTCCGGAATCCCTGCGACCTCACGGCCATGGTGGCGGCGAACCCGACCGCGTTTCCGGCTGCGGTGGAAACCATGCTGTCAGATGACCGCTACAGTTCCATTGTGGTGCCGCAACTGAGTGTGAAAGTCACCACGCGCGGCCGGCTGCAGAGCATTGCCGAGGTGGGCGCCAAGCTCGAAAAGCCGGTCTGCCTGCCCTTCATCGGCGGCTGGGTGGGCGGCCCCGGCAATGAGTTCGCGGAAATGGAGCGGGGTCTGCAATGGTTTTTCTCCATCGACAGTTGCACCGCCACGATCAAGCTGTGGCACGCGCATGACGACAAACGGCAAGAGCGCGAACAACTCGGGCCGCGCAAGCTGGTGCGCCAGTCACCGGCCGACGCCAAAGCGAAGGCGGCCAAGCTGATCGCCGCCTCGAAGAACAAGACGCTCACCGAGCGCGAAGCCAAGGAAGTGCTGGCGGCCTACGGCGTGCCGGTGGTGGGGGAGAAGCTGGTGCAGTCCGCGGATGAGGCGATGAAGGCGGCCACGTCGCTCGGTTTGCCCGTGGCGATGAAGGTGGAGTCGCCTGACATCCCGCACAAGACCGAAGCCGGCGTCATCCGCCTGAACCTGAAAACCGAGGTAGAGGTCAAAGCCGCCTACGATGCGGTGATGGCGAACGCAAACAAATACAACGTCAAAGCAAAAATCAACGGCGTGCTGGTGCAGCCCATGGTGCCCTCGGGTACCGAGATCATGGTCGGCGCACGCATCGACCCGCTGTTCGGGCCGCTGATTGTCGCGGGCCTGGGCGGCATTCTGGTCGAGCTTCTGAAAGACACCTCACTCGATCTTGCGCCGATCAACACCCACGAAGCGCATGCCATGCTGAAAAAACTGAAAAGCCAGTCCATGCTGGACGGCTTTCGCGGCGCCGAGCCGGTGGATCGCGACAAGCTGGCCGACATCATCGTCCGGCTGTCCGAATTCGCCGCCGACCAGAAAGACCTCATCGACGAACTCGACGTGAACCCGCTGATCTGCTCGGGTGGCCGCATCATGGCGGTGGATGCGCTGATTGTGAAAAAGGATTGAGTCTTTCGGGTTCGCCACACCGGGATTTATTGAATATGATCATATCCAATATTGACTCATTTAATAAAGAGCATTAAAGAAATAATTGTAATCACTGTTAATCAGCAGTCCAGGCGCAATTCGGAACAGGCAGTCGATCAGAACCAATACAACCGGACACAGAAGGAGGCTCGCATGACCATCACCCTCACCAAGCTCACCCAGGAAAAGGACGGCATGCCCGGATGGGTGGCTTATCCGGATGCGCCCGGCCCGCATCCCGCCGTACTGATGCTGCACCATGCCCCCGGCCTTACCGGCGATTACAAGTACCACTGCGCGCGCCTCGCCCAGGCCGGCTACGCGGTGTTCGTGCCCAGCACCTTCAACCAGCTCGGCTTTGCCGGCGACAGCCACTACGGTATGGGCGCCGAAATCCAGACGCAAAAAAATGACGCCGAGTTCCTGCGCGTGTACCGCGAAGCGCTTGACTGGCTGAAATCACGTCCCTACGTGGACCCGAAACGCGTCGCCGTGCTCGGCCATTGCCTGGGCGGGCGCGTCGGCATTCCGTTCGCTGCGGACAACCCCGACATCGCCGCACTGATCCTGTTTTACGCCTCGATACGCGACGAGCCCGAAACGCCCGCACGCCCGCGCCATGCCACCCGCACCGCCAAACTCGTGAAATGCCCGACCCAGGTGTTCTACGGTGGCGTGGACAGCATCACCACGAACAAGACCCAGCTTGCCTTGCAGCAAAGCTTTCTGGAGAGCGGGGCGGAGTTCGAGTGGCATTTCTGGTCGTTCGGGTTGCATGGCTTTGCGACCATTGATTCGGATTCTTACCAGCCGGATATTGGCAAGGTGGCTTGGGTGCTGGTGGATGATTTTCTGGAGCGGCGGTTGAAGTGATCGTTCTGAGAGGCTCATTCATTCAGCGATTTTGGCGAGAACCTGCATTCACATGTACTCTGATTAGGCTCAAAGGCTTCTAGGTGCACTCATTTTTCTGCTCGTGCCACCTGCTCGACTTTACTTCTACTTCGTTTTTTGAATAGAGCTCGAAATTCTTGGCATGAACAGACTTTGCGTTTTCTGCGGCTCCAGCCCCGGCCACAATCCCGTCTATGCCGCGCTGGCTACGCAGTTGGGTCAAGCCCTGGCGCAACGCGGCATCGGGCTGGTGTACGGCGGTGGCCGGGTAGGGCTGATGGGTGTGCTGGCCGATGCCACACTGGCCGCGGGTGGCGAAGTGATCGGTGTGATTCCAAAAGCATTGATGGACCGGGAACTCGGTCACGGTGGGGCGACTGAATTGCGGGTGGTTGATTCGATGCACGAACGCAAGGCGCTCATGGCCGAGCTGGCGGATGGCTTTGTGGCGCTGCCGGGCGGCATCGGCACGCTGGAGGAAATCTTCGAGGTATGGACCTGGGCGCAACTGGGCATTCACCGCAAGCCCTGCGGCCTGCTTGATGTGAATGGTTTTTTCGCGCCGCTGGTTGGCTTTCTGGATCAGGTGGTTGCCAACGGGTTCCTGAGCCCCGCGGCCCGGGCGATGCTGACGGTGGCGCAGTCCACCGACGAGCTGTTCGCACAGCTTTCTGCCTACAAGGCCCCTGCAGTGCAGAAGTGGGTCACGTCCGCGCAGTCCTGATCGCGTCAATTGAATTAAAGGGACCGGGTTCGATTTAAAAACCCGGTTCCGTGAGTCTTCGACCTGACTTTCTTCGTTTCATCCTTTCGTTTCGCCATCTTGTCAGGCGAGATCAAACAACCCCCTCCTTCCTCAACCCTTCAATCGCCTCCGCATCCAGGCCCAGCACTTCCCCCAGGATCCGGTCCGTATGCTCACCCACATGCGGCGGGGGATCGAACCGGTTCACCGGTGTTGCCGACAGCCGCATGGGATTGGCCACCGTTCTGATGGGGCCCAGCGTGGCGTGCGGCAGCTCCACGACATCGCCGCGCGAGCGCACATGCTCATCTTCGAACACTTCGTCCATGGTGTAGATGGGGGCGCAGGGCACGTTGTTGGCCTCCATCAGCGCGACCAGCTCGGCGCGTTTCATTTTCAGGAACAGCGGCTCGAACACGGCGTTGAGTTCGGCGCGACGCTGCACGCGGTTTTCGGTGGTGGCGTAACGCTCATCGGTGGCCAGTTGGGGCAGCCCCATGGCCTTGCAGATGCGCGGGTAGACATCGTTGCCGGGCGCGGAGAGCTGAATCTCGCCATCGGCGCAGCGGTATACCCCCGAGGGCACGGCGCCCCGGTTTTCGTTGCCCCAGCGCTCGGGCACGACGCCATTGCACAAATAGTTGGCCGCGGCGGTGCACGTGGCGGTGATGGCGCAGTCGAGCATGGACATGTCAACGTGCTGGCCCTGTCCGGTGCGATTGCGATAGTGCAGGGCGGTGAGAATAGCGCCGTAAGTGAAGGCGCCGCCGATCATGTCGGTGATAGGCACGCCGATGCGCATGCTGCCGGCGCCGGGCGTGCCGTCGCGATGCCCGGACAGGCTCATCAGACCGCTGGTCGACTGGAACACGCCATCGAAGCCGGGGCGGGGCGCATAGGGCCCGGTCTGCCCGAAGCCGGTCACCGAGCAATACACCAGGTGCGGGTTGAGCACCTTCAGGCTGTCGTAATCCAGGCCGTAGCGCTTCAGGTCGCCGGCCTTGTAGTTCTCCAGCAGTACATCGGCCCACATGGCCAGTTTTTTTACCAGCGCCTGGCCGGCAGGCTTGCCCAGATCGATGGTGACGGATTTCTTGTTGCGGTTGGCGCAGATGAACATGGGCGACAGGTCGCTCTTGTTGCCATCCTTGTCCTTGAGCGTCGGGCCGCCCAGGCGGCGTGAATCGTCGCCCACGCCCGGCCGCTCCACCTTGATGACGTCGGCGCCGAAGTCGGCAAGGTACTGCCCCGCCGAGGGGCCTGCGAGGATGCGGCTGAGATCAAGCACACGAACATCGGCAAGGGCTTCTGGAGTCATGTCGCCTGTATCCCTGAGAGGAAAGTGCAGGGATGGTAGCCGTGTTGCCCCTCCGTTGCACAGCGCAAGCGTTGGTGTTTCAGTTGGTGAAACACCGGCACACACGAGCGACTCATTTTTTGAATATTGTGCAGTGCAAATGCACGATGAGCGGATGGATGGGATAAGGTGTCCGGATAGCGTTCAAAAAAACAGGCCGTCATCAAAGGAGGCGTCATGAAGAACCGCTCTCGCAAATTCGGGCCGCTTTCGCTTGCCCTGACGCTGCTGCTCCCGACCCTGTTACCAACCGCAGCGCTGGCCCAGAAGCCCGACCTGCCCGACAACTACCCGAACAAACCCGTCCGCGTCATCGTCGGCACCGGCCCCGCCGGCGGCACGGACCTGCTCACGCGTGCCATCTTCGGCAAGATCGGCGAGAAGTGGGGCGCGAGTTTTGTGGTGGAGAACATGGCATCGCTGGTGGGCGGGATTCGCGCGCTGGACACCACCCGTGCGGCGCCGGCCAATGGCTACATCATCATGGGCACGTCCTCCAGCACCCTGCAGAACGCCATGTTCATCACCAAGGTGCCCTACGACGTGAAGAAGGAGTTCATCCCCACCGTCCAGTACGCGCATACCCCGTTGCTGATGGTCATCCATCCGTCGGTGCCGGCCAATACGATCAAGGAATTCATTGCCTACGCCAAGGCGAACCCCGGCAAGATCAATGCGGCGAATGCCGGCCTCGGCACCGCCGGACACCTGGCGGCCGAACTGCTGAAGCACCTGGCCAAGATTGAGATGCAAACCGTGCCCTACAAGGGCGGCGGCCTCGCGGCCACGGACACCGTTGGCGGACGCACGCAGGTGCTGTTCACCACGGCGGTGGCGCTGGCGCCCTTCACCA
>CAMCYY010000061.1 GCA_945885335.1 Bordetella parapertussis
GAAGGTGCCGTTTTTTTCTTTGGTTTTCTTCAATATTCTAAGGAAATGTTGATCAAGTCCGGAATTTCGGAAACCTGCGCTGCGTTTTCCTCTGACCTGGGGGATATACAAGGGGGCATGCCCCCTTGTGCAGTTATTCCCTAAAGCACTTCGCAGGAACGACCGTAGGCCTGCATGAGGTTCTGCACTTCACGCGTCAGTGAACCGAGGATGAGCTCGGAAAACCCTAGTCCACGCGGCGGCCCCATGACGATCTGCGGGCAGTGGTACTCGCGCGCGAAGTTTGCAATCGTTTCCGCCGTGTTTCCCACACGCATGTGCACGTTGTACGAAACGCCCGCGAGGTCCAGCGCCTTTCGTACGGGCGCCAGTTCGCGTTCGCTGTCCTCCACGTGAAAGGCGCGGATCTGAGCCTCCGAGAAAAACATGCGCACATGGCCGTAGTACGCAGGTTGCACCGAGAGCAGGTGGACGCGCACCCGCTCGCGCTGATGCAGCTTGATCAAGAAGCGGACCGCCCATTCGGTGTCACGCTCCGGGCGTACCGGAGCAAGGATGTTGGGCATGAGACTCTCCGTTTTTAAACTGACTTGACGGGCTCAGCTGCCTCGGCTTCGATGACAGGCTTCTCTTCGGCCACCTTGCGTTTGGCTCTTGCATCCATCCAGCGGCCTGCGAGCACCACAAAAATCGTGCAGATCACCGGAACCGCGGTATGCAGGGCATGGGCGTCGGTCTCGACCCAGTTCGCAATCGCCGTGTCGGAGATGAGCATCTCGCCCGCCACCCAGCCGAGTAGTGCAGCGCCCAGGGTGATGACGATGGGGAAGCGCTCCATCAGCTTCAGGATCATCTGGCTGCCGACGATGATCAGCGGGATGCTGATGCCAAGGCCAATGACCAGCAGAGCCACATTGCCCTTGGCCGCAGCCGCGACGCCAATCACGTTGTCCAGGCTCATGACGAGGTCGGCGACGATGATGGTCCGGATTGCCGCCCACAGATAGGAATGGGCATCAAGGTCGGCCTCGCCGTCGTCGGTCACCATCATGCTGGCGCCGATCCAGAGCAGCATCGCGCCGCCGATCAGCTTCAGGTAGGGCTGCTGCAACAGCATCGCTGCAAAGAAGGTCAACACGATCCGCAGCACGATGGCGCCGAGGCTGCCGAACATGATGGCCTGCTTCTGCTGCTTGGGTGGCAGGGACCGGCTGGCCAGCGCAATCACGACTGCGTTGTCACCGCTCAGCATGATGTTGATGAAGATAATCTGGACCAGCGCGACCCAGAAAAAGGAACTGCTCAGCATTTCGGTCATCGCGACTCCTCCGTTGTTTTGCCCGGGCATCTGGTGTGCCTGAGAATGGAGTCGAGAGTAACGGGTGTCGCTTACCCGGCCCTGTCGGGCGGGTGACCCTTTGCTTGCAGCTTTATTACGGAAATCTTACAGATTCGAGGCTGAGGGCGGGTCAGGGAAGACCACACTGAAGATGTTGCCTATGCCGTCATGGTCATCATCGCGCAGCACGATATTGGCACTGTGCAGTTCAGCAATCTCCCGGGCAATGGCCAGCCCCAGGCCGCTGCCCTCGCTGGTGGCCCCCAGCAGGCGGTGAAAGCGCTCGAATACCCGTGGCCGCTCATTCTCCGGAATGCTCGGGCCGTCATCGCTGATCGACACAGTCGCATGCGGAACTGCCGTTACCCTCACTGTCACTGCCCCGCCCTGTCGGCTGTAGCGGATCGCGTTGTCAAGGAGATTGTCGAACAGTTCCCGCAGCCGCCCCGCATCGCCATTGATGACAAGCCGCTGCTCGCATCCCTCGAAACCGAGGTCGATGCCCTGCTTCAGAGCCTGCGGCACCCACACCGTGGCAATCTCCAGCGCCAGCACATTCAGGTCCACTGGCTGCAGCATCACCGAGCGGATGGCATCGGGTTCATTGCGCGCCAGCGACAGCAGCTGCGACACCAGGCGCGACAGCCGTTCCACTGCAACGTACAGTCGCCCCGACACTTCGCGCAATGCGACCGGATCGGTCTGACGAAGCATCAGTTCGACTTGAGCCTTGAGCCCGGCCACCGGGGTCTTCAACTGGTGCGCCGCGTCGGCAATGAATCGCGACTGCAGCGTCAGAACGTTGTCCAGGCGACCCAGCAGGGCATTGATGGAGCCCACGATTGGCTTCACCTCGCCCGGCACGCCGTCCTCCGCTATCGGGCTGCGGTCCCGGTGAGAACGAAGCGCTATTGCACGCTGCAGGTGCTCCAGCGGTGCCAGACCACGCAGCACGCCGAACCACACCAGACCGGAGGCCAGAATGATCAGCAGGAGCTGCGGGAGGACGACGCTGGCGAGGATTTCGTGGGCCAGGTCGTCGCGCTTTTCCCGAGTCTCGGCCACTCGCACAACCGCACCAGCCATGTTTGCGCCGGTCTTGGCATCAAGGTGCAATTCAACAACACGCACGTTCGTGTGATCGACAACGCTGTCGTAGAAAATCTCACCATTTCGGTTGCGTATGGCACCCGCGGGCGGCGCGGCAATGTGCTTGCCGGCATAGCTATGTCCACCTTCATCAGCCAGCTCGAAATAAATCGTGTCACTCGCATCCTCGAGCAGGACGCGACGGGCCGGATCCGGCATGTCCAGCATCGGCGTGCCGTCCGCCAGGTGCACATGCAGCCCGACTTCGCGGGCGACCTCCACCAGCGAACGGTCATAGGCACGTTGTGCAAAGCGCAATGCAACGCCGTAGCTGATGAAGGCATCCACTACGAAAAGCGCCAAGAGCGGAATCAGCAGCCACGTGAAGAGTTGCGTGCGCAGCAGGTCGGAGCGGCCCAGAATCACCACATCACCGCTTACGCTGCCGCATTGTCGATGAGGTAGCCCATGCCGCGCACGGTGCGGATGTCCATGCCAGATTGCTCCAGCTTCTTGCGAAGCCGGTGCATGAGCACTTCGATCGCATTGCTCGACAGGTTGTCATTCCAGCCATAAAGATGGTCGACGATGTGTTGCTTGGTCACTACCCGGCCGACACGCAACAGCAGCAGTTCCAGCACGGCAAACTCGCGCGAGGTCAGGTCAATCGGCTGGTCATCGCGGTAGAGTCTGCGGCCGGCCACATCCAGGCGCAACCTGCCATGCATCAGGTTCGAGCTTGAACGAGAATGCGCGCGGCGGATCAGCGCCCTGACCCTTGCCTCCAGTTCGAACAGATGAAAGGGCTTGGTAAGGTAGTCGTCAGCCCCGAGGTCGAGGCCGGCAACACGGTCTTCAATGGAATCCCTGACGGTCAGCACCAGCACCGGCACCGGCACCTGCGAGCGCCGGTCACGCAGACGACGCAGCACCTCAAAACCGTCAAATACCGGCAGACCGACATCGAGGATCGCGAGATCGTATTCATTTGCCAACAGCGCACGATCAGCCTCGGCGCCGTCGCGCGCGAGGTCAACCGCATGGGCAGCCTGCACCAAAGCACGCGTCACCGCGTCGGCAAGCATTGCATCGTCTTCAGCCAGCAGGATGCGCATGGTATGGAGTCCGATGCCTGTTACAGAACGCCCGAGGTGCCGCCATCGACGTTCACGCTGGTGCCGGTGACATAGCTTGCCGCTCCGGATGCGAGGAACACGATGACATTGGCCGCTTCTTCGGCTTCGCCGACACGACCGATCGGAACATCCTTTCCCATCTTCTTATACATCTCTTCCTGATCGGCGCCTGAAGCGGCTGCACGCCTGTTGTGCTGTCCGGACTTGAGCAGGCCAACTGAAACGGTGTTGACCAGGATGTTGTCTTTCGCGAATTCCTTGGACAGTGATTTTGTGAACACCATCCCCGCCGCGCGCGACATGGTGGTCGGCATGGAACCGGCACCTGGCTGCTTAGCGCCGACCGTGGTGATATTGACAATGCGTCCGCCGCCCTGCTTTCTCATGTGCGGGATCGCCGCGCGAGCACAGCGCATGGCGCCGAACACCTTCAGTTCGAGATCACTCTTGTATTGCTCGTCGGTGAGTTCAAGAAAACCGCCGCGCATGGAGGTGCCGGCATTGTTGACCAGGATGTCGAGGCGGCCGAAGTGCTTCGCCACACCTTCGATGAATTTTTCAGCGTCAGCCGCCGAGCTCATGTCCGCTGCCATGCCGAAAGCGTCACCGCCGGCCTTGCGGATCGCCTCGACCGTGGCGTTCACGCCCTCGATCTTGCGCGCGCAGATGGCGACTTTTGCACCTTCCTTCGCAAACAGCATTGCTGACGCCCTGCCAATGCCATCGGTTGCACCGGTGATGACAGCCACTTTTCCTTTGAGTCCCAGATCCATGCTTTTCTCCTTTTGGTTTCTTTGTTCGTGTTGTCGCAGTTATGGCCGCAATCCCGCGCAAGCTTGTCAGATTACGCCATCAGCGCGCAAAGCGGCAATCGCCGTGGCATCCAGCCCCAGACGCCGGGACAGGATAGCGTCGGTATCTGCGCCCAGCGGATGGCTGTACGCGTACTCCGCCCGCTCCAGCCCCTTGAACACCAGCGGACTGCCCGGCAGCGGCATGCGCCCGTGTTGCGGATGCTCGCGCCACTGCATCATGCCGCGATGCTGCAGATGCGGGTCGTTGACCACCTCCTCGATGTCCTGGATCGGTGCGCTCGGGACGCTCAGGCTGGCCAGGCGCTTGAACAGCGTCTGCTTGTCCTCGAGCACTGTCCAGGTCGAGATCAGCGCATCCAATGCGTCCATGTTCTTTGAGCGGTCCTTGATGGTGAGGAAGCGCGGGTCATCGGCGTACTCGGGATGGTTCATGCCTTTGAGGAAATTCAGCCAGTCGCGCTCGTTGTTCGCCATCACGGCGAGATAACCATCGCTGGTCGGGTAAACGCTGTAGGGTGCAACGGACAGGCCGCCATGGCGGTTGCCGGTGCGCGTTGCAGTACCGGTTGCCTGATACATGCCCAGGTGCGAGGCCAGCGTGAATATCGTTGCATCCAGCATCGCCACTTCGACTTCGCGGCCACGTCCCGTGATGGAACGCTCAACCAGCGCCGTCATGATCGCTCCATAAAGATGCACGCCGCCGAAAATGTCGCAGATCGCGGGTCCGGCCTTGATCGGCGGGCCATCCGGAAAACCGGTGATGCTGATGACGCCGGACATGGCCTGGATCACCACGTCCATCGCGGGGTAATCGCAATACGGTCCGCTTGACCCGAAGCCCGAACTCGAGCCGTAAATGATGCGTGCATTGCGTTTGGACAGCGCTTCGTAACCCACGCCGAGACGGTGCATCACACCTGGCGTGAAATTCTCCACCACGATATCGGCCTTCTCCGCCAGTGACAGCAGCAGGTCGCGGCCCTCCGGTTTTTTCAGGTTCAGCACCATCGACTGCTTGTTCGCGTTCAGCATCACGAAGGGCAGTACGTTCGGCCGCGAGCGCAGCGTTTCACCGCCGGGCGGCTCGATCTTGATGACCTCGGCGCCCGCCTGCGCCATCATGAATGTGCAATACGGCCCGTTGTAGATCTGCGTGAGATCGAGGACGGTGATTCCAGCGAGCGGCAGTTGTTGAAGCGAGCCGGACTGGGCAGGCAATGGCGATGCAGTCATGGATGACGGTTCCTGTTTGCAGTGATTTCGCGAGCCGGATTTCGCGGATATCAAACCGCAAATCGCCACGTATTGATGCGCCCTCGGCGCCTTTCAGTCCGATTGGCCCCGCTAGTCTAAAAGTTCAGGCCCGATTGCGCCATGATGCGGACCTGAAAACCTCGGAAAAAACCCTTGCGGCAGGTCCGATATCGCTGGAAATCCATTGTCAGGCACTGATATCCTCCGGGTCCGGACTCCTGTTGGAGCTCACATCAGCCCCCGGTGCGGCCCCGCAGAGTCCGCACGCCCCTGTACTTAAAAAAAAACGCCTACGGAATGCGCAATGCCTGACAACACCTCGAACACCCTGCTCCAGCCTGCACCATCCACCAGCCGCCTTATCGACGCCAACGGTGTGCGACTTCACCTTCTGGATTATGGCGGCGAGGGCAAGCGCCCCCTGCTCTGCCTGCATGGCGGTGGCGCGCACGCACACTGGTTCGATTTTGTCGCCTCGGCCTTCACATCCGACTTTCATGTGCTGGCCCTAGACCAGCGCGGCCATGGCGACAGCGCCTGGGCGGAACCGCCAGACTATGGCTACGACGCCTTCATCTCAGACCTGCAGCAAATCGTGGAAAAACTCGGCGGACGCGACGTCGTGCTGATGGGTCACTCCATGGGCGGCATGATTTCGCTGCTCTACACATCAAAGTATCCGGAGGGGCTCAGCGGGCTGATCGTCATCGACTCGACGTTGCAGATTTCGTCCTCGCACCACGCCGAGAGGAAGGCGCGCGGACTGAAGGGCGGCAGGGCTTATGTCACGCTTGAGGATTATGTCGCCAATTTTCGCCTGCGCCCGGAGAAGACCATGGCAACAGCGGAGATGCTGCGCTATATGGCCTCATACAGCCCCAGACGCTACGACGACAGCCTGTGGCGACACAAGATAGACCGGCGCATCATGGCTGACCGCAACGCCATGGATGGCGTGCCGCACTGGTCGCGGGTCAGGGTTCCTGCGCTGCTGGTCAAAGCCGGATTAAGCAAGCGGCTCACCCCGGCGATCATTGCCGGCATCCAGGCGAATTGCCCGCACGTGGAACTGGTGGAAGTGCCCGACAGCGAGCATCACGTCACGCTGGACAACCCCGCGGGATTGCGATCGGTTGTCAGCACCTTCCTGCAAAGGCATTTCGACAGGCAATAAGAATAAAGCCGCGCTCGCGCGAGGCTTTATCGGTCTCAGTCCGGCGTTGCAACCTGGCACCCGGTCTTCAGCGCCGGGCATCTGCGCCATCACAGCGCCCGCCCCGCTTTTGCCTCGTATTCGCCGTCATCATCAAAACAAAAGCTAACAGGCCTCACGCGGGCGAAAAAAAACCGCGCTTTTGACGCGGCTTCTTTTCAAGATCGGAACCTTGATCAGGCTACGGCCTTCGCCTTGCTCGCATCAAAAAACTGTTCATCCTCGGTGGAGCCGTGCAGCGCGGTAACGGAGGAGTTGCCGCCCGTTGCCACCTGCGTAACGTCATCGAAATAGCCCGCACCGACTTCGCGCTGGTGCTTAACCGCGGTGAAGCCCTGCTCGGCTGCGGCAAACTCGGCCTCCTGCAGTTCGACGAACGCACTCATGTTGTTGCGAGCATAGCCATGCGCCAGATTGAACATGGAGTAGTTCAGCGAATGGAAGCCGGCCAGCGTGATGAACTGGAACTTGTAGCCCATGGCACCCAGTTCGCGCTGGAACTTGGCAATGCTGGCGTCATCCAGGCTGCGCTTCCAGTTGAAGGAAGGCGAGCAGTTGTAGGCCAGCATCTTGCCGGGGAATTTCTTCTGGATGCCCTCTGCGTAGTCGCGTGCAAACTTGAGGTCAGGTACACCGGTCTCGCACCACACCATGTCGGCGTACTCGGCGTAGGCCAGACCGCGGGACAGCGCCTGGTCAAAACCATTCTTCACGTAGTAGAAACCTTCCGAAGAGCGCTCGCCGGTGATGAATCCCTTGTCCCAGGGATCGATGTCCGAAGTCAGCAGGTTCGCCGCTTCAGCATCGGTACGGGCCAGCAGCACGGTGGGCACGCCCATGACGTCGGCTGCGAGGCGGGCTGCGATCAGTTTCTGCACCGCTTCCTGCGTCGGCACCAGTACCTTGCCGCCCATGTGGCCGCATTTCTTCACCGAAGCCAGCTGGTCTTCGAAGTGCACGCCGGAGGCACCGGCATCGATCATGGCCTTCATCAGTTCGAAGGCATTCAGCACGCCGCCAAAACCGGCTTCGGCATCGGCCACGATGGGAGCGTAGAAATCGACGTCGCACTTGCCTTCCATGTGCTGGATCTGGTCGGCGCGGGTCAGCGCGTTGTTGATGCGCTTGACCACGCTTGGCACTGAAGACACGGCATACAGCGACTGGTCGGGATACATGGTCTGGCTGTCATTTGCGTCAGCTGCAACCTGCCAACCTGAAAGATAAATGGCCTTGAGGCCGGCCTTGACCTGCTGCATGGCCTGGTTGCCGCTCATGGCACCCAGCGTATTCACGAATGGCGTCTCGGTGCACAGTTTCCACAGCTTTTCCGAGCCGACCTTGGCCAGAGTGTGCTCGACCTGCAGGCTTCCACGCAGGCGATAGACGTCGGCGGCGGTGTAGCCACGCTTTACGCCCTTCCAGCGCGGATTGGTGTCCCAGTCTTTCTGGATTTTTGCGATTTCCTGTTCACGATTCGACATGATTTCTCCAATGATTTTCAAAATGCGGAAGATGGTTAAGTGATGCGCAAATTTTGTTGCTGTCGCGCCGGGCCGAGCGGAGGGCGGGTATGTCCTCCAGGCTGCTGCCGGACTGCTATCACGGGGTGCCGGAGATACGTCCGGGCCACCTCGATGGCCCTGCCCTGGGTCGTGGGCATCGGCCTGCGTCATCACCGCTTCCTTTGTTGAGTCACGGCGTTCGTGAGTCCCGAAATCGGATTATGGATTCAGGAACGAGCGAATTCTATATGGAATTACGGCGCCGCAACATGGAGCGCAGCGCAAAAAATAGAGAATTTATTGTTTAAAAACAATAACAATGAAACGTCGCTTCGCAATGTGAAATATTTTTCGGGGATTTTTTTGCTGCACCGCATGAATTCGTGCAGCAAGGGGTGATGGGCTTCGTTCACGATCAAGGGGTTGCGACCTATGCCGGGCAAATCGCCTGAAACCCAGAAGCGCAGCATTCGAGAAAAACGCCAAAATCATGCCGCAGCGGCGCTACCGATCAACAACTAGCCCTGACGGCGAAGCCTGTTTCGCAGGCGTATCAGCAGGCCAGCAAACAGCCCCGGGCCGAAGCGGCGCAATGCAATCTCGAAAATCAGCAGCAACGCAGCAATGCCCACCAGCCAGGGCCAGATTGCGACGGACACTGAAAACGACCGCCGTCCCTTCTGGAACACTTCGCGCGGATCCTCAAGCACACCACCGCCTGCGACATCGGCCATTTGCTTCAACTGTGCTGTATCAACACCGAGTTCACGCAGTTCCTCGGCATAGGGCACGACGAGTCCCGCCACCTGCGAGCCCAGTTCGCGCTGCTCCACGCGCTGCGCCATGCCGACCAGGTACACGCCTTCCTTTCCTGCAGCGAAGCGTCCGCGATAGCGGCCAGGTCCCACCTGCTCCAGATCGATGACGCTGCGCTCGCGGTCTGGCGCCACCACGCCGACCTGGGCATCAAGAAAATTCACGAAACGTCCCTGGGCATCGACGGCATCGATGAACACCTCGCCCCTGCCATCGCGGCGCTCCACCGTTGCAGTAGTGCCGCCGGCAGTCGGACTGCGCAGCGTCCAGCGCACCAGTTGGGCCCAGAACTTGTTGAAGTCGCGCCACTGTATCCATTGGCCCGCCCAGCGCGGATTTGCATCCGAAGTGAATGCGGCCGAACGCCCCAGCCCGTAGCGCCAGGTCGCCAGCACCGGATCGTCCCAATGACTGACCAGCACCTGCTGCGCGCCGGCTTTCGCAGTCGTCGCTACATAGCCCTGCAGCGGCGGCGCGCCGCGCCAGTCGATCTCCTGTGCGGTCTCGTGACCAGGATCAACCAGCTTCGCCTTGAACGGCTGCTCCACCACGGTCGAGTTCGAGGCCAATTGCGTCTCGACGGCGAAAATGCGTGGCAGCGAAAGCGAATCCTCGGCCTTGTAGAAACGCCCCTTGCCCCAGCGCGCAATGTCGAGCAGCAGTTTTTCATCAGCGAACTTGCCCACCGCGACCGAGGACACCGTGATCTGCTCGCGTGCCATCTGCTGCACCAGGCCGGGGAACTGCTCGGTGCGCATCTGCCCGTCGGTGAGGAAGATGACGTGCTTCAGTAGCGAGGGGCGCTTGGACAGCACATTATAGGACTCCCGCAGCGCCGGATAGCCGTCGGTTGCCGCACCCGACACAATCGAGGAAATGCCCTGGTGGATTTGTTCCTTGTTCTTCGCCGGCCTCATCGGGACTTCCCACTTCCACTGCGTGTCCCAACTCTGCACTGCCACTTCGCTGTTCTCGTCGAGCAGGTCAACCACGACGTGCGCGGCCTCCTTGGCGAGATCCAGATAGGTTGCCCGTACGCCGGCGCGCATAGTCATGGAATCCGAGCGGTCAATGGAAAGCACGATGGAGAGATTGGGCACATCGACCTTCTGCTTCACGTCCATGGTGACCGGCAGCGCCTCCTCCACCGGCGTCTGGTAGAAGCCGCCCACGCCAAAGCTCTGGTCACCGCCCACCATGATCAGTCCGCCGCCCTGGTCGCGCACATAGTCGCGGATCAGCGCCATGCGGGCCTTGTCCAGTTGTATTGCCGAAACATTGGACAGGATGATGCCGTCGTACTTCTTCAAGCCATCCATGGTCTTTGGAATTCCGGCGGGCTCGACCAGCGTGACCTCGAGTTGCTGCGCACGCAGCGCCGCCGCCAGCGACCCGGCATTGCCACGGTCGCGATCGGCCAGCAGCACCTGCGGCCGGCCATGCACCAGCACTGTGCCCACGGCGCGATTATTCTGCTGCACGGTGTCCGAATCGGCTTCGATTGCGGCCTGATACACCTGTACGCCTTCGCGATCCAGCGCCTGGCGGTAACTGAAGATGTTGCGCCCGGGCACAAGTTTCACGCGCTGCGAGCCGAGAAACTGGCCATTGCGGAACAGCGAAATGCGCCCCGCGTTTTCCTTGTGGCTCCAGGCCACCACCTTGGCATGGAAGGGCTCGCCGAATTTCACCTCGCGCGGCAGGATGATTTCCTCGGCCACCACTTCGTGTTCGACTGTCAGCGCTGAGGCAACGTAATGCAAGTCGGCCCCTGCCGCCTTTATCGCCTGCGCCCCGGCATAGGCGCTGCCGGCATTCTGCCGGCCGTCACTCGCCAGCACGATGCGGTTGGATTGCCCGGCGGGCAGCATGGCCAGCGCGAGCTGCATCGCCTGGTACAGGTTCGTGCCCTTGCCGTCCACCGTCTTTTGCGGGGCCGCGACTTCCACACGCGCAGCCAACGGCTGGTCCATCACGGCATCGGCACCGAACACCACCACGCCGTGCTGATCGCCCGCCCCCGCGGCGCGCACCGCGGCAGCAACAAAACGGAATGCACGTTCCCGCGCCGCCGCGCTGACGCTGTCGGACAGATCAAGCAGGAACACCACGTTCATGCGGTCCAGCGACTGTGGCATGGCCGGGTTCGCAAACACCGAACACAACAACACCAGCAGCGCGCCACGCGCACCCAGCGCGATACGGTCGCCCGAATCCCGCGGCAGGCGCAGCCAACTGCCCCCTTTGCCGGCTTGCCTGCGCCAGTACAGAATTCCCTCGATCACCAGCAGCCCCAGCGCCAGCGCAACAAACAGTGGCCAGATTTCACGCTCCACCGGAACATTGGAGCTGACGCCCTCCGTGCCAGAGGAGGGCAGCGGCCGCGGCGCGATGTCAGACTCGGCACCATCCATGAGATTGACTGCAACACGCGTTTCACCGCGTGCAGTGGCAAGGGCATAGAGCCCGACCTCGCCGGTATCGCCGAAACTGCCTGTGCCACGCGCCACCTGTGCCTGCGTCCGGCGTCCGCCCGGAGATGTCACCGTCATCACATCCACATCGTGCGCCACCGGCATGCTGACCGTCTCGCCCGCGGCGTACTGCAGGCTGGAGTGATCCAGTCCGCCCGGATGCAGCCAACGCACTGAATTCCAGATCAGCAGCGGGAATGCCACCCTCAGCGGCAGATCCGCCTTGAACAAGTCAAAGCCGATCAGCACTGCCTTGCGATTCGTTTCTTCCAGCGCATACACCAGCGCACCACCGAGCTCCGCCTCCACCAGAGGGCGCCCGGACGCCAGCGGCCGCACGCGCATTGCGGTCTCTATCGCCACCTTGGAAAAATCCACATTCCGCATCACCGGATGCACACGATCCCAGTCGACCACGTTCGGCTTGGCCACGGTGCCAAGGATGTCCACCGGCACATCTGGTGGAACGGTATTGACGAAAATGAAGCGTCCCGACCCCACCTGTTTTGGCGTCACCGAATCAAGTATCACCACGTCGGCGCTGCCCATGCCGCCGGTGTACTGCGCCGGTGATATCAGCTCCAGCACGATCTCGGGATCGGAACGCAGCACTTTTTCAAGGAACAAGTTGCCCTGGCTCACCAGCATCACCGCAATCTTGTTCGGCGGTGGAAGCACCGCCCAGGCCGTGTTGTCCACGGCGAGGTCATCACTCACATCAATCTCTGCGACGATGCGCGCGGCGCCGGAATGCCGGAATGGCAGGATCAGGGCACGACGCACATTGGGGCCAAGCTGGATCTTACGCTCCGCAGCCTTGCGCTCATCCACCTTGAGTGTCAGCGAAAAGCTGCGTGGCAGCGCGGAGAAATTCGCCACGTCAATGAAGGCTTCATAGGCGGCCGCGCCCTGGTGCGTGCGTCGTACCGCAAGCCGCGTGATGCCAAGGTTGTTGTCTCCCTTGCCCACACCGGTCCAGTGGATGCGCTTGTCATCCGCGTACGGTGCCGCAGAAAATGCACCGTCGGTAAATACATGGATTTCGGCGCGCGCATCGTCGCCAATCAATGCACGTGCCGTGCGCAGCGCCTCAGGCAAGCGGTTCGGCAGGTCGTGCGCCCGGGCTGCATCGATCACATCCTGCGCCCGGTTCAGATCGCGCCCCATCTCCGCAGTGACGCGCGGCTGCACGCCGGCTTCCACCACCATAATTTCAGTGCCGGGACGCAACCCGCGCACCAGCGTCAGGGCACGCTTCTGCGCCTCGGCAAAGCGCGACGGCGCAACATCACGTGCCTTCATCGACGCCGGTTGGCGCTCGGGCAGACGCCACAGCAGCAGGCTGGACACCGTCTGCTCTCGCCGGCGCTCGCGGATGAAATACAGCAGCACCAGAGGCGCGGCCAGAGCGAACAGCGACAGTGCAATGGGATCGAGGAAGTTCACGGCAAAATAATCACTTCAGCCATCACGCCAGCAGCCTGCCGCGCAAGGGGCCCAGCACCACGTCCTCCAGCGGCTGATCGCTGGTGACGCGGTGATAACCAATCGACTGGCTGATGCAGAAGCGCTCGGCGCGCACCAGGAACTCCGCAAGGCGTTCGCGGTAGGCGCGCAGGGTTTCGGCATCGATATGGACGGTGCGGGCCTCGCCTGTTTCCGCATCCACCAGTCTCAGGTCACCGCTGATCGAGGGCTGCATTTCCTCGGGACTGAGCACATGCACCACATGGACTTCAAAGCGCCGCTCCAGCAGCGCGCGCAGTCCGGCCTCGTAACCGGCCTCATCCATCAGGTCCGATATCACGACCGCCACGCCGGAGCCGCGTGCCCGTGCCGCATAGGCCGCAAGCGATTCATTCAGGCGTGTCGTTCCGCCGCTCTTCACATCACCCAGAAAATTCATCAAGGGCGTCACGCGCCCGCGCCCGCGTGATGGCGCCCAGCCCTCGGAGACACGATCACGCACCACGCCAAGACCCACTCGCTCCAGTCCAGCCAGACCGATGAATCCCAGCGCTGCGGCAAGACGCGTAGCCCATTCGAGTTTTGAAGTATCGTATTTACCCGGAACAGCAGACATGGACCCCGATGCATCCACCAGCAGATGCAGGCTCAGCTCCTCGTCATCGACGAACTGCTTCACGACCAGGCGATCGGTGCGGCGGAAGATATTCCAGTCCACATAGCGCAGGTCATCGCCCGTGCCATAGGCACGGTAATCGAGAAACTCCACGCTGTGACCGGCCTGGCGGCTGCGCCGCTGCCCTGCCGCCCAGCCGCGCACCGGCCGCCGCGCCATCAGCGACAGGCGCTCAAGCTGCTCGAGGAATGTCGCGCTCAGGAGCTGGATGGGCTTTGCAGGCATGTACGCTGCGTTCCTACTGTTCCTGCAATGACTTGAAGTAATCGCGGATCTGGTTGTGATAATCGCGCGGAATCTGTTCGCGTGCGATCGCATCCTCCATCTGGCGCCGGTACTGTCCGATCTCACCGAGGTACTGCAGCTGTGCGCCAAGCGCACCCGGCCGCGCCATCATGTCGGTTTCCGTGCCCGGCGCGCGGCCACGGCGCTGCCCCTGGATTGCGGCGTCGTAAGGTGTCGAACGCAGCCGTGCGCTGGGATTTCCCTGCGGTCCGCTGCCCTTGCCATCCGATGCACCGGCCTGGCTTTGTGTGTTCTGCGACAGATCGCCCGCTTCGCCGGAATCCGCCATGCGATCACCCTTGCCATCAGGCCCGCCCTTCAGCATCTTGCTGGCGCGCTGCTGGTCCTCGGCGCGCTGCAGCTTGCCCAGCGCCTCCTGCATGGACTGCATGGCTTCGTCAAGATTGCCGTCTTCGGCCATCTGCATGGCCTGGCGCATTTCCTCGCTCATATTCTCGTCGCCAGCCTTGCGACCCATGCGCTCCAGTTCACGCAGGACCTGGTTGAGCTTGGCGGCCGACATCTGGTTCGTGCCCTTGGCGGCAGCCAGCTCCTGTGCCTTTTGCTGCATCGAACGTACATTCGAACTGGCGAAATCCGACTGAAGGTCAGGCAGGCGGTCGGCGCGATCCAGCACTTTCAGGCGGTCATCACCTTTTTTCACGAAGCTGGCAAAGTCACCGGGCTGCTTGCCCAGCGTGCGGTCCTTGAATTCTGCGGCGTCGTTTGGCGCTGCGGGCGGTTCCTGTGGCTCTTGCCTGGCGGCATCTGCTTCCGGCGCGGCCTTCGGCCTGAGCATGTCGGTGCCGAACATTTTCAGGCGCTCCAGGAAGGACACACTGGTGCGTTCTTCCGCCTGCTTCTCACCTGGCCCGCCCTGCAATCCGATTACGCCCACCGGCAGCGGCGGCGCCAGGGATAGCGCACCTGCCACCAGCAGCGGCAGCAACACCCAGTACGCATCGCGCGGCAGGCGGCGTTCCAGCACATGGCGCCGCAATCCCCCGCTCGCGCGCAAAGCCTCCACACGTGCCACGGCATCAGCCACCTGGGCCTGCACCAGCGCTGCCGGCGCAGGCACCGAAGGCAAGGAAGAGGACTCCAGCGCCGTGGCCACGCGGTCCTGCAACGCATAGGCGCGATCGGCAAGCCGCGCAGCCATGAAAGGCGGTACGTGGCGCATGGCAGCGAGCAAGGCGCCAGAGAGGACGCCAAGCACAATCGCCGCCAGTGCAATGAATGTCGCGGCATCGCCGACCCAGCCTTTGGCTGCAAGCACGGCAGCGGCGACGACGCCCCCCCAGAAGCCACCGCGCCACGCGCCACGCTCGGCACGCAGCCTGCGGATTTCCGCGGCAATGCCCTGCAGCAGCGTCGATAATGCCGGCGGAACAGCGTTCAAGCTTAACCCTCAGTGATCAGGTGGTGATCAGGATGCAGCAGGAGAAGCGAATACGTTCAGACCACCGCTTCTTCGACCGCACGGG
>CAMCYY010000062.1 GCA_945885335.1 Bordetella parapertussis
AGCCGCTATTCTTCAGCGGCATTGCCAAGGCTTGGAGTTCGGTAGAACTGATCCAGCCTTCGCGCCAGCCAATTTCTTCCGGGCAACAGATCTTCAGGCCCTGGCGCCGTTCGATGGTTTCAATGAACTGGCCGGCCTCGAGCAGGGTCTCATGCGTGCCGGTATCCAGCCAGGCCAGCCCGCGCCCCATGGTTACGACATCCAGGGTGCCGCGCTCAAGATAGACGCGATTGAGGTCGGTGATTTCCAGCTCTCCGCGTGGCGAGGGTCGCAGCGACTTCGCAACGGAAACCACGTCGTTGTCATAGAAATACAAACCGGTCACCGCGAAGCGTGATTTGGGTTTGGCCGGTTTTTCTTCCAGGCTCACGGCGCGGCCGCTGCTGTCGAATTCCACCACGCCGTAGCGTTGCGGATCGTTGACCCGGTAGGCAAATACGGTTGCGCCACTGGTTTTTGCGGCGGCTTTTTTCAGGTCGCGCGCCAGATCATGGCCGTAGAAAATATTGTCACCCAGCACCAGCGCGCAGGGATCCGATCCGATGAAGCGTTCACCGATGATGAAAGCCTGTGCCAGTCCGTCGGGGGATGGCTGGACCTCGTAGCGAAGATTGATGCCCCAGCGCTTACCGTCACCGAGCAATTGTTCAAAGCGCGGCGTGTCCTGCGGTGTGGAAATGATCAGGATGTCGCGCACGCCGGCCAGCATCAGCGTGGACAGCGGGTAATACACCATCGGCTTGTCGTAGATCGGCAACAACTGTTTGGAGACGACCTGGGTGACCGGATACAGCCGCGTGCCGGAGCCGCCGGCGAGGATGATGCCTTTCACTGTGATTCCTTCCGAAGTTGCTTCACTGGTCGCGTGAGCCGTAATTGAGCGCCATCCACTGCTGGTAGCTGCCCGATTCGATGCCGGCGATCCATGCGGGATGGCCCAGATACCATTTTACTGTCCGTTCCATGCCGCTCTCGAAAGTCTCTGCAGGCTGCCAGCTCAGCTCTGTGGCGAGTTTGCGGGCGTCGATGGCATAGCGGCGGTCGTGACCGGGCCGGTCTTTTACGTAGGTAATGAGTGCAGCGTATTTGCCGGACGGACGCGGCTGCAGCCGGTCGAGGATCGCGCACAGGGTATGGACTACGTCGATGTTCGCGCGCTCGCTGGATCCGCCGATGTTGTAGACCTCGCCGACGCGGCCGCGTGCCAGCACTTCGCGGATTGCCGCGCAATGATCGCCGACATACAGCCAGTCGCGCACGTTTTTGCCGTCACCATAGATGGGTAGATGCTTGCCGCGGGTCGCGTTCAGGATGATCAGGGGAATGAGTTTTTCCGGGAACTGGTAGGGCCCGTAATTGTTGGAGCAGTTCGTGGTCAGAACGGGCAGGCCAAAGGTGTGGTGATAGGCACGCACCAGATGGTCCGACGCGGCTTTGGAGGCCGAGTAGGGGCTGTTCGGGGCATAGGCCGTGGTCTCGCTGAACGGCGCATCCGTCGCGCCCAGTGAGCCGTAGACCTCGTCAGTGGAAACGTGCAGGAAGCGGAAGCTCTCCTTCTCGCTGCCGGGCAGCGCCCCCCACCAGCTGCGTGTTTCCTCCAGCAGGTTGAAGGTACCGACCACGTTGGTCTGGATGAAATCTGCGGGCCCGAGGATCGACCGGTCAACGTGGCTCTCGGCGGCAAAATGCACAATGGCGCGCGGCCGGTGGCGGGAGAGCAGCGTTTTCACCAGGCTGTTGTCACCGATATCGCCGTGGACAAAGACATGGCGGGCATCGTCCTTGAGCGCGGCGAAGTTGTTCGGGTTGCCGGCATAGGTCAGTTTGTCGAGATTGATCACCGGCTCCCCGGACTTGGCGAGCCAGTCGAGAACGAAATTCGAGCCAATGAATCCGGCGCCACCGGTGACGAGGATGGTCATGATTTCCCGTTGATCTGCAGTGCCAGCAGCTTGGCCTGCTTGTTGAAGCTGTTCATGCAGCCGATGCACACATGCACCAGTCCCGGCCGTCCGTCGAGGAAACCCAGCCTGAACAGGTAGAACTTCAGAAACCGCGCCAGTGGCGAGGCCAGTAGAAGGAGTCCGCTGGCCTTTTTTCCCTCGGCAAACAACTTCTCTGCCTGCAGACTGGTGTAGCGATTCTGTTTGTCGAGATATAGCGCCAGCGTTTCCGCAGAGTCGTGCAGCAGGTCGCCTGCGAGTCGGGCCGGTTTTTCCGAAGTGAGTACTTTTTCGTGCACCGGGTCGTCGCTCCAGCGCGCCGCCCTGCGGTCAAACAGGCGCATGCTCCAGTCGGGATAGCCCTCGCCGTGCCTGAGCCAGCGGCCCATGAAGCGATTGCAGCGGGCCATCTCAAAAACGCGCGCCTGCGGCACATGCAGTGCCGCTTCGATGCCGGCACGCAGCACCGGACTGATGCGCTCGTCTGCGTCCAGGCATAAAACCCAGTCGTAGGCGGCCTGCTGTACCGCAAAGTGTTTCTGCGGACCATAACCCAGCCACGTCTGCTCGATGACTCGCGCCCCGTGCGCTTTTGCCAGCGCGACCGTGTCGTCGGTGGATCCGGAGTCGACGACCAGCACTTCATTGCAGAACGCAACGCTCTCCAGGCAGCCCGCGAGTTGCCGGGCGGCGTTGTGGGTGATGATGACGGCGGAAAGCGGCAAGGTAGGGTGTGAAAAATCGTATAATCAATGTGTTGCGAGTGCATTTTAACCCGATTCAGGCCTCGCGCCGCCCCTTTCCCAACCCACCAGCCCACTGTCAATCATGCTGCGCATCCTGCTCGTGAAGACTTCCTCGCTGGGTGACGTGGTGCACAGTTTCCCGGTCGCAAGCGACCTCCAGCGGCACTTCCCGGACGCGGCCATTGATTGGGTGGTCGAGGAGGCCTACGTTGCGCTGGTGAAACTGCATCCCGCCGTGCGGCAGGTCATTCCCGTGGCCTTGCGTCGCTGGCGAAAACATTTGCTTGGTTTTGCCACGTGGCAGGACATTGCAGGGTTCAGGCGCGCCGCCCATGCCGAGCGATACGACGTGGTGATCGACACACAGGGCCTGCTGAAAAGTGCGCTGATCTCGCGTACAGCACGCGGCACCCACCACGGCTTCGATGCCTCATCGGCCCGGGAATCGATGGCCGCCCGCTTCTATGATGTGACCCACCCTGTACACAAGGCCCAGCATGCGGTGCTGCGCAACCGTCAGCTTGCCGCCGCCGCCCTCGGCTACAGCGTGGATGGCGACACGGACTATGGATTGAGCCGTGCGGTACACCGCGCGCAGGACAAGGGCTATTGCGTCCTGTTGCACGGCACCAGTCGTGCCGACAAATGCTGGCCCGAGGGTGCCTGGATCGAACTGGGCCGTGCGCTGGAGGCGCGCGGCTTTGACTGCGTGCTGCCCTGGGGGAGTGAGCATGAGCGGGCACGCAGCGAACGCATTGCCGCCAGCCTGCAACGTGCGCGGGTGCCGGAACGTTTGCCGCTGGATGCCATGGCGGCCTTGCTGGCGGGTAGCGCCGCTGTTATCGGTGTGGATACCGGCCTGACCCATCTTGCTGCCGCACTGGGGGTTCCGGTATTGGCGATTTTTGCCGGAACAGACCCTGCGCTTACCGGCGTCTACGGCGCACTGCTGAGCCGTAATCTCGGGCATATCGGCGTTCCGCCGGGAAGCGCCGCAGTGATGAATGCGCTCTCTGAAATGCAGGTGTGCTGATGTGGCGCGCCGGCTATCGGTTGTTGCTGTGGCTGGCGTTTCCCGTGGTCATCGCCAAGCTGTGGTGGCGTGGCCGGCACGAGCCGGGCTACCGCCATGACCTTGCCGGCCGATTTGGCTGGCCTGACAGCGCCCGTCCGGATCGGCCGCTCATCTGGGTGCATGCGGTTTCCCTGGGCGAGATGCGCGCTGCGGAGCCGCTGGTGCGCGCATTGCAGAAGCGCTATCCCGGGTACACCTTGCTGCTGACCCAGATGACGGCGACCGGCCGCGATGCGGCGCGGCAGTTGTACGAGGGCGAGGCGGGCATCCTGCTGGCCTGGCTCCCATACGACTACCCATCGGCGGCACGCCGTTTCCTGCGGCATTTCCGGCCCAGCCTTGGCGTCATCCTGGAAACCGAGATCTGGCCCCACCTGCTGCGCGAGTGCGGGCGGCATGGCGTACCGGTGTTGCTGGCCAATGCGAGATTGTCAGAGCGCTCTGCACGGCGCTATCAAAAGCTGGCGCCGCTGCTGCACGAAGCGCTGCCGCGATTTGCCGCGATCGGCGCACAAACCACCGAGGACGCGGCCCGGCTGACGGCCCTGGGCGCGCCCGCACATCGCATCGAACTCACCGGCAATCTGAAATTCGATGTCGAGGCACCAGCCGCTGCGCAGGAACTGGGACGGCAACTGCGTGAGCGCTTCGGAGAACGCAGGGTTCTGCTGGCGGCGAGCCTGCGCGAGGGCGAGGAAGAACTTTTGCTCTCTGCGCTGCAGTCGGCCGGAGGATTGCCGGGCAATGCGCTGACCGTGCTGGTGCCACGCCATCCGCAGCGCTTTGACGATGTCGGACACCTGCTTGAGCAGCGCGGATTGGCTTTTGTCCGCCGCAGCAGTGGAGCGCCGATACCGGAGGATTGCCGGTTCGTGCTGGGCGACAGCCTGGGTGAAATGGCCGCCTACTATGCTGCCTGCGATTGTGCTTTTGTCGGTGGCAGCCTGCTGCCGCATGGCGGCCAGAACCTGATCGAGGCCTGTGCCGCCGGCGTGCCGGTGATCGTGGGGCCGCATACCTGGAATTTCTCCCAGGTAGCCGAGGATGCAGTTGCCGTGGGCGCGGCCCTCAGGGTGATCGACGCTGACTCACTGGTGCACGAGGTCCGCCGCCTGCTGGGTGATGGTGCGGCGTGCCGCAGAATGGGGTCTGCCGGCCTTGCGTTCTGCAGCAGCCACCGGGGCGCGGTGGCGAAAACAATCGCCCTGTGCGAGCGCCTGCTGCCCGCCGGCGAGGCTAGCTCCCGCCCAACAGTCGATTGACCTGTTCGAGGTCGGCCTCGGAGAGATTGCCGGCAGCGGCTTTCAACCTCAGGCCGTTCATCAGCGCGTCGTAGCGTGCCCGCGACATGTCCCGCCTTGTGGAGAACACTTGCTGCTGGGCGTTCAGCACATCGATGTTGATGCGCACACCCACCTCATAGCCCAGCTTGTTCGAGGCCAGTGCCGTCTCCGAGGAAAGGAGCGCCTGCTCCAGCGCCCGCACCTGCGCCATGCCGTTGGTCACCCCGATGAAGGACTGGCGCGCCGCCAGCGCCGATTGCCGCCGGCTGTTCTCCAGGTCGGCTCTGGCCTTCTCCTGCAGCGCCAGCGTCTCCCGTATCCGTGAGCTGGTGGCAAACCCGGCAAAGATCGGTACGGTCAGCTGCAAGCCGATGGTGGTGCTCTTTTGTTCCGAGCCCACCCCGGTGTTCGTGCTGCCGCTGGTGGCCGAGCCGCCCAGCGTCCCCACCAGGTCCAGTGTCGGGTAGTGGCCCGCCCGGCTGCGCTCGACCTCGCGGCGGGCGATCTCCAGGGCGGCCTCCTGCACCCGCACGGTGAAGTTCTCCCGCTGGGCCGTCTCCACCCAGGTCTCCATCACTGCCGGCTGCGGCGGGACCAGCTGCAGGTTCGAGCGCAGCGGCGTGAGCGCATCAGAGGTGCGTCCGATCAACTGCTGCAGCGCCTGGCGCTTGATCTCCAGGTCGTTGCGGGCGGCAATCTCCTGGGAGGTGGACAGGTCAAAGCGGGCCTGGGCCTCGTGGGTGTCGGTGATCGTGGCTGTCCCTACCTCGAAGTTGCGCTTGGCCGAGTCCAGCTGTTCGGTAATGGCAGCCTTCTGCGCACCGATGAAGGCCAGGCTGTCCTGGGAGGCGAGCACATCGAAGTAGGCCTGGGCGGCGCGGATGATCAGGTCCTGGCCGGCCTGGCCGAACGTGGCCTCGGCCTGGCCCACCTGGAACTCCGCTTGCTGGTACTGGGCCCAGTTCTGCATCCGGAACAGGGGCTGGTTCAGGGTCACCGTCCAGGCGTTGGTGCCGAACTGGCGCGGGATGAAGGTGGCATTGGGGGTGCCCGCCCGTACATCGGCATCGGTGTAGGTGGAGTTACCCGTCAGGTTCACCGTGGGCAGGATCAGCGCCCGGCCCTGCGGCAGGCGCTCGCGCCCGGCCTCCACCGTCGAGCGCGCCGCAGCGTACACCGCATCATTCGCCCTCGCGTCCCGATACACCTGAAGCAGGTCGGCGGCGATCGCAAGGGGAGAGGTGAGCATCGCGCAGGTGGCCATGGCTGCTGCGCAACCGCTCAGGGCAAATCTCGCTGATTTTTTGGTCGATGTACGCATGGATACTGATACCTAGTAAAGGGGCATCTCGGGGTTGACGGTTCGCGCCCATGCGTCAACGCCGCCGGCGAGATTGTGCAATTGCTGAAATCCATTTCGCTCGAGAAAATGCGCCACCTGGAAACTGCGCGCGCCATGATGGCAGATCACGACGGTCTGTGCATCGGGATCCAGTTCTTGCAGGCGCTGCGGCACGCTGTTCATCGGTACCGGAATCGATCCGTCAATGTGGCAGAGCTCGAATTCCCAGGGCTCGCGAACATCCAGCAAAAGAGGTTTTGCACGCTCCGGATCGGACAACCACTCGGACAGTTCGCGCGGACTGAGTTGATTCATGGTGTCGGGGAAAGCAAGGATGGTCGGCGCAGCAGTTCAGAACTCGAAGCGCTTTGGCTGCAGGGCATTTAGCAGCGGCGGGAAGCAGGTTTCGAACAAATCGATGGAGGCATATGAGCCCGCCGCAGAACAGGTCACCAGACGCGCAGCCATGACTGGAGCGTCGCCGACAATTGCAAACAAGCGCCCGCCCGGCTTCAACTGGTTCAGCAATGCCTGCGGCAGCACCGGTGTTGAACCGGTCAGCACGATGACGTTGTAGGGACCGTGCTTCTCCCACCCCTGCGCGGCGTCACCCAGTTCGACCGTGACGTTGTCGATGCCATGGGCCTTGAGTGCTTTTTCTCCCATTGCTTTCAGGGCCGGATTGATCTCGACTGAAAAAACCTGCTGGGCGCGCTGGGCCAGCAATGCCGTGAGATAGCCAGTGCCGGTGCCGACCTCCAGCACGCGATCGGATTTCCTGACTGACAACTCCTGAACGACACGGGCTTCCAGTTTGGGTTGCCACATGCGCTCACCGTCGCCAATGGGGATTTCCAGGTCGCAAAACGCCAGGTCACGGCACGCGGCGGGCACGAACTCTTCGCGGCGAATGACGTAAAGGAGATTGAGCACGTCCTGGTCCAGCACTTCCCAGGTACGAATCTGTTGCTCGACCATATTGAAACGCGCTTGTTCCAGGTTCATTGCGGAGCCATTGTGGAGATCATTGTGGAGACAACCAAGTAAAGCATATTCAGATCAGGATTTTAGCATCGGTCCCGGATAATGCGGCGTGAACCGGGGGCGGCGACTTCCCGTCTCTGCGGTGATCTTTGATCGCATGCTTGCGCGCCCCGGTCGCTTGGGGTAGCTTGTGACGACGCAGGGGTCCTGGCGCAGCATGATGAATGCGCGCCGGGTGAGAGAAACCCTTGGAACCTGATGCGGATAATGCCGCCGAAGGGAAGCGTGGCGCTCCGCCGCCGCATTCCCCTTCGCCGGTCATCTGGCCACAAGGCCGAGAAGGAGAGAATCATGGCAGCAGCCAATCCCAGTTTCATTGCAGCAACGGCGCATGTTGACGAGGCCGCAGTCAAGCCCTTGCCGAATTCGCGCAAGATCTATGTCGAAGGATCGCGTCCTGACATCCGCGTGCCCATGCGCGAAGTGTCGCAGGCCGATACGCCGGCGTCCTTCGGCGCGGAGAAGAATCCACCGATTTTCGTCTATGACTGTTCCGGCCCCTACTCCGACCCCGACGCGAAGATCGACATTCGCCAGGGCCTGCCGGCGCTGCGCGGTGCCTGGATTGCCGAACGCGGTGACAGTGAGGAGTTGACCGGGCCTTCGTCGGACTACGGCGTGGAACGCCTGGCCGACGAGCGCCTGACGGCGATGCGCTTCGGCCTGAAGCGCCAGCCGCGCCGTGCCCAGGCCGGCCGCAATGTGTCGCAGATGCACTACGCGCGCAAAGGCATCATCACGCTGGAAATGGAATATGTCGCGATCCGCGAGAACCTGCGTCGCAATGAGTATCTTGCCTCGCTCAAGGCGTCCGGCCCGCAGGGCGAAAAACTCGCGACGCTGATGATGCGCCAGCACCCCGGCCAGTCCTTTGGTGCGGCGATTCCTGCGGAAATCACACCGGAGTTCGTGCGCAGCGAAGTGGCACGTGGGCGCGCCATCATTCCGGTGAACATCAATCATCCGGAATCCGAGCCGATGATCATCGGCCGCAACTTCCTGGTGAAGATCAACGCGAACATCGGCAATTCCGCTCTGGGCTCCGGTATTGCCGAAGAAGTCGAGAAAATGACCTGGTCCATCCGCTGGGGCGGTGACACGGTCATGGATCTGTCCACTGGCAAGAACATCCACGAAACGCGCGAATGGATTGTGCGCAACTCGCCGGTGCCCATCGGCACGGTGCCGATCTATCAGGCGCTGGAAAAAGTGGATGGCAAGGCCGAGGACCTGACCTGGGAAATTTTCCGCGACACGCTGATCGAGCAGGCCGAGCAGGGCGTGGACTACTTCACGATTCACGCCGGCGTGCTGCTGCGCTATGTGCCGATGACGGCCGGTCGCATGACCGGCATCGTGTCGCGCGGTGGTTCCATCATGGCGAAGTGGTGCCTGGCGCATCACGAGGAGAATTTCCTCTACACCCGCTTCGAGGACATCTGCGAAATCATGAAGGCCTATGACGTGTCGTTTTCGCTGGGCGATGGCCTGCGCCCGGGCTCCATCTGGGATGCCAACGACGAGGCGCAACTCGGCGAACTGAAGACACTGGGCGAACTGACGCAGGTGGCCTGGAAGCACGACGTGCAGGTGATGATCGAAGGCCCGGGCCATGTGCCCATGCAGCTCATCAAGGAGAATATGGACCTGCAACTCGAGCAATGCTACGAGGCGCCGTTCTACACCCTGGGGCCGCTCACCACGGACATCGCGCCGGGTTACGACCACATCACCAGTGCCATCGGCGCTGCGCAGATCGGCTGGTATGGCACCGCGATGCTGTGCTATGTGACGCCCAAGGAGCATCTTGGCCTGCCCGACAAGAAGGACGTCAAGGACGGCATCATTGCCTACAAGATCGCCGCGCATGCGGCTGATCTGGCGAAGGGCCATCCCGGCGCGCAGATCCGCGACAACGCATTGTCAAAAGCGCGCTTCGAGTTCCGCTGGGAAGACCAGTTCAATCTGGGTCTCGATCCGGATACCGCGAAGGATTTTCACGACGAGACGCTGCCGCAGCATGGCGCAAAGATTGCGCATTTCTGCTCCATGTGCGGGCCGCACTTCTGTTCCATGAAAATCACGCAGGATGTGCGTGACTATGCGGCGAAGCAAGGCGTGTCAGCCCAGGATGCGCTGAAAAAGGGCATGCAGCAGAAGTCGATCGAGTTCGTCAAGCAGGGCGCGGAGATCTACCGCAAGGTCTGAGCGAGTTCACAGCGGCGCGCTTTCAGCGCGCCGCTGCAGTCTTGTGTTCAAGGGGCTTGTATCCAAGACGCGGGAGGGCTTGGAATATTTAATGCTTTGTCTCCGGCAGATTCCTCTCAGGAGCCATGCCATGCTGGATACCCCGACTGCAACCAAGCCCGCGGTTACCCAAACTGCGACCAAATTCTCCCACGTCAAACCCGGCGACACGCAATGGCGCTCGGACGGTCTGCGCGACTTCTTTTTGTACAAGGACCTCGGCGTTGCCGATGCTACGAACGGCAAGGTCATCGCGCAGCTGGTCAAGGCCAATCTTGCACCTGAAAAGGGCACCGGATGGCACCGTCATGTGGCGGATTTTCATATTGTCGTCATGACCAAGGGCTGGGCGCGCTTCATGTACGAAGACAAGGAAACCCTGGTTTCCGCCGGCGATGTGGTCCACCAGCGCCCGGGCATCACGCACTATTTGTTCGACTATTCCCCGGACATGGAGTACTTGGAAATCACCAGCCCGGCCGATTTCGGAACGGTCGAAGTGCCGGGACCTTGCGACATCCCTGGCCCTACCCCGTGGAAGTCAGTGTGGAAGTAAGCGAACGCTGCTGAGCTGGGGCGATTCAGAATTCGAAGTCGAATTCGTCGATTTCTTCCGGTTCGAGTTTTGCCGCCGCGACCCATGTCATCAGGTCGGGCCAGGTGGCGATGCGCTGGCAGTATTCAGTGCTTATCCGGTCCAGCTTGACGTCATAGGTTATGAACCTCGTCGTGACCGGGGCATACATGGCATCGGCGGCGCAGGGTTTTTCCCCGAACAGGTAGGGTCCGCCGTAGGTCGTCAGGCATTCGCGCCAGATTTCGGTGATGCGATCAATGTCGCCCTGGGCGCGCGCCCAGATCTTGTGTCCAGGAAAGCGTTTCTTGAGGTTCATCGGCAGCGATGAGCGCATGGCGCTGAAGCCCGAATGCATCTCGCCGCAGATCGCGCGGCAATGCGCGCGCGCCACCCGGTCAGCCGGCCACAGTCCTGCCTTCGGTTTGATTTCATTCAGGTACTCGGCAATGGCCAGCGTGTCCCAGACCTTGGCGTCATTGTGCGTCAGGCAGGGCACGAGGATGGACGAAGACAGCAGCAGCAGCTCGGCGCGTGCTGACACATCGTCCGGCGGAACGACCTTTTCCTCGAAATCCAGCTTGGCCAGTTTTGCCAGCAGATATCCGCGCAGCGACCACGACGAATAATTCCTGCTGCTGATGGTGAGTGTTGCCTTGCCCATGGGTTTGCGCCTCCTGTTGGGGGCATGTGTTTGCAAGGGCTGTGCCATCCCCGTTTGCCCCGGGTTCGGAAACTGGCCCGCAAGTTGCGTGAGCGCCATTACGGATAGTTTTCCCAAGATTCAGTGGCGCGGAGCATGCAGACCTATTTTCCAAGCTGGTATCAGGCCTACGACGCGCAAACCGACGCCATGGCGCCGTTGCACATGTTTGCCCAGGCCGCAGCAACCCTGCTGGGGCCCACGGCCGGCAGTCCGCTGGGCAACCCCTTTGTGCGCAAGATGGCGGCGGCCTACGAGGTTTTTTCCGCCACCAAGGTGACGCATACCCGTCCACCGTTCTGCATCGACAGCGTGCGTGTGGGTGAGCGTGAGGTGCCGGTGAGCGAGGAAGTGGCGCTCACCATGCCCTTTGGCACGCTGTTGCATTTCAAGAAGGACATGGCGGCGGAGCAGCCGCCGGTGCTCATTGTTGCGCCGATGTCGGGCCACTTCGCCACCCTGCTGCGCGAAACCGTGCGCACCATGTTGGCTGACCACGATGTGTACATCACCGACTGGCACAACGCGCGTGACATCCCGCTGCAGGCCGGACCATTCGGCATGGATGGCTACGTCGAGCATCTCATCGGCTTTCTGAATGCCATGGGGCCGGCCCATATGGTGGCGATCTGCCAGCCCTGCGTTGCGGCGCTGGCGGCAACCGCCATCATGGCCGAGGACGGCCACCCCGCCTGTCCGCGCAGTCTTACCCTGATGGCGGGGCCGATCGACACGCGCGTCAATCCCACCGACGTCAACCGCCTCGCCACCAGCAAACCCATCGAGTGGTTCGAGAAGAACCTGATCTGCACCGTGCCGTCGCGTTACCCGGGGGCGCAGCGCAAGGTCTATCCCGGCTTCCTGCAACTCACCGCCTTTGTGAGCATGAACCTGCAGCGCCACGTCAAGTCCTTTGCCGACATGTACGAAAACCTGGCGACGGGCGAGACCGAAAAAGCACGCATGGCCAAGGCGTTCTACGACGAATACTTCGCGGTGCTGGACCTGCCCGCCGAGTTCTACCTCGAGACGGTGCGCAGCGTGTTCCAGGAACATGACCTGGCGCTGGGGCGCCTGAAATATGGTGACCGCATTGTCGATCCCAGCAAGATCCGCCGTACGGCGCTCCTGACGGTCGAAGGCGAGCGCGACGACATCTGCGCCATTGGGCAGACCGTCGCGGCGCAGGAAGTGTGCAGCGGCATCCGCCCTTACCTGAAAAGCCACTACGTCCAGATGGGGGTCGGGCATTACGGCGTGTTCAGCGGCCGCAAATGGAACAGTGGCGTCTATCCCATGGTGCGGGAAATGATCCACGTCACCGCCTGAGTTGGCGCACAGGTTGTCATCGTGACGGGCGTCGGCAGGTAGAATGCCTGCCACATGGATTACCTGCTATTGCTGAAGGCTCTGGTTCTGGGCGTCGTCGAGGGCCTGACCGAGTTTCTCCCAGTTTCCTCCACCGGCCATCTCATCCTGGCCGGACATCTGCTCGGCTTCAATGACGAGAAGGGCAAGGTCTTCGAACTGGTGATACAGACCGGAGCGATGCTGGCCATCGTGTGGGAATACCGCGTACGTTTCCGCAACGTGCTGTGCGGCCTGGGGACGAGCCCCGAAGCGCGGCGCTTTGTGTCCAACCTGTTGATCGCCTTCATGCCGGCGGCGGTGCTGGGTTTGCTGTTCGGCAAATTCATCAAGTCGTATTTGTTCGCGCCGGTGCCGGTGGCGCTGGCGTTCATTGTCGGCGGCGTCATCATTCTCTGGGTGGAGCGTCCGGCGCGCTCGATGCGGGCAGTGCGCATCGAGCAGGTGGACGACATGACCTGGCGCGATGCACTGAAAGTCGGCTGCGCACAGGCGCTGGCGCTGATCCCGGGCACTTCACGTTCGGGCGCCACCATCATCGGCGGCATGCTGTTCGGTCTGTCGCGTCGCGCGGCGACGGAGTTTTCCTTTTTTCTGGCGGGGCCCACGCTGGTCGCTGCGGGCATGTATGACCTCTACAAGAATCGTGCGCTGCTCTCGGTTGACGACCTTCCGCTGTTTGGCGTCGGCTCGGTCGCGGCTTTTGTCTCGGCTTTTTTCTGTGTGCGCTGGCTGTTGCACTACATCACCACGCACGACTTCACGCTGTTCGCCTGGTACCGCATCGTGTTCGGTGCCGTGGTGTTGCTGACTGCATGGAGTGGCATCGTGAACTGGTCACAGGTTTAAATACCTGATAACAATTATTTTCTGAATTCTTATGCTTATTTATTAAGTTTTCGAAAACGATAATAT
This sequence comes from Bordetella parapertussis, assembly GCA_945885335.1. Lineage (GTDB taxonomy): Bacteria > Pseudomonadota > Gammaproteobacteria > Burkholderiales > SG8-39 > CAIYPG01. The sequence goes on from CAMCYY010000062.1 coordinate 13,241, forward strand.
TAATATCTGACTAGAAGGCCGCCACCAGGCCATCGGAGCGCGGATCGGCACCCCCCTCCAGCACGCCGTCGGGATGACGCAGGATGGCCCCGGCATGGCCCACCGTCGTGTCCCAGGCCTGCAGGATTTCCACTTCGTGTCCCATGCCGCCCAGCTTCTCCGCCACCGACAGCGGAAAGCGCGATTCCAGCTTTAGCGTGTCGCTGGTCTGGCCCCAGGTGCGGCCCAGCAGCCAGCGCGGCGCGCTCACCGCCTCCTGTGCCGACAGTCCATGTCCGATCATGCGTGTGAACACCGCGTTCTGCGCCTGCGGCTGGCCGTCACCACCCATGGAGCCATACACCATGACGCGGCCGTCCTTGAGCCTGGCCATGGCCGGATTGAGCGTGTGAAAGGGCTTCTTGCCGGGGGCGACGGCATTGATGTTCGCCGGATCGAGCGAAAACGCGCAGCCGCGGTTCTGCCAGTTGATGCCGGTGTTGCCCAGCACGATGCCCGAGCCGAACTCGTGATAAGTGCTCTGGATGATGGATACCGCGCGGCCCGCGCCATCGACCACGCCCATCCATACCGTGTCGCCGCCAATGCGTCCCGCGCCCCAGGGCGCGGCGCGGCGCGGGTCAATGTTTGCCGCCAGTTCGCGCAGCTTCTGTGGCCGCAGGAACTCGCGCGGATCAACTTTCATCCAGGCCGGATCGGTGACATGGGCGTCGCGAATGCGAAAGGCCTGCTTGATCGCCTCGGCAGCAAAGTGCACGTACTCCGCCGAGGTCGGCGCATATTGCTGCACGCGCAACTGGTCCAGGATGCCCAGCATGACCAGCGACATGAGGCCCTGCGTTGGTGGCGGTGCGTTGAACACCGTGCCGGCTGAATGCGCCAGCGCCAGCGGATTACGCAGCACGCTCTGATGGCGCTCAAGGTCGGCCAGCGTCAGCGGGCTGTCGGCACGCTGCAACTCGCGGGCAATGACGCGCGCCAGATCGCCGCGATAAAAATCTTCGGTGCCGGCACGGGCGAGGCGGCGCAGCGTGGCAGCCAGGCGTGTGTGCACGAACAGGCTGCCGGTCTCGGGCACGGCGTTGCCATGCAGGAAGGTGGCTGCGAAGCCGGGCTGGTCCTGCAGCGCCATGCGCTTGTCGGCGGTGGCCAGCGCTTGTCCGCGCGTGACGGGATAGCCGCGCTCGGCGTAGTGGATGGCGTCTTCCAGCAGGCGTTTCAGCGGCAGTCGTCCGCCGATGCTGCGCGACAGCTTGAAGGCCGTGCCCCAGCCGGCGATGGTTCCTGCCACCGTGTTCGCCGCAGGGCCACCGGCGAAGGGAATGCTGTGCGTAATGCCGCGCGCGTGATACCAGTCCAGCGATGCCGCGCCCGCTGCGGCACCACAGGCTTCAATCACCCCCGGTGCCTTGCCTGGCACATGCAGCAACCAGAAGCTGTCCCCGCCGATGGAATTCATGTGCGGATACACCACCGCAATCGTGGCCGCTGCGGCAATCGCCGCTTCGATGGCGTTGCCGCCTTCGCGCAAAACGGCGAGCGCTGATTGAGATGCAAGCGCATGCGGTGTGACCGCCATGCCGCGGGTGCCGCGTACTGAGTGAATCATCGAGACTGCCGTATTCTGGTTCTATCCCTGCACCCAGGGCAGTCCAGCGGCGCGCCAGCCGCCGACGGTGTTGCGCTGGCCCTTGTCGTTCTTGTCGCCCTCGAAACCCTGCAGCACGTTGAAGCTTTGCGCATAGCCGGCAGCGGCAGCCGCGGCCGCAGCGTTGTGCGAGCGCCCGCCTGAGCGGCACAGGAACAATACCGGCGTGGCCGGATCGGGGATCTGCGCGCGCAATTCATCGATGAATTGCGCGTTCGGCTGGCCATCGGGCCAGGTATTCCATTCAACCAGCACGGCACCGGGAGCCTTGCCCACCCATTCCCATTCGGCGCGCGTGCGCACATCGACCAGTTTGATGGCTGGGTTGTGGGTGACGAGGGCGTGCGCCTCGGCCGGTGACACGCTTCCGGCGTAAGGCAGGCTCTGGGCGTTCGCGCGTTCGCGCGCTTTGGCGAAGATGTCGTTGGGG
>CAMCYY010000063.1 GCA_945885335.1 Bordetella parapertussis
CCTTTCTCCCGCTTCAATCCAGCCGCGCCCATTACCGAGGAATACGCGATGACCCTGTTCCGCACGCTCGCTGCGCTGGCCGCTTTTGTCATCAGCGGCACGACATTCGCCGATACCAACTGCACGGACCCCATCGCCACATGGAAACCACGAGAGCTATTGCAGAAAGAATTCGAACAGCACGGCCGGACGGCCCAGCGCATCAGGGTTGACGATGGCTGCTATGAGATCAGGGGAGTCGACCGCATGGGTAACAAGATCAAGGCCAAGTACTTCCCGGCCTCGTTGCGCATTCGCAGCCTGGAGGTCGAATTTGGCACAGCAGGCGATGCCTCGGACTATCTTGGCCCGGTGCAGCCGGTGGCCGGCCGCAGCGAGCGCACGGACCCAACAACCAAAAGGAATACTCCATGAAGAAGATCATCGCTGGCGCCTGCCTGGCGGGCGCCTTTGCGCTACCCGGACTGGTTCAAGCGCGCCCTGTCGTGCTCACCACCCAGCTGCAGAACTACGGCGGCAACGGCGCCTATCTTGCCTTCTATGTCACCGACGCAGCCGGCAAGTACAGAAAGACACTGTGGGTGTCTGGTACCAAGACAAAATATTACAAGCACCTGAGCGACTGGGCGCGCGGCAGCGGACTCAATGCGCGCGAGTTTGACGGGCTCACCGGCGCCAGCGTCGGCAGTGGAAAATCGCTCAAGGTGACCGTCGACGTGGCCGACGCCCTGATCGATGCCGGGTTTGAAATACGCGTTGATAGTGCCGTTGAGGACGGTCGCGACAACCCTGCCGATGCACGAACACCGCTGACCAAGCAAGGCGCCGGCAAGCCGGTCAAGGGGCGCGGCTACATCCAGTCCTTCACCTACAACATGTAGCCGCTGCCAGCTTGTTGCGCCAACTCCATTCGCTCCCGGGGCTGATCAGTGCGCTGCTCGTCATATTGCTGGGAATCACCGGCGCGGTGTTGTCGGTCAATCCTGCGCTCGACCGACTCGGGACCAGCATACCGGCAGGCGTCAGCGTGGCCGCACTGGCGGAAAGGGTGGCGCGTCATTACCCGGGGGCTGAGCAGATTCAGCGCACACCCTCTGGTTCGCTCATTGTTTACTACAGCACGGAAAATAGACCGGGAATAGACCGCGTCGACCCTTTGAGCGGCCAAGGCATCGCGCCCCATGTGCCGTCGGCATTCTCGCGCTGGGTCAAGCAACTGCACAGATCCCTGCTCCTCGATACCCCCGGTCGCATTGCAACCGGCATCACGGCACTGGCGATGCTGGTGCTTTCCCTATCAGGCATGTTGTTGCTGGTGAAGCGCGTTGGGGGATGGCGCCAGGTAATCCGGCCCCTGCACGGCAGCCGCAGCCAGCGCTGGCACGCCGGGGTTGGCCGCGTTGCCGTTGCAGGCCTGCTGTTGTCAGCGCTGACCGGTACTTACCTGTCGGCGGCAACCCTGGGCCTGATTGCCGATGGCATGCAGGCCGAACCTGATTTCCCTGCCACCACGTCCGGTGGTGCGCCAACGCCCGCTTCCCGTCTGCCCGCGCTGCTGGCAACCGATCTTGCAGACCTGCGCGAACTGGTATATCCAATTCCCGGCGACCCGTCCGCTGTCTACACTTTACGCACGGTGCAGGGCGATGCCTACGTCGACCAATCCAGCGGCGAGCTGCTGGCCTTTCGCGCGCACAGTGGCGTGCGCGAAGCCTATGAACTGATCTACCAGCTGCACACAGGCGAAGGCCTGTGGTGGCTCGGCCTCTTTCTTGGCCTCTGTGCGCTTGGCGCGCCCTGGCTGGCCATAACCGGCGCGACAGTCTGGTGGCAGCGGCGGCGCGCCCGACCCCGCATCCCCGGCAACAGCGCTCCCCAGTCAGCCGAGACAGTGATCCTGGTGGGCAGCGAGAACAACAGCACATGGGGATTCGCACGCGTGCTGCATGACGAATTGCGCAAGGCCGGGCAGCGCGTGCATACGGCGCCGATGAACGAGCTTTCGTCCGGGTACAGCGCCGCCCGCCACCTGTTCATTCTTGCGGCAACCTATGGCGACGGCGACGCCCCCGCTTCGGCCAACCAGTTCCTGGCGCAGCTCGACCGGGTACCCGCCAACCCGGCGGCCGGCTTTGCCGTCCTCGGCTTTGGCGATCGCCAGTTTTCGAAGTTCTGCCAGTTCGCAAAGGATGTCGATGCTGCGATGCTCGCGCATGGATGGCACCATGCCCTTGATCTGGTCACAATCAATCGCCAGTCAACGCAGGAATTTGCACGATGGGGCGTCACCGTCGGCGCGCTGCTTGGGCGCGAACTCATACTCGAGCATACGCCGGCACTACCCCGGACGTTTGCTTTGCGCCTGAGTGAACGCGTCGAATACGGCCCGCAGGCGCCTGAACCGACCGTCGTTCTGCGCTTTGCCGCCGGCCCGGCGCGCAAACCGGACGGATTGCGTGAACGACTGTTCGCGCACCAGCGGCTGCCACGTTTCGAGGCCGGCGACCTGGTCGGTGTCATGGCTCCAGGCAGCCCGATGCCAAGGTTCTACTCACTGGCCAGCGGCGCCAGCAACGGCATCCTCGAAATCTGCGTACGCAAGCAGCCAGGGGGCGTGTGCTCGACCTACCTGCATGGGCTTCAGCCGGGCGACTGCATCGCGGCCTTCATCCAGTCCAATCCGCAGTTTCGTCCCGCGTCCGGCAAGACGCCGGTCATCCTGGTGGGCGCCGGCACCGGGATCGGACCGCTTGCCGGGTTCATCCGCAACAATACCGGCAAGCACCCGATGTACCTGTACTGGGGTGGTCGCGACCCCGAAACCGACTTCCTGTATGAACCCGAACTTCGGAACTATCTGGCTGACCGGCGGCTGACCCAGTTGCACACAGCCTTCTCACGGGTGAAGAATGGCGTGCGCGTGCAGAACCGATTGATGGATGATGCCGACAACATGCGCAAGCTGATCGCGAATGGCGGCCAGGTGCTGGTTTGCGGCAGCAGCGCGATGGCGGACAGCGTCAGGCAGGCCCTTGACGATATCCTTGCCCCGCTCAGCCTGAACATCCGGACGCTCAGGGCCAGCGGAAGGTATCGTGAAGACATCTTCTGAACAGTCCACATGCCCCGCTTTGCAGCGTTACAGCCTGAACGGCGAGACGATGGGCACACGCTACACGGCCGTTTTCTACGCCCCCGAGGGGTCGGACACGACGGCCATCGGCGCCAGCCTGTTTGCCGCGGTGGACCAGGTCGACCGACAAATGTCGACCTGGAACCCCGCCTCCGACCTGTGCCGCATTAACGCGGCTCCCGAAAATACCTGGATTGCCGCACCGAGGGCGCTGCTTCATGTGATCGAGACCGGCCTGCAGGTAAATCTGCAATCGAACGGTGCCTTCGACATGACGGTAGGGGATCTGGTGGAGGCTTGGGGATTCGGGCCGTCGCAACGTGCGCCATCGTCACGACTCGCAGCACTGCAGGAAACGACGTACCGAGCGGCCACCACAACACTGGATGTGGATCGTGCCCGCCAGCAGGTGCGCAAGCGGGCACCGGTCACGCTTGACCTTTCCGGTATTGCCAAGGGCTACGGCGTCGACCAGCTCGCACACTGCCTCGATGGCTGGAAAATCAACAGCTACCTGGTCGGCATTGACGGGGAAATGCGCGCGCGCGGCTGCAAGCCGGACGGTACGGTGTGGACTGTCGGGATCGAAAAGCCGACTTATGGCACCCGTGAGGTATCCGGCGTGATGGAACTCGAGGACACGGCAATTGCCACCTCCGGCGATTATCGCCACTGGGTTGAGATTGCCGGGAAGCGCCATGCGCACACGATGAACCCGCGCTTGCGCCAACCGGTTTCGAACCGCCTGGCGGCCGTCACCGTGCTCGCGCCCAGCTGCATGCTTGCCGACGCCTGGGCTACGGCACTGCTGGTATTGGGTGAGGACGGCATTGCGCTGGCCCGGGATCGCGGCATGGACGCGCTGTTCGTGCTGCGTGACGGCGACCGGCTTAAAGAAGTCCTGATCACCGGCGTGAAGCTGTGTGACGCCAGATGACCGGCGCGTTTGCATGGTCACGCATCGGCTGCTCAAAGCGCATGTCGCAACCGAGGGCCGCGCACTGCCGCCTGGACGCACCATCGAACCGGGCGCCAAGATCAGCGTTTGATATTATCAATTTTATTTTTTATTCTTTCATTCATAAGCATGAAACGAATAATTGTAATCACAGGTAATAAAATAATTCCTGCGCTTTCCCTGCGGCTACCGGACTTACCGCTCGTCGGACAGCTCGCTCTCATGCCAGCCGCGCAGGGCCAGCCGTGACAACCCGGCCATGATGAGAAACAGCACGACACCGGTCACCGCGATCAGGAACAGCGCAGCGAACAGCCGCGGCACATTGAGCTGGAAACCGGCAATCAGTATCTGGTAGGCCAGGCCGGCGCCATTGCCGCCAGTGCCGGCAACAAACTCCGCGACCACCGCACCGATCAGTGCCAGTCCGGACGCAATGCGCAGGCCGCCAAAGAAATACGGCAGCGCACCGGGAATGCGCAGACGGACCAGCGTCTGCCAGCGCGTGGCGTGATGCAACCGGAACAGGTCGGCCAGGCCGGGGTCAACGCTCTTCAGGCCCAGCGTGGTGTTGGAGATGACCGGAAAAATCGCCACGATGGCAGCGCACAGTACCAGCGCCGCCTCGATGTCCTTGACCCAGATGATGACCAGCGGCGCGATCGCCACGATGGGGGTGACCTGCAGCAGCACCGCGTAGGGAAACAGCGAACGCTCGATCCAGCGGCTTTGCACGAACAGGAAGGCGGCTGCAGTACCCGCGATTACCGCCAGCAGAAAAGCGGCGAGCATGATTTTCAGTGTCACCCACAGCGAACCGGCCAGCAGCTCGCGATCCTCCACCAGCGCCCGTGCCACGCGCAGCGGCGAGGGCACCAGATAGTCGGGCACCTCCAGCGCGGTGACCAGCACCTGCCACAACAACAGCACGAATGCGCCGACCGCGAGCGGTGCGGCGATGTCGGAAACCCGCGGGGCGCCTGCCCTGGTGGCGTTCATGCCGCGCCTGCCCCTTCCGCATCCGCGAGCAAGGCCGACAGTTGCCGGCAGTTATAGGCAAAGCGCGTGCTGCCGCGAAACGACTCGCTGCGCGGCTGCGGCTCCTCGATGACGAGCTCACTGACAATGCGTCCGGGCCGCGCCGACATGACCAGCACGCGCGTGGACAGAAATGCCGCCTCAAAGATGCTGTGGGTGACAAACACCACGGTGAGGTGGCGCTGCTCCCACAGCCGGATGAGGTCGGCATCGAGCCGGTTGCGCGTGATTTCATCCAGCGCACCGAAGGGTTCGTCCATCAACAGCAGCTCGGGGTCGTTCACCAGCGCGCGCGCCAGCGAAGCACGCATGCGCATGCCGCCGGAGAGTTCGCGCGGCCGGTGGCCGGCGGTGCCGTCAAGCCCTACCGCCTCCAGCGCCTGGTCAACGCGCGCATCAGCGACTGACTGATCGTGACGGGCGAGATCCAGCGGCAGGCGCACGTTGGCGCGCACGGTGGCCCATGGCATCAAAGTGGCATCCTGGAACACAAAGCCCATGCGGCCATCGGCGGTGCTGACGCTGCCCTCCGAGGGCGCAAGCAAGCCGGCCATCATCTTCAGCAGGGTGCTTTTGCCGCAGCCGGAGGGGCCGAGCAGGGTCACGAATTCGCGCCGGCGTACCGTCAGGGTGACCGGGTCGAGGGCACGCGTGCCATTCGGGTAGGCCTTGCCGGCCGCCCGAACGTCAATCACTGCGTCAATGACTGGCGCAGCAGGCTCGCCGGACATGGATCAGCCAAGCGCAAGGGTGACGCGCGCGAACTTGCGCTTGCCCACCTGCAGCACCACGGTCGCGCCGGGTGCGAGCTGCAAGGCCTTGTCGCTGACGCGCTCGCCATCCATGCGGATACCGCCTTGCTCGATCATGCGCAGCGCCTCGGAGGTGCTGGCATTCAGGTTCGCGGCTTTAAGCACCTGCGCGATGGGCATGGATTTTCCGCCCGAGGGCAGCGTCACTTCCGGCATGTCCTCCGGCATGGCGCCCTGGCGGAAGCGCGCGTCGAAATCGGCCTCGGCGCGATCGGCATCGGCCGGCGAATGAAAGCGCGTAATGATTTCGCGCGCCAGCAGCACCTTGATGTCGCGCGGGTTGCGCCCGCCCTTTACTTCAGCCTTCCAGCCGGCGATGGTCTCCAGCGACTCAAAGGACAGCAGTTCGAGGTAACGCCACATCAGGTCGTCAGACACTGACATCAGCTTGCCGAACATGTCGTTCGGCGCCTCGGTGATGCCGATGGTGTTGCCCATGGACTTGGACATCTTATTGACGCCATCCAGCCCTTCCAGCAGCGGCATGGTCAGAATGCACTGCGTCGGCTGGCCATGGTGCTTTTGCAGTTCGCGCCCGACCAGCAGGTTGAATTTCTGGTCGGTGCCGCCCAGCTCAACGTCGGATTTCATGGCCACCGAGTCGTAGCCCTGCATCAGCGGGTACAGAAACTCGTGGATCGCAATGGGCTGGTTGGCCTGGTAGCGCTTGGTAAAGTCGTCCCGCTCCAGCATGCGCGCCACGGTATAGGTCGAGGCGATGCGGATCATGCCCGCCGAACCCAGCTTGTCGCACCATTCCGAGTTGAACAAAACCTCGGTGCGCTCCGCATCGAGGATTTTGAAAACCTGGGTCTTGTAGGTACTGGCATTGGCCGCAATCTGCTCACGGGACAGGGGCGGCCGTGTCGCGTTCTTGCCGGTAGGATCGCCGATCATGCCGGTAAAATCGCCGATCAGGAACTGAACGTGATGGCCCAGGTCCTGAAATTGACGCAATTTATTGATCACCACGGTATGACCGAGGTGCAGGTCAGGCGCGGTGGGGTCCATGCCCAATTTAATGCGCAAAGGACGCCCTAATTTGAGCTTTTCGACCAGTTCCGCCTCAACCAGCAGCTCTTGCGCGCCACGTTTGATGATTTTTAGCTGATTGGGGAGGTCTTGAGGGGCGGACATGGCTTGGGGAGGGTTTCAGAGCGTGGACCGGGGCCAGGGACTCAGCCGGTGAATGCGCATCGCTCAGGCCCCGTTTTTGCTACACTTCCGTTCTTTCCTGCAGCTTCAGAACATGAACCAAAACAAGCTGATGCCGATTGTAGCGCAATCAAACTCCACCGGGCACCGCCGCCGCATGGCGATGCTGCTCGGCGGCACTGCCGTGGCATCGCTATTCGCCATGGTCGCTGCGTTCGGTACCGTCGCCGACGCGCCGCTGCCGCTGACGACAGTTCCGGTTGAGCAATTGCTCAGCCCGAAGGTGGAAAGCATTTCCGGCAGCACCGGCTTGACCTACATGCATGAAGACCGCCTGCAGCGTGGTGATACGATTTCCAGCCTGCTCGACCGCATCGGCATCGACGAAACTGAAACCCGCCGCCTGCTCGCCCTGCCCCAGGTCAGTGCACCGATGCGCGCACTGCGCCCCGGCACCACCGTACAGGCCAAGACCTCCGAGGACGGCGACCTGCTCGGGCTGTGGTTCCTGAATCCGGGCGACAAGCTGGTTTCCATACAGCCCCAGGGCGACAGCTTCCAGGCTAAAGAAAGCATCGCCACGCTGGCAACCAACAACGTGATGAAGTCCGGAGAAATCCGCTCTTCACTGTTTGCCGCCACGGACAATGCCGGCATCCCGGACAGTATCGCCACTCAGTTGGCCGACATATTTTCCGGTGACATCGACTTTCACCGTGACCTGCGCAAGAGCGACCGCTTTACCGTGGTCTATGAAATGCTGTCGCATCAGGGCCGGCAGGTGCGCCCGGGCCGGCTGCTCGCGGCCGAGTTCGTCAATCAGCAGCGCGTGCTGCGCGCCGTATGGTTCCAGGACACCGCAACCCCTGGCAGCAAGGGCGGTTACTACACACCGGAGGGCAAGAACCTGCGCAAGGCCTTCCTGCGCTCGCCGCTGGAATTCTCACGCGTCACCTCGGGTTTCTCGAACCGCTTCCACCCTATCCTGAAAGAATGGCGCCGGCATAACGGGGTTGATTACGGCGCGCCCGCCGGCACCCGCGTGCGCGCCACCGGCGATGGTGTGGTCGAACTTGTCACTCGCCAGGGCGGTTATGGCAACGTAGTGGTGATCAAGCACAGCGGCGGCATGACGACCTGGTATGCGCACCTGAGCGCCTTCGCCAAGGGCCTGCGCCCCGGCATGCGCGTCGGGCAGAGCGAAATCATCGGTTATGTCGGCCAGACTGGCTGGGCTACCGGACCGCACCTGCATTACGAATTCCGTGTGCACAATGAGTTCCGCAATCCGCTGACACTGGCACTGCCAACCGCGGAGCCGATCACCCCGGGACGCCTTGGCAACTTCCAGACCGCAACGGCCGGACTGGCCGGACAACTCGACCTGCTGCGCAATACCAACCTCGCATTGCTTGAGTAACATGCGGCGGCACTCGCTGCACGCTTGAGTTTGCGCCTGGCTCAATCCCGTCTGCTTCAATCCCGCTTGGCTTCGCCCCCTCCATCTCTTTACGTCGGCCTGATGTCAGGCACCAGCCTTGACGGCGTTGATGCCGCGCTGGTCGATCTGCAGACCTCACCCAAACTGATTGCCAGCCGCTATGCGCCGTTCCCGGATGACTTGCGCGGTGAATTGCTGGCCCTGAACACCGCCGGGCAGTCTGAACTGCAGCGCGCAGCGCGCGCGTCGGTCCAGCTTGCGGCCATTTACGCCGAGGTCACGCTGGGCCTTCTGAAAGAGGCAGGGATGGCCCCCGCCTCCATTGCCGCCATCGGCTGTCACGGACAGACCGTGCGGCATGTTCCCGCCGAGGGCTATACCCTGCAACTGAACAATCCCGCCCTGCTGGCCGAGCGCACCGGAATCACCGTGGTGGCCGATTTCCGCAGCCGTGACATTGCCGCCGGCGGTCAGGGCGCGCCGCTGGTACCGGCCTTTCACGCCGCCTGCTTCCGCCATCCGTCACGCACACGTGTCGTGCTCAATATCGGCGGCATTGCCAATGTCACGCTGCTGCCGGCCGATCGATCGCTGCCGGTGCTCGGCTTCGATACCGGCCCGGGCAATCTGCTGCTGGATGCCTGGGCCGGGCGGCATCTGAAAAAATCACATGATGCCGGCGGCGCCTGGGCCGCCTCCGGCAAGGCCAACGACGCGCTGCTCGCCGCGCTTCTGGCCGATCCCTATTTTGCGGCCAAGCCCCCCAAGAGCACGGGGCGCGATCACTTCAACATGGCTTGGTTGATGGAACAAGCACCGGATCAGTATCGTCCCCAGGATGTGCAGGCAACCCTGGCTGAACTGACGGCGCGATCAATCGCCGGGGCGATCTCGCACTGGTGCCCGGGCAGCATGGCGGTGCATGCCTGCGGCGGCGGGACACACAACACGGACCTGATGGCGCGCCTGGCATCTGCACTGAATGGTTTGCCATTGAGGACGACGGAAGCACTCGACCTGCATCCGGACTGGGTGGAGGCGGTGGCCTTCGCGTGGCTTGCGCGTGAAACGATGGAAGGGCGGCCGGGGAACCTTCCCGCCGTCACCGGTGCACAAGGACCGCGCGTGCTGGGGGCAATCTATCCGGCGTGATGCCACTCGTCACCAGGCCACACACAAAAAAACGGAGGCCGAGGCCTCCGTTTTTATTTCACCCCCGCGCGGGGCTGAGGTGACTCACACCGAGAACGAGGAGCCGCAGCCGCAGGTGCTGGTCGCATTCGGGTTCTTGATCACGAACTGCGCGCCCTCCAGGCCTTCGGAGTAATCAATCTCGGCGCCGGCCAGATACTGGAAGCTCATCGCATCGATCAGCAGTTGCACGCCATTTTTTTCCATGACGGTATCGTCTTCGTTCTGCGTTTCATCGAACGTGAAGCCGTACTGGAAGCCGGAGCAACCGCCCCCACTGACAAACACCCGGAGCTTGAGCTCGGTGTTGCCTTCCTCATCGATCAGTTCTTTTACCTTGTTCGCCGCATTGTCGGAAAAAACCAGCGCTGTCGGCATGTCTGTTACTGCATTCATTTCTATCTCCTGGATGCGTATGGCGCCATTATCCGGCCGGTGCATGACGGGGTCAACACATGATCCAGTCGTAATTCCCCTTCAAAATGAAGGGCCTTTGGTGAATGTTGGGGTGTTCCAGGCCATTCACAAGGCATTGGAACAGAGCTGGCGGGTATGGTTCGAGCGCTACCCGAAGAGGCGCGATCAGCCAGCCGGCTTGCTCGCTGCAATCTTGAGTTCAACGGTCTTGTTGGTCTCGCCAGAGCGATGAACCAGGCGGCCTTCGACAATGGCGCCCAATTGCATTTCAAGGGTGTTGTAGTGGACATCACCGTTGACGCGCGACTTGGACTGCAATTCCAGAAACTCGGTCGCGTAGATCGGTCCATTGATCGCCCCGTTGACGACCAGGTGAGAGACATGGATCTCGCCATCAATACGGGCCTGCTCGCTCACCACCAGGGTTGATGCCTGCGCGGCAACGGCGGTGACATTGCCCGTGATCTCGCCGTCGACACGCAATCCCCCGGCGAAACTGACATTGCCCTCGATCTTGGTGCCGGCGCCGATCAGGCTGTCAATCCGGCTCTGCGGCTTGTTCGGTTGCTTGCGAAACATGACATGTCCCCAGATATTCGTTTGCTTATCCTGGCTAACCGGCTAAGGCAGGTTGACGCTCTCGGTGGCCCGCGTCTCGCTGCTGCCGCTCTCGAAAATCCTCACCTGTACTGCGCGCAGTCTGGCTGTGGGCGCAGTCCGGAACACCCCTTCCACGCGGTGAAAAAACTTGAAGTTCAAGCTCCTCACACCTCGCTCGGAGATGCCATCACCGGCCAAGGGAATCATAGCATTGCGTCCCTTGTCCTGCAGGTCCGCTGAAAACTGCATGGTGCCGCTGAACTCGCGATCACGCCGGCCGCCCTGCAACACCAGCAGCCGGTAGCGATACTCGCCAGGCACGGCGCCGGGCTGTACCGTGAATCGGTGTATGGAGACGCGATCATCGCGCCGCCCGCTCGGAATCAGCCCCTCAAAGAACGCCAGATCCTCCTTGAGCCGGGTGTTCTCGTCCTCAAGCTGCTTGACCTGGGTCGCCAACTGGGCCTGCGCGCTTTGCTCGATTTTCACGCGCGCGTCCGCGGCGTCGGCCAGGCCGCGCAATTGTGCCGTGTCCTGGTCCATTTTCTTTACCGCGGCACGAAGCTGCACCAGTTCTTCCTGGACTTCACTGCTGTCAAATCCGGCAAAGCGGCGCCCTGCATCATACATCCACGCAGCCAGGGCGAGGGACAGCCCTCCAACGAGAATGAGCCCCAGCCAGCGCCAATACCACGCCAGGTGCGTGCGTACCGTCATCCTCGGCGCCGATATGCCGAAGCGCCTGCGGACGCGTTTGATCAGGCCGGCCATGGCAATCGAGGTGCCGCTGCGCCTAGGGGACGACCGGTACGTGGGCCAGCCCGGCCGACTCGGGCAGATCGAACATGATGTTCATGTTCTGCACCGCCTGTCCGGCGGCGCCCTTGACCAGGTTGTCGATCACCGAAAGCACCACCAGCGTGTCTCCCGGGCCATTCTTTTCACGTGGCCTGTGCACGGCAATGCGGCACAGGTTCGCCGCGCGCACGGAGCGCGTGTCAGGCTGGCTGCCCGGCGGCATCACATCAACAAACGGCTCGTCACGATAGCGCTCTTCGAACAGTTTCTGGAAATCCACATCGCGGTTGACGCGTGCATACAGCGTGGCGTGTATGCCGCGGATCATGGGGGTGAGGTGCGGAATGAACACCAGCCCTACTTCGCGTCCGGCCATCTGCGCCAGGCCCTGACGAATCTCCGGCCAGTGGCGATGTCCGGCCAAACCATAGGCGGAGAAATTGTCGGCCGCCTCGGAGAACAATGCATGCACTTCAGCCTTGCGCCCCGCGCCACTGACGCCGGATTTTGCATCTGCAATCAGGTGATCGACATCGACTGCGCCTGATTCGACCAGCGGCATAAAACCCAACTGCACAGCGGTTGGGTAGCAACCGGGATTGGCGACAATGCGCGCGGCGCGAATCTGTTTGCGATTGACTTCCGGCAGTCCGTACACCGCTTCGGCCACAAGATCCGGCGCTGCGTGCTTCGCCTTGTACCACTGCTCCCATTCGGCGATGTCACGAATGCGAAAGTCCGCCGACAGGTCAATGACGCGCACGCCCTGCTGCACCAGTGCGGCGGCCTGGGACATCGCAACCGCATTCGGCGTGGCAAAGAAAACGACATTGCAATCGGACAGCTTCGATTTTTCCGGATCGCTGAAGGCCAGCGACACATGTCCGCGCAGACTGGGGAACATCTTGTCCACCGGCAGGCCGGCCTCCTGGCGGGAAGTCACCGCGACCAGTTCCACATCGGGATGCTGGCAAAGAATCCTCAGCAACTCGACGCCGGTGTAGCCGGTGCCGCCGACGATACCCACTTTGATGCGCTGGCTGGTGGTGCCCATTCAAGCCCCTCGAATCAGAATTGCGTCGTACAGACAAAAAAGCCGCCTGAAGAAGGCGGCTTTTCCGTATATCGCTCTGCGACGAGCGATCAGCGTTTCGAGAACTGCTTGCGCCGCCGCGCCTTGTGGAAGCCAACCTTCTTGCGCTCGACTTCGCGCGCATCGCGCGTGACGAGACCAGCCTTGCTGAGCATGCTCTTCAGCGCCGGATCGAATTCGATCAGTGCGCGCGTGAGGCCATGGCGAACTGCACCGGCCTGGCCGAACTCGCCGCCACCGTGCACATTGACCTTGACATCAAAGCTGCCAAGCTTGTCCACCAGCACCAGCGGCTGGCGCACGACCATGCGGCCCGTTTCGCGGCCGAAGTACTTGTCCACCGGCTTGTCATTAACCACAAATGCGCCCTTGCCGGGCTTGATGAATACGCGGGCAACCGCGCTTTTGCGCCGACCCGTGCCGTAGTTGTAATCGCCGATCATGCCTTCATCTCCAGAACCTTGGGTTGCTGCGCGGCGTGCGGATGATCCTCACGTGCGTACACTTTGAGTTTCCTGAACATCGCGTATCCCAGCGGACCCTTGGGCAACATGCCTTTTACGGCAAGTTCCAAAGCACGCGTCGGGAAACGCCCTTGCATCTTGGAGAACGTCGTCTCGCTGATGCCGCCGGGGTAGCCGCTGTGGCGATAGTACTTCTTGTCATCGGCCTTGTTGCCGGTGACGCGCAGTTTGGCTGAATTCAAAACGACCACGAAGTCACCCGTATCAACATGGGGGGTGAACTCGGGCTTGTGTTTGCCGCGCAGACGGCTGGCGATTTCGGCCGCAAGGCGACCGAGCACCTTGTCGGCGGCATCTATGACGTACCAGTCGCGTTTGACTTCGTGCGGCTTGGCGGAGAAGGTTTTCATGGCGTTCCTGAGCAAGCGAGGTTGTAGCGAAAGCGCGTGATTTTATTGAAGAAGTCGGGTAGTGTCAAACCACAATTCCGGCCCATGCCAGAGTAACGGGCAAAAAAAAGCGCAGCCGCTGAGCGGTTGCGCTAAATCCACCAAAGGAGGAGGGTGGAGGAGACGTAAATCCGATTGGATACTGCGTTTTGCCGTTTGGGGCGTCATCAGCATCGACCGGAAGAATTTTCGCACAAAGGTTTGTGCAACGCAATATACGAGACCTCAGATTATTGACGCCAAGCAAGATTCGATCAATTTTTTCAGTGCAAGCTACTTATAATTAACAACTTTCTTTAAATTATCGAGTCACTTGGTCAAGTGACTCGAATATTGCAACGCATCATCAACACTCTCTGGATGTCACTATGGAATGCAGCGTGAAGTGGATGGAAGGCGGCATGAGTTTTGTCGCCGAAACGGAAAGTGGTCATGTACTGGTCATGGATGGCGCCCCGGAAGCGGGCGGGCGGAACATTGCGCCCCGTCCGATGGAAGTGGTACTCGCCGGAACGGGCGGCTGCACCGCATTTGATGTCGTGCTGATCCTGCGCAAAAGCGGTCAGCAGATCAGTGGCTGTGAAGTACGCCTGAGCGCCACGCGCGCCGAGACCGACCCCAAGGTTTTCACCGCCATCCACATGCATTTCATTGTGCGCGGCAAGGACGTGAAACCTTCATTGGTGGCCAGCGCCGTCAAACTGTCCCACTCGAAGTACTGCTCGGCATCGGCGATGCTGGAAAAAACCGCAGCCATCACCCACGACTACGAGATCATCCAGGAATAGCGCACGGGCCACGCCCGTCGCGGCTTCAGATCCAGTAGGACAGCCGGGTCATGACCCGGGAGGCGAGCTGCATTCCGAGTTTCACCGGGCCGGGCAACTCAGTCCCGCCGAGGCCGCGTGCCATGGCGGCATGGCTGGCTTCCTCACTCGCCATCGCGTCAACCACTGAGCGGGTGCGCAAGTCCTGTGGCGAAAGCCGCTCAAGATGACCCTGCAAATGGCGTTCAACCTGCCGCTCGGTCTCGGCCAGGAATCCCAGGTTGAATTTGTCGCCCAGCTTCCCGGCGCCATAGCCGATGGCGAATGACCCCGCGTACCACAGCGGGTTGAGCAAACTGGTCCGGCCACCCAACTCGTCAATGCGGGCCTGGCTCCAGGACAGATGGTCCAACTCCTCTTGCGCCGCACGCGCCAGCTTCTGCTTGAGCGCGCTGTCGGCCGACGCCAGCGCCTGCCCCTGATACAGCGCCTGGGCGCAGATCTCGCCGGAATGATTGACCCGCATCAGTGCGGCAGCCTCGCTTTTTTCCTGCGAACTCAATTCTCCATCCGGCACTTCGGCGGCCGGTGAAGGCCTGCTTTCATGACGGACGCCGGCGAGCGTGCGCAGCCCGTGATCGAAGGCATTGATCAGTTCGTCAATCGAGTGGCCGGGCATGGGGGTTTTCAGATGGGGATCGGGGATGAAGCTTAGCAGAGCAGGCAAAAAAAACGGGCGCCTTGCGGCGCCCGTCGAAGCTTGCTGACCAGAGCGGTAATCTGCTCTGGCGCCTTGCGGCAATTAGAACGTGTGATGCAGACCGAAGGTCGTGGAGGTCAGATCTTCGCCGATGCCCGAGGTGAAGCCGGCAGCGCCGTCCATCGTGCCCGTGTGGCTGGCCAAGTCGTATGCAGCACCCGTAGCGTTCTTCAACTTGACATGGCTCAAGCTCAGCCAAGTGCGCTTGGACAAGTTGTAGTTGTACGCAATGCTCGTC
>CAMCYY010000064.1 GCA_945885335.1 Bordetella parapertussis
AGGGCCAGATTGATGCCGCCGGCAATCAGTCCCTTGATCATGGCAATGACCACGGCGTCACCAGCGGAAATATGGCGTGTGAGATTGTTATCCAGCCCCCACATTGCGCAAGCGGCCAGCACCGCCAGCGCATGCAGCGAAAGACCCCAGGCCCCATCCGCACCATGGGACAGCAACACGCCTCCGGCCAGCATAATCAGGCAGGCCAGCCACACCCGTCTGCCCACGGCCTCGCGAAAAAACACCACCGCCAGCAAGGTCGTCATCACGCCTTCGGCACTGAGCAACAGCGACGCACTGGCCGCATCGGCACCGGACAACCCCCACATCAGCAGCACCGGCGCCAGCACCCCGCCGCTGACAATGGCGCCGGCCAGCCAGGGATAGTCGGCGCGCTGAAGGCGCGCTTCGCCGCCAGGCGCAGAACGGGCGCCAGCGTACAGCGCCCTCGCCAGCCAAACCACGCACAAGCCCAGACCACTGCCCAGATACAGCAGCCCTGCCAGCACCATAGGCGACAACTCCCCCACCAGCAACTTGGCCAGCGGAGTGCTGGCGCCGAACAACGCCGCGGCCAGCAAAGCAAACAAGGCATGGCGCTGCAGCGACAGATTGATCATCGCAACACCCCTCTTAACCCCGATTCAGGCTTTGTCGGCGCATGTTTCTTACAGCACCCGATCAATCCTGTCGTACTCACCATCGGTCTTGAGCGTAATGGTCACCTCAGCGCCAGACCGGTTGCGCCAGAACCAGCCATGCTTGCCATCGAACGCAGCCTGCAGCGTTCCCGCATTGGCGGTCTCGTTCCGACCCTTGCCGTAGCCATGATAGAAATCCTTCGGTGCGTTGTGGATGTCACCATGCGTATCGTAATTGACCGGCCCACCCGCGCTGGACCATTCATAACGCACCTTGGCATCCTTGCGCATGACAAGCTTGACCTCGGCCGCTGCGCCCGGTTTCAGTCGTATGGTCGTGGTGTCCTGTCGCGCACCCGAGACCTCCTGCGCGACAGGCTTTGGGACTGACGCCACATCTGCCCCCTGCGGGCGTTGCACACCCGCAGGTGTGGTTGCTGCACCCGGCTGGAGCGATGCTTGTGCAGTGCGGACCTCGGCGGCGAGGGTCATTTTTATCTCCCCCATTTGAGTCAGACCCAGGATGCGGCCGATGCCGGTCGGGTCGATGCCATATTCAGCCGGCAGGACCGTGGTAACAAGGAGACCGGCTGCGACCAGCACGGCGACGATGGTGGAGCGCAGCAATCGTGCCGAACTGGGCAGTTCGGCGCGGCTGGGAAGATCAGTGTTGTACATGTCGAAAGCTCCGTAAATTCAGGAAATGAACAAGCCGGTCAGCTGATAACCGATCAGCATGAATCCGGCACACATGACGATGACGTTGGCGCTGTAGGCGTATTTGAGGAAACCGCCTGTACGCCGCCAGTAACCCATGGCGATCAGGATGGCCCCCAGCGCAAGCAACTGACCGATTTCAACACCCGCGTTGAAGGCCAGAAGATTGGGCAGGAGCCCGTCGCGCGCGATCTCGAATTCCTGGATCTTCGCCGCGAGCCCGAAGCCATGAAACAGGCCAAAGATCAGGGTCGCGGCCCTGGTGTCGGGCTGCACACCAAACCAGCGCTGATAGGCACCCAGATTATCGAGCGCTTTGTACACCACTGACAGGCCGATGATGGCGTCGATCAGATAGGCATTCACGTTCACTCCGGCGTAGACGCCGTACAGCATGGTGACCGAGTGGCCTACCGCGAACAGGCTCACATAGAGCGCAATATCCTTCAGTTTGTAGAGAAAGAAGATCATGCCGGCCAGAAACAGCAGATGGTCGTATCCCGTGACCATATGTTTGGCGCCAAGATAAATAAAGGGCAGCAGATGCGTGCCCGTGATTTCCTGGATGTAGCCTTTATCGCCTGCGGCCACGCCATGAGCGTAGGCGGCTGCATTGAGGAACAGCCAGAGCAGCAAGCCGGTGGCGGCATACAGACAGGGATGAATACGGGACGGCCGTGCTGACCGCCGCCGCCCGGGGAACAGTAGAGTCATGAATCACCTCTGATGAAATTGAGTCATCGGTCCGGCCACCCGATGCTGAAGATGGCCGACCGCTTGCGTCAAATCATGGGCGGGATTTTTGGCGGGCGCTCGATGCAAAAACACAGCGCCGAGTGAATCGTCACCGCAGGGGCCACGCTCCAGATATCCGGCAATTTTTTCACAGCATGAAAGTAACTAAAGAATAACTGAACAAGGGGGCATGCCCCCTTGTATATCCCCCACTTCAGAGGGGAACGCAGCGCAGGTTTCCGAAACTCCCGATTTGATCAGCGTTTCCCTAAACGACACGCTGGGTTTGTCGTGACTGTGATCTGTGGCCTGGTACCCATTCTGATGTTCGGTGCTGTGGTCATCAGCTTCAGAATTGTCATGGCTGTGCTCGTGGCCGCCAGACTGCGCCACAAGGAACTGTTCGCTGTTGTGCCCGGAACCGCGCAGAGGATCGTGCGACGTGGAGACAATGTTTGCATGGGCCATCCAGCCATATGCCAAGGCGACAAGCAGGGCCAGCAATCGCACCGCCAGCGCGGTGCGATGACCAAAAACACAGGATTCAAGAAACAAGGTCATACAGTGCAGATAGCAGGTGAATGGGGCATGGATTCATTATGACAGGACGTAACGGCACAGATTAATTCGGCAGACATGCATGATCATATTAATCAAGTAGAAACTTATAAAATAATGACTCTTTAGTAAATTTGATCACAATCGTTAAAGTGCAATTCCACCCGCTGCTGCGGGTTCAATTGCAATGGTGATGCGCCGGTTCATCGGCCAGGCCGTCCAGAATCGGGCACTCCGGCCGGCCGTCGCCATGGCAATTCGTGGCCAACTGTTCCAGCGTCGCCTTCATCACCTGCATTTCACTGATCTTGCGCTCCAGTTCGGCCACATGCTCCATGGCCAGGCGCTTGACGGTGGCGCTGGCGCGGCGGCGGTTCTGCCACAGGCCGAGCAGGGTTTCAATCTGCTTGATCGAGAACCCCAGCAGGCGTGCCTGGCGGATGAAACGCAGCGTGTGCACGTCGTTCGACGAATAGCGGCGATAGCCTGAATCGGTGCGCTTCGCCTGGGGAATCAGGCCGATCTCCTCGTAATGCCGGATCATCTTGGCCGTGACGCCCGAGGCCTTCGCGGCAGCCCCGATATTGACAGGCAATGTGTCCATGTCATTTCTCCCTGGAATGCGAGTCACTGGCGGGACGCCAGCGCTTGAGCATCAGCGCATTGGTCACCACGCTGACGCTTGAGAAGGCCATGGCGGTGCCGGCGATCACTGGCGTGAGGAATCCCAGCGCAGCCAGCGGTATGCCCACCACGTTGTAGAAAAAGGCCCAGAACAGGTTCTGGCGGATCTTGGCGTAGGTGCGCCGCGAAATGTCCAGCGCATCGGCCACCAGCAGCGGTTCATTGCGCATCAGCGTAATGCCGGCGGCCGCCATGGCCACGTCGGTGCCGCTGGACATGGCGATGCCTACATCGGCCGCGGCCAGCGCCGGTGCGTCGTTGATACCATCGCCCACCATCGCCACCACCGCGCCGCCCGCCTTGAGTTCGGCCACGGCATCGGCCTTGCCGCCGGGCAGCACCTCGGCGCGAAACTCCGTGATGCCCAGCAGCCGGGCCACGGCCTGGGCGCTGCCCGGATTGTCCCCGGTCAGCATGATGCTGCGCACGCCCGAGGCCTTCAGCCGCGCCACGGCCGCCGCCGCCGTCTCCTTCACGGTGTCGCCGAAGGCGAGCATGCCAAGCAGGCGACGCACACCATCACGCTCGCCCGCCAGCCAGGACACGGTATGGCCATCGGCCTGGTGGCGCTGCGCAGATTCAAGCGACGCGGCCGGTGTATCAATGGAGAGCCCGAGTTCTGCCATCAGGCGCGCGCTGCCCAGGTACAGGACTTCGTCTTTGACTGTCGCCTGCACACCGCGGCCCGGCAGCGCCTGCAGGTTCGTCACCCCCGGCACCTGCAGGTGCCGGGTCTCAGCTTCGTTCAGCACGGCCTTTGCGAGCGGGTGCTCACTGCCTTGCTGGACAGCTGCAGCCATTGTCAAAAATACATTCGGCGTCATTGACCCAGAGCCATCCGCAGCGGGCTCGAAGGCCACCAGCCGCGGCCGCCCAGCGGTCAGCGTACCGGTCTTGTCGAAGGCCACCGCAGTTACGGCATGCGCCACTTCCAGCGCCTCGGCATCCTTGATGAGAATGCCATGGCGCGCCGCCACACCAGTTCCCGCCATGATCGCGGTGGGCGTGGCCAGCCCCAGCGCACAGGGGCAGGCGATGACCAGCACCGCCACTGCATTGAGCACGGCCTGCTCCCAGTCTCCCGCCGCAAACCCCCAGGCCAGCAGCGTGACCAATGCAATCACCAGCACCACCGGCACGAACACTTCGCTCACCCGGTCCACCAGCTTCTGGATCGGTGCCTTGGCCGCCTGGGCGTTTTCCACCATGCGCACAATGCGCGCCAGCATGGTTTCGGCGCCGATGGCCGTGGTCTCTGCAACGAGCAGCCCGTCCATGTTCACCGAGCCGCCGGTCAGGCGGTCGCCCGCGCCCTTGCTGATCGGCAGGCTCTCGCCGGTGATCAGAGACTCGTCCACAT
The DNA here is from genome assembly GCA_945885335.1 of Bordetella parapertussis. Classification (GTDB taxonomy): domain Bacteria; phylum Pseudomonadota; class Gammaproteobacteria; order Burkholderiales; family SG8-39; genus CAIYPG01. The sequence goes on from CAMCYY010000064.1 coordinate 4,696, forward strand.
GGCTCGCGCCCTCGAGTACCCGGGCATCCACGGGGATGCGCTCACCCGGCCGCACCACCACCTGATCCCCGAGACGCACTTCAGCCACCGGCACTTCTTGCTCGATGCCAGCACGGCGCACACGCGCCACCGCAGGACGCAGCGCATTGAGCGCGCGTATTGCCTCGGTGGTCTGGCGCTTGGCGCGCGTCTCCAGCCACTTGCCCAGCAGTACCAGCGTGATCACGGCGGCAGAGGCCTCGAAATACAGATGGGCCATGCCGTGCTCGCGATGCGACCACAGCAACCATAAGGAGAGGCCGTAAGCGGCACTGGTGCCCAGCGCCACCAGCAGGTCCATGTTGCCGGTGCGCGCCAGCAGCGCCTTCCAGCCGGCGCGGTAGAAACGCGCCCCCAGCCAGAACTGCACCGGCGTGGCGAGCGCGAGCTGCACGAGGCCGGGCAGCATCCAGTCCGCGCCAAAGGGCAGGGCCGCCATGGGCAGCATCAGCGGCAGGGTCAGCACGGCCGCCACGACTACCGGCCACCATTCGGGCAAACGCCTTGTTGCGACTGCCGGAGCAGCGTTATCCGCATCAGGCAGACGCGCTTCGTAACCGGCTGCGGCCACGGCGGCGAACAGCACATCCACCGGCATGCCGGCCACCCGCCGCACAGTCGCCTGCTCAGTGGCGAGATTGACCGTCGCGGAGAGTACGCCCGGTGCTTTCAGCAGCGCCTTTTCCACGCGCGACACGCAGGACGCACAGGTCATGCCGACAATGGCCAGCCGCACTTCCTCAACCGGAACTTCGTAGCCGGCCTTGATCACCGCATCCATGAGGGTCGAGGTGCCGGTGCCCGGCGCAGCGAATACCGTTGCCGATTCGGTGGCGAGGTTCACCACGGCACTTTGCACGCCAGGCACCTTCAACAGGACCTTCTCCACGCGCGATACGCACGAGACGCAGGTCATGCCGGCTATTGGCAAGGTGAACTGCGGCAGGGTGCATTGTTCGCCGTCGCCCGCAATCTGGCCGGAATTCTGTTTAGTCATCACATCCACACCTGGCTCCATGGCGTTTTATTGTGTCACGGATACCATGCTCAGGCTTCCCATGATGGGAAGGTCAAGTCCTTGCCCCGAAAATAATGCGCTTGACCTTCCCATGGTGGAAAGGTTGATGATTGTGGCTGAAACAGTTCACATTGCTGACGAACCCAGATTGGAGAATGCAAATGATCGAATTCAAGGTAGACGACATGACCTGCGGCCACTGCGCCGCCACCATCACGCGCGCCGTAACCGGCATCGAGCCCACAGCGAAAGTGGACATCGACCTCGCCACGCGCCGTGTGCGCATCGCGGCAGCGGGCGAAGCGCAGCAATTCGAGACGGCGATACGCGACGCCGGCTACACCCCGGTACCGTCTGCCGTCTGAAAAGAACAAGATGTAAGGCCATGTAACGCGGCGCCCTGTCGTTACATGGCGACACAAATGAGTCACTGCCGGATGCGATTTGGGGCGTTAATCGGAGTGTGCGGGGTTGCAGGATCGAATCAGCAGCCCCAAATCAAAAGCGCAGTACACATTCATCAACACTGAAAAGGAAACACCATGAACACCTCGACAAAGTGGCTGGTTGCAATCGGTTCGGCACTGACACTCGGCGTTGCTGCCGTTGCTGCTCACGCCGCCGCCGATGAAAAAACCGGCGCAGCTGAACACTCGAAGGGCGGAATGCACCGCGGCATGCAGGAGGGCAAGGGCCCGGGGGCCATGGGTCAGGGCATGCAGGGCAAAGACATGCAGCACATGTCTTCCAAAAAAGGCGAAGGTCACCAGCACGGCGCAGCCAACGTCAAGCCGGGCGAGCCCCGCCAGATGGCGGATGCGCACGGTATGCACGGCAGCCATGGCAGCACTGAAGGAAAGGGCAGCAAGGAAGGCGCGCACCAGCATGGCCAGGGATCCGGCCAGGGCAAGGGATCAAGCGAGCATTCGCACTAAGTAATCGCAGCACGTCGGCGGGAGAGGGCCGTCCCTCACCGCTCACATTGCCGGCGTCCGGGGCCGATTCGGATCATGCGAACGGTCCCGGACAATGGTTTTCAGAAGCAACGGACGGTCATACATTCCCGCACTCAATGCAAGGAGCGTGACGGTGCAACAGTTGAAACGCATGTCGATCATCACTGCAACTGCCGCCGCAATACTGATTTCGGGTGCCGCAACAGCGCAGTCTCCGCACACGCATGAGCACAGCTTTCAGGGCGCCGGTGAATGGGCTAAGGTCTTCGATGATCCAAAACGGGACGCGTGGCAAAAGCCCCATGAAGTCATCCAGGCGCTGGGCCTGAAACCGGACGCCGTGGTTGCCGACATCGGCTCCGGCACCGGCTATTTCTCCACACGCCTCGCGCACATGGTGCCCAAGGGCAAGGTGTACGGCGTGGACACCGAACCGGACATGGTGCAGTACCTGGCCGAGCGTGCCACCCGCGAAGGTCTGAAGAACATCACGGCCGTGCGCGCCACGCCCGGGGAGGCGGGTCTGCCCGAGAAAGCCGACCTCATCCTCATGGTCGATGTTTTCCATCACATCACGGATCGCGAAACCTATTTGCGCAAGTTGCGTGACTCGCTCAAGCCCGGAGGGCGCATTGCCATCATCGACTTCCGCATGGAATCCAGGGACGGGCCGCCGAAAAGCGCCCGCATCACGCCTGATCAGGTGAAAGCCGAACTCAAGCGCGCCGGTTACGCGCTGGTCGCCGAGCCCGGCTTCCTGCCCAACCAGTATTTCCTTATGTTCCAGCCGGCTCGCACCTGATCAAAGGCGCGTGACATGGATCGCAGAAAATTTCTGTACGGTGCAGCCGCCGGCGGCCTGCTGCTCGCAGCAGGCGGGGCTGCACTGCCTGCCGGGTCGGGGCACAACATGCCACCGGCCAAAGCCACGCCCGGCTTCAACCCGGACGTCGAACTGGAACTGAACGCGGTCACTGGCGAAGCAGGACTGCTTTCCGGCAACGCCACCCGCCTGTGGCGCTACACCGGCCGCGTGCTGCATGGCAGCCCGCAGGCGCTGGGCTTTCTTGATGGTTCAGGGCACATCCCGGTCATCCGCGTCCGTCGCGGCCAGAAGCTGCGCATCCGGTTCAACAATCGACTGCCCGAGGATTCCATCGTGCACTGGCACGGCCTGCACATCGTGCAGCGCATGGATGGTCATCCCATGTATGCCATCGGCTCCGGCAAAACCTTTGTGTACGAGTTTGTTGTGGACAATCGTGCCGGCACCTACTGGTTTCATCCACACCCGCATGGCCGCACCGGGTATCAGGTGTATCACGGTCTGTCCGGCCTGTTCCTGATCGGCGACGATGAGGAAGATGCGGCAAAGCTGCCGCGCGACGAATTCGACATCGCGGCCGTCATCCAGGATCGCAGCTTCGATGCGCGCAACCAGCTCGTCTATGTCGGCGGCAGCAGAATGGACCGGATGATGGGCTTCTCCGGCCAGCGTGTGCTGGTCAACGGCTCAGCCGACTACCGCCGTGACGTCACGCGCAGCAGCTACCGGCTGCGCCTGTTCAATGGCTCCAATGCCACGCTGTATCGGCTGCGCTGGAGCAATGGCCGGCCATTCACGCTGATCGGCACCGACGGCGGACTGCTGGAACGCCCGCTAGAGCGGGAATCGCTGACGCTTGCCTCGGGCGAGCGCACCGACGTCTGGGTGGATTTGTCAGGTCACCAGCCGGGCGAAGAACTGGCACTGGTCGCCGACGCTTATGCCCCGGACCTGCAAAACATCACACGCACCCAGACTGGCGCAGCACTGTTGAAAGATGGCCGCCCCATCCTGCGCCTGCGCGTGACTGCAGGTGCCGCACGCAAGTTACCGCTGCCGCAGCGACTCTCGACATACCCGAAGCTCGAACTCGGCGATGCGGCCAACCGGGACCGGCCGCGGACGTTCCGGCTGTCGATGATGCGCGGACAGCTGCTGCTCAACGGCCGCACGTTCGAAGACATGGAAGAGGTGGCCGAGGACGAAAAGGTGAAACTGGGCACCACCGAGGTTTGGGAGTTCGCCAACGATGCTTCGTTCGGCATGGCCATGGCGCATCCCATGCACGTGCACAACCTGCAGTTCCGTGTCATCGGCCGCAGCGGTGCACGTGGAGCGCTGCAGCAGCAACTGGCATCCGGACTGACCGATGAAGGCCTGAAGGACGTGGTGCTCGTGATGCCCGGAGAGCGCGTGCGTGTGCTGATGAAATTCGAGAACCATACCGGGCGCTACCTGTACCATTGCCACATCCTCGAGCATGAAGACATGGGCATGATGCGCAATTATCTGGTGCAGGCCTGACGGTCACGCCCTGTCTTGATGTAAATCAAGAAAGAATCCGGTCCGGGGCGCATTCTTCGCCGACAAGCATCAGTGTCGAATTCAAATCCACGACATCGCGAAAGTAATCCCGTGACTGCTTCCAGCAATACCGGCTCTGCCTGGCTGAAACCGACCGCGGTTCTTGCGATCCTGTTCGGACTGCTGAGCATCATGTCCGGCGGCGCCGTCCTGTTCAGCGGCGAGGAGGCGGAACGTGCCGCCGGCGCCTATGTCGGCTTTGTACTGTGGTTCAATTTCCTGGGTGGCTTCGCCTACATGGCCGCGGGCATGGGACTGTGGTTCCGGCAGCGCTGGGCCGTGATATTTGCGTGGTTGATTGCGGCGGCAACGCTGCTGGTTTTCGCAGCTTTCGGCCTGCACGTGGCAGGTGGTTCACCCTACGAGATGCGTACCGTATGGGCGCTGAGCTTCCGCCTTGGCACATGGCTGGTGATTTCGCTGATTGCCTTTCAGTTCCTCTGGCGCAAACGCTGACGTAGCGAACAGGTTCGCTGCCAGCATTTGCGCACCCTCCCGAATTCACAGTCACGCGATCATGAAACTGCCTACCGGCAAAAACCTCCTCATCACTGCCGTCTTGGTCATCCTGCTGGCTGGTATTGCTTTGCTTGTGATCAGAAATGGTCCGATGGCGGGGACCGGCGTCACCGAGGCAACGGCCGAAACAGCCGATCTGTCGCCGCAGATTTTCGGCATCGGCAGCGTCGAAGCGCGCCGCGCCTACGTCATCGGTCCGATGGCGGCAAGCCGCGTGATGCGGGTGCTGGTTGATCACGGTGACCGGGTCAAGGCCGGGCAGTTGCTGGCCGAGCTCGATCCCGTTGATCTGGACGAACGCCTGAACAGCGCCGGCAGTGCCATCCAGCGCGCCGTCAGCACAGTGCAGGGTACCGAAGCACAATTGCGCGAAACCACCAGCCGCAGCAGCGTGGCGACAGCCAGCGCGACGCGCTTCGGCGACTTGCGCCAGAAGGGTTTTGTCAGCCAGGAAGCCGCTGACCAGAAGCGCCACGAGGCCAATGCTGCCATCGCCGCCCGGCAATCAGCGGAGGCCGCACTCGAATCGGCGCGCCGCGATGTTGCACGCCTTGAGTCGGATCGTTCCGGCCTCGGCAAGCAGCGCGCCCAATTGCGCCTGACCAGTCCAATCGACGGCCTCATCACCACACGCGAAGCCGAACCGGGATCGACCGTGGTGGCCGGGCAAGCGGTGCTGCGCCTGATCAATCCTGACAGTCTGTGGATCAAGGCACGCATCGACCAGGGCCGCGCTGCCGGCATCGCCCTCGGCCAGCCCGCGCAGATCGTCCTGCGTTCGCAGGCGCAGTCGACCTACGCCGGCAAGGTGGCGCGCATCGAGGTGAACAGCGACAGCGTGACAGAGGAACGTCTGGTTGAAATTGCATTCGACCAGCCACCGCCCGGGCTGTCCGTGGGTGAAATGGTCGAAGTCACCATACAGTTGCCGACCGCGCGGGCTGTGCTGGCGCTGCCGACTGCCGCGATACGGCGCATCCAGCAGCAGACCGGCGTCTGGCGCATCGAGAACGGAAAAACGGTGTTTATGCCTTTGAAGACCGGTGTGCAGACACTGGACGGGCGCACACAGGTGCTGGAAGGATTGAAGCAGGGCGACCGGGTCATCCACCACGCACCGCAGGAACTGCAAGCCGGAGAACGGGTACGCGTCGTCGCCAGCCTCGCTGCAGGCGGACCATGATCAGCCTGGCCGGGCGCGACATTCTCCAATCCTGGGGGAAATACGTATTCACCGGCCTCGGCCTCGGACTGCTCATCGGCGTGACCCTCTCCATGGCCGGTATCTATCGCGGCATGGTCGATGACGCCAGGGCGCTGATCAACAACAGCGGTGCCGACCTCTGGGTGGTGCAACGCGACACGCTCGGCCCCTACGCCGAACCTTCCAGCCTGCGCGACGATGTCTGGCGCAGCCTGCAGGGACTGCCGGGCGTGGCCGAAACCGGCAACATCACTTACCTCACCATGCAGGTGCAGCGCGCGGGACAGGATATGCGCGTCATGGTGGTCGGGATCGATGTCAGCGCGCCGGACAAACCGGGTGCGCCGGGCTATCTGGTGGCCGGGCGCACCATCACCCGTTCCCACTACGAAGCCATTGCAGACATCAAGACCGGCTTCAAGGTCGGCGACAGCGTGCGCATCCGCCGTCACGACTACCAGGTGGTCGGCCTCACCCAGCGCATGGTGTCCTCCAGCGGCGATCCGATGATTTTCATACCCCTCAAGGATGCGCAGGAAGCGCAGTTCCTCAAGGACAACGACACCATCCTCAACGAGCGCGCGCGCACCGCGGCAAACCCTGCGTTCAACCGCCCCGGCGTTCCCGGACTGCTCGATGCCATCATCGCCGGGCAATCCGCCAATCGCAATGTCAACGCAGTGCTGGTACGGGTAGCCGCGGGCCTGGCGCCCGAACAGGTGGCACAGGACATCCGCCGCTGGAAGCGACTGCAGGCCTATACCCGCGTGCAGATGGAAGAGATTCTGGTGGCAAAACTGATCGCCACCGCTGCCAAGCAGATCGGCATGTTCCTGGTCATCCTCGCCACGGTCAGCGCCGCCATTGTCTCGTTCATCATCTACACCATGACCCTGGGCAAGATCCGCGAAATCGCCGTGCTCAAGCTGATCGGCGCCAAAGACAGCACCATCGCCAGCATGATCCTGCAGGAGTCGCTGGGCCTCGGGCTGGTCGGATTCATTGTCGGCAAGAGCGCGGCCACGCTGTGGGCGCCCTATTTTCCCAAGTTCGTGCTGCTGCAAAGCGGCGATACGCTGCGCGGCTTCATCGCCGTGATGCTGATCTGCACGCTGGCCAGCATCGTCGCCATCCGCGCCGCGCTTCGCGTCGATCCCGCCACAGCCATCGGGGGCTGATGATGGCAGTAGCCCGGCCCCTTGAAGCGGCGCATCCCGATGCCATCCTCATCGAAGGCCTGAGCAAGCGTTACGGCGCGGGCGACACCGCCGTCGATGCGCTGAAGAACGTGGACATGCGCGTGGCGCCCGGCGAAGTGATCGGCCTTATCGGACCATCAGGCTCGGGCAAGAGCACGCTGCTGAAATGCCTGGGCGCGGTGATCGAACCGACCGCCGGACGCATGTCCATTGGCGGCGAAACGATTTTCGACAGCGCTGCGGGCGGCTGGCAAAGCGGCGATCTGCGCGCGCTGCGTCGCGACCGCATCGGCTTCATTTTTCAGGCACCCTATCTGATCCCTTTCCTCAACGCCACCGACAACGTCGCGCTGCTGCCCATGCTGGCCGGCACGAGCAACGGCAAGGCGCGCCAGCGCGCGCTGGAATTGCTGCAGGCGCTGGATGTGGCGCATCGCGCGACCGCCCGGGTGTCGCAACTGTCCGGCGGCGAGCAGCAACGTATCTCCATCGCCCGGGCGCTGGCCAACCAGCCACCAGTGATCCTCGCTGACGAGCCGACCGCGCCGCTGGATGGCGAGCGCGCGCTGAACGTCATGCGCATCCTGCGCGAGATGGCCCTGCAGTACCAAACTGCCATCATCGTGGTCACGCATGACGAAAAAATCATCCCCACCTTCCGTCGCATTTATCACATCCGCGACGGCCGGACTTACGAGGAACAGGGGCAGGGATGAAAGACCGGCGCCTGCATTGCCGCTATCCCGCAATGCTGGTGCGGTTCTTCTCTGCAAGGCGCGCAATCAACCCCTCGATGCCCGCCTCGCGCCCGATCTGCTCGAACTCCGTCCGGTAAGTCAGCACCAGGCTAACGCCCTCTACGGAAATGTCGTAGATCTTCCAGCCATCGTTCGTCTTGTGCATGGCATAGGAAATCTCGACCGGCGCGGCCCCCGGACTGATATAGCGATTGCGCACCGTGGCCTCGGTGGCATCCGGCGCCATCTGCACCGGCAGCACCTGCATGGTCTGCCCGCGATAGACATCAATGGCCGTTGAGTAGACACGCACCAGCAGGCTGCGAAACTCGTTCACGAGGCGCTCGCGCTGCTCTGCCGTGGCGTTCGTCCAGGCGCGGCCTGCCGCCAGCTTGGCCGCTTCGGCGAAATCGACATGCGGCAGAATTTTCGCTTCAGCCAGCGCCAGCGCTGCAGCACGATCGCCTGCACGCAATGCCGGATCCTGCGCGATCGCCGCCAGCAGCTGCTCGGTCACGGTGCGCACCAGTTGTTCAGGCCCGAGTGATTCGGCCGCAATGGCGACGGCTGCGATACAAGACAGCAGGAATACGAACAGCCGCTGCAATGCAGACCGGGCCATGACCTGAGGCGGCCTTCGATGTTTCATTGCAATACGCTCCAGACTGTCATGCTCGGGGCCGCGAGCCATTGCGACGATAGCCCTTCGCCACACCCCACAGGTAGCGGCCAAGCAGGGCCATGACGACGGTCGCAGCCAGAAAAGCGCTGGCATTCGACGCAATATCGGCAATCTGCAGGATATAGGCGCTGAACACCGCGCCCAGGCCGACGTAAAGGCCGACCCAGACGATTTCTCCCGCCACGCCGGCCATGCTGAAGCGCAGCCAGGGCATGTTCATGGCTCCGGCGACAAGATTGACATAAGGTCCGAGCGCGCTGAGGAACCATCGAGTGAAGAACACGCCCCAGCCACCGCTCCGTCGGACGAAGCCGCGCGCCTTCTCTACCAGACCGCGCGCCTGGGGTTTGTTCGCCAGCCTTTCCAGCACGGCGGCGCCAACACGGCGCCCGACAACATAACCGACCTGGTCTCCAACAATGGCCCCGAACAGCGCAGCCCCGAACACGCCGGGCAGGGAAAAGTCGCCGGAGGCGGCGAGTGATCCGGCAGCGAGCATGAGCAGCGATGAAGGAATCGGTATGCCAAGGCAGGTCATGCCCGTCGCAAGGGCCAGAAAAGGCAGCCCATAGGTGACCGCCAGCGCCAGCATCTGTTCAGTCATTGCCGCCCGGCTGGGGTTGCAGCCGAGCAATGGCCTGACGCAATTCCGTCTTGAGGGTATCGCTATCGACACCACGATCCCGGGCAATTTCCGCCAGCGTCCTGCGCTGGCCGGGCGCGGGCGTGACGGCAATGGCTGCGGCCAGTTTGTCCCTTGGAACATTGTAGGAGCGTGCCACATAGCCCACCGTCATCCAGTCCTCGATAGGCTGATTGCGATGAGCAGGATCGCTCCAGTACACCATGAAATACGCCAGGCGGACGGCAAAGAACAGCGCAACGATCAGGGCGACGACAAAGGCCGATGCGGCGACCTTGTGCTCTTTCCACAATGTCAGGAGCGCTTTCATACGTGGTATGACCTTCCCATTAGCGCGCGGGTATCGTTATCAGGGGCGTCTGCGGCGTGGCGCCGGTCTCGGCTAGCGAAGAGAACACCATCAGAAACATCATGACCCGCTTGGAGGCCAGGTCGCGATCATCGATCCAGAACCACAGGTCGCGATAGCGCACGGCAGCGTAGGCGTCGGCCGGCCGATCGGCAGCGGAGCGAATGCGAATCAGCGCCCCGCCCGATCCGTCTGTCGCCGCACCGACCGGCAACCTCGCAGTCGCCCGTTCCTCATCAAGATCACGCTGCGGCACCTCGACGCCTGCCGAGAGGTCCGACAGGATCTGCTGCACTGAACGGGTCAGCAGCGCAATGCGGCCGGGTTCGGGGCGCAGCGCGCCGAACACCAGCAGCGTATCGTCGTCGCTGGCATTGATCCCCAGCGCATTCTGGATATAGCGAAAATCCTTCTCAACTGCATTGTCCATGTCACGCGCAAAACGCAGACGGGTAATCTCCTCGGTGCCGCGTTTTTCAATACGCACACTGAGTGCGCCGGCCTGCTGGA
>CAMCYY010000065.1 GCA_945885335.1 Bordetella parapertussis
GCCCACCATGTATGTCGCGAACGTCAGCGAGCATGGCTTTGCAGACAATCCGCTGCTGGCCCGGGTCGAGGCCCTTGCGAAGCGGGAAAACGCACCGGTGGTCGCCATCAGTGCCGCGATGGAGGCGCAGATCGCCGATCTGTCTGACGAAGACAAGCAGATGTTCCTGGAAGACATGGGCATGAAGGAGCCCGGCCTGGATCGTGTGATCCGCGCCGGCTACGCGCTGCTCGGCCTGGAGACTTATTTCACAGCGGGTGTAAAGGAAGTGCGTGCCTGGACCATACACGCCGGCGCCACCGCACCCCAGGCGGCAGGGGTCATCCACACCGATTTCGAGCACGGCTTCATTCGCGCCGAGGTGATTGCCTACGAGGATTTCGTCGCTTTCAAGGGTGAGCAGGGGGCCAGGGAGAAGGGCAAGTTGCAAAAAGAGGGCAAGGAATACATCGTCAAGGACGGCGACGTAATGCACTTCCTGTTCAACGTCTGAGCTGTAAATAACGACCGGAAATATCCGGAGTAACAATGATAGTGGGAGGGAGCGTTTTTTTTAAGCCAGAGGGGCGAATGAAACTGATTTCAGGGACAGTATCGATCCAGCTTAAAATAGCTTGCGTTACATCACCGGAATCCTGGAAATGGCTGAAACTGAACGCGTAATCTGTAGCAGCGATGTACTGCAGGATTCGGAACTGGGCATGATCTTCGTCGCCGAACATTCAGGCGAAACGGTGCCGGCTTTCGTGGTGCGTTATGAAGGACAGGTCCATGCCTTCGTCAATCGCTGTCCGCACTCCCTCACTGGCCTTCACTCCTTCGTTGGCCTTCAACCCCAAACCAGCCTCACGGGTCTGCGCCGCTTTTTTGAAAGCCGAGGCCGGCTTTTGAGCTGCCCGGTTCACGGTGCGACTTTTCTCCCGGATTCCGGGAAATGTGTGAGCGGGCCGTGCTTTGGGGAAAGTTTGATCGCGATTGCAGTCGAGGAGCGGGACGGCAAAGTGATCGCGAAGGACTCGGGCGCAGGTTGATTCCAGACGCGTGCCCGGGCAACCCGTGCAAGGCACGCAGGCGCGAGATCCAATAGGAAGTAACCGTCTGTTGGACGGCATGCATGGCGGTATGGCAGCTTCCTTGATTTAGCGACTTACGCTTGCAGAGCAAGCCATAAAGCCGGCAATGGATTTGGGGGCATTCTTGGGGGCATGCGGTGATAGTTCCTAACGCAATGCCCAGCACTGGCGAGGCTCTCCAAGTGCTATTCGCATTCAACGTCTGATCGCATCGAGTCGAACCGGACGAGGGGCCGGTTCGGCGGTTTTTTGCGTCCAGCATACAATGCGCTGGTCGCGTACTCCTTCGGATCGACAATGCTGCCTGAAACAGGTTTCCTCGTTTTTGCCAAGCGTGACTGTCCGACCTGCACCCTGATCGAGCCGGTGCTGCGCAAACTGTCCGAGGGTGGGCAGCCGGCCTGCTTCGTGTCCCAGGATGACCCGCTCTTCCCCGAGGGTATTGCGGAAGTCGTCGATGATCGCGAACTGGAGCAGTCCTTTCGCCACAACATCGAGATTGTTCCCACACTGATCCGCATGGAACAGGGCCGCGAGGTCGATCGCACCTACGGCTGGGATGTGAAGGAATGGCGGCGCGTTACCGGCATCAGCGATCTGGGCCGCGACCTGCCTGAATTCCAGCCGGGCTGCGGCTCGCTCAGCGTGGCCCCTGGCGCAGCCGAAAACCTGCAGGTGCGCTACGGCGAAACCGGCATCAAGTCACGCAAGATTGAACTGGGCGAATGGGATGATCCCATCGAGGCCTGCTTCGAGCGTGGCTGGAGTGATGGACTGCCTGTAGTGCCGCCCACTGATGTGCGCATTCTGCGCATGCTGGCCGGCACCCATCGCAAGCCCGATGAAGTCATCGGCCGCATCCCGCCCTTCCTGCCCGAGTGCAGCGTCGAGAAGGTCGCCATCGCCGCGGTAATGGCCGGCTGCAAGCCCGAGTACATGCCGCTGGTGCTTGCTGTGGTGGAAACGGCGCTGGTGCCGCTGTTCTCGCTGCACGGCATCCTTGCTACGACATCCTTTGGCGGCCCCATCGTTATCGTCAATGGTCCGATTGCAAAAAAACTGGGCATGAACTGGGGCTTCAACGCGCTGGGCCAGGGCAACCGTGCTAACAACACCATCGGCCGCGCGCTGCAGTTGCTGGTGCGCAATTTCGGCGGCGGCCGGCCGGGCGAAGTCGATCGCGCCGCCCTCGGAAGCCCGGGCAAGATCACGTTTTGCTTTGCCGAGGACGAAACCGATCCAGAGTGGGAGCCGTATCACGTGTCCCAGGGCTTCAAGCGCGAGCAGTCTGCGGTGACGCTGTTCCAGGGCCACGGCGTCGAGACCTTCCATGACGACAAGTCGCGCACGCCCGAACAGCTTGCGCACTCCTTTGGCCTCGGCCTGCGCACCATCGGCCATCCGCGGGCGCAGAAGGCGCATGCCGTGATCGTGCTGTCACCCGAGCACTACGCCATCTTCCGCGATGGCGGCTGGGGCAGAAAGCAGATCACCGAGGCATTGCACAGGTACTCCACGCGCCCGGGCAGGGACATCGTGGCGGGCACCGATGGCATACCGCTGGGGATAGATCCCAGCCATGCCAATGAAATGGTGCCCAAGTTTTCCCCCGACGGCCTGCTGATTTTCCGCGCCGGCGGCCCTGCAGGTCTGTTCAGCGCCATATTGCCGGGCTGGGGCTCCAAACCCGATGAAGTCGGGCCTGTCACGAGGGAAGTGCGCGAGTAGCACGCAGGGAAGTACCCGATTAGCGCGCAAGGAAGTGCGCGAATGAATGCGCCGTCTGAAAAAGCGGAAATACAAAGGAGGCTCGCCATGATGAAGCTGTCTACCGAAGCACTGCGTGATCCCACAGCGGAAACATCCTCTGTGAAGCGGGCGCGAAAAACGCCGCCACATTCGCTCGAAGGGTTGCGCGTCGGCCTGTTCAGCATCGGCAAGACGCGCTCGCCTGAATTCCTCGACCAGGTGGAAAAACGCTTGATCGAGCGTGGTCTGAAGACCCGTCGTTTCGCCAAGCCCACGAATGCCAAGACCGCGACCCCGGAAATCATTCAGCAGGTGGTGACTGGCTGCGATGTGGTGATCGTCGGTCTATCTGACTGAGGCTCCTGCACGTCGTGCAGTTTGCACGACCTCATCAAGATGGACGCCGGTGGAATACCCGGTGTAAGCGTCATCACGACCGGTTTCGTCGATGCGCTGGAAATGCAGGCGGCTGCCCTGGGCTTTGATCCTGCGGTGATCTACGTGCCGCATCCGATTCAGAACCTGACGCACGAAGAACTGCTCCGGATTGCCGACAGCGTGATCGATCCGGCGCTGGCGTTGCTGACTTCGAAGCAATCCTGCGGAGGGCAGCAAGCAAGGCTAGCGAAGATCCCGTAGCGGATGGGCATGCGCCGGCCAGACCGGTGCAAAAAAACCGGCGACCATTTCGGGCGTGACTGCATCCAGCGCTGCCGGATTCCAGCGCGGTGCGTTGCGGTCCACGACCAGGGCGCGCACGCCTTCCAGCACCTCGCCGTGCTCGAAACAGCGCCTGACCATGGCGCGCTCAAGGCGCAGGCAGTTGGCGACGCCCATGCCGGCACTGCGCCGCAGTTGTTCCAGCGTCACGCACATCATCAACGGCGAACGCTTCGCCATCACGGCCAGAGTGGCTCCAGCAAAAAAACTGCCGGCGCCCGCGAGCGAGGCCATGATGGCCGGCACGCTGTCATGTGCAAAATGACAGTCGATCGCCGCGCGGTTTTCTGACAGACGGTCGGGTGGCCTGCCGGCATCTGCACGGAAGGGCGCGGCAAAGGCGCGGACTTCGGCACGAATGTCGGTGGCATTCGTGGCGGCCAGATGATCGACCAGGGCAGGCAGTTGTGCGGATGGGATGAATACGTCGGCCAGATCACCGTAAATGGCATCGGCCGCGTTGATGATTTCGCCGGTGACGCCGAGCCATGTGCCGAGTTCTCCGGCCATGTTCGACAGGAAATGGCCGCCGCCCACGTCCGGGAACAATCCGATGTTGACCTCGGGCATGGCCATCTTCGTGCGTTCGGTGACGACACGCATGCGCGCCTCCGGGCCGGCCTGGGCCACGCCCATGCCGCCGCCCATGACCACGCCGTCCATCAGTGCGATGTAGGGCTTGGGGTAGAAGTGGATCAGGTGGTTCAGCGCATATTCCTCGGTGAAGAAATCCTCCAGCAGCGCGCTGCCGCCTTTCAGGCCTGACATGCCCGCGTCGTAGAAGAAGCGGATATCGCCGCCGGCGCAAAAGGCCCGGTCACCGGCGCCGCGTATCAGCACGGCGCGTATGTCGGCGTCGTCGCGCCATGCGAGCAGCACCTGCGTGATGTCCCGCACCATGGCAAGGGACAACGAGTTCAGGGCTTCCGGGCGGGCCAGAGTGATGAGGCCCAGGTGATTGCGTACGGTGGTCTGGATGTGGTCGGTCATTGCTTTCAGTCGTTTAGTGGGCGCTCAGCGCGCGGTCATGTGTTCGGTGAAAAGCCGCCATTCGTCGATGGAGCCCAGTCCGACGGAGGCAAGCTGCACGGCTTCCTGTTCGCCGAAATGCGCGAGGGCTTCCGGGTGTTTGTCACGGAAACGCTGCGCATAGCGCAGCCAGTCCGCATTGAATCCGCCCTGCGAGGCATGCTCGATCAGGAAGTCATGGCAGACCGCGGTGCGCCGACCGGCGCGCCAGGCGCGGTAGCTGAAATCGAAATCATAGAAATGCCAGCCATCGAAAGTGTCTGCATCGAAGCCGATGTCTTCAGCAACATCGCGATGGCAGGCGAGGAACAGTCCGTCCAGCACCTGCGCCCCGGTTGTGACCGCACCGCGCATGTGGAAGGCGGTGACGGTAACGCCCGTCCCCGCAGCGGCCGTCATGCCAACCTGCCCATGCATATGCGGCCAGCGCGAGTAGAGCCAGCCTTCGCCCGACAATTGCGTGCTGCCGACCGCGCCCACCAGTTCGTGTTCGGCCAGGCGGTTTTGCAATCGATCCGCGAAGTCCGGTGCTTGGATGGCGATGTCGTCGTGTGAAAAAACCAGGATCTCGCCGGTGGATTGCGCCAGGCCGCGGGCATAGCCATCGCACATCGAGCGGGCGTCATGGATGCCGATGATTTCGTGCGGCACACCGGAGAGCCGCGCGCGGTAATTGGCGCACACCCGGTCGAACTTGGCCGGTGTGATGGAGCAGATGATGACCGATATTTTTTGCGACGGCCCGTGATGCGGCGGCTCGGCAACGGGCGCCCGACCTCGTTCGAGGTCGCCACGGGCGCGGGCCAGTGCCGCTTGGACTTCCGCATTCAGCACCAGCGGGAAGCGCGGCTGCTGCGCCAGGCACTGTTCAAAGGTGGCGGAAGCTGATTCAAATTGTGATCGTTTTAAATAAAGCATTCCCTGAAAGTAAGTCAATACAGGTAAATTGTTATCAAGATCGATTGCTTTTTTGATCCTTGCTTCAGCGGTTGTGAGGTCATCGCGCGCCCAGGCCGCGCTGGCTTCGGCGTAGAGCGCATCAACGCGGGCGTCTTTGCCCGCACCGGCATCCGGCTTCGGTGAGAGCGCGCCGAAGAGTTTTTTCAGCATGCGAAGGAATCAGCGGCGTTTTGTGCCACCGCCGAGTATCGACCCGAGCACGCCCCTGATGATCTCGCGCCCCACCTGCGATCCGATGCTGCGAGCCGCGCTTTTCGCGGCAGACTCGATCATGCCCTCGCGTCGGCCGCCGCGTGGTCCCGTGGACCCCATCAGGATGCTGCCCAGCGTGCCCATGAGTCCGCCTTCGGCGGTGGCTGAATTGCCGCCGGGCATTGTGGTGTTTCCCGGTGCAGCGGTTGCCGTCTGCTTTTCAGTCGTGCGCTGCTGCAGCTTTTCGTAGGCCGATTCGCGGTCCACGGCTTTTTCGTAATGGCCGTAGATCAGCGACGCCTTGATGACGGCATCGCGTTCCGCTTCGGTGGCCGGGCCGATGCGTGAAGCCGGTGGCAGCACGAACGCACGCTCAACCACGCAGGGACGTCCCTTTTCGTCGAGGAAGGACACGAGTGCCTCGCCCACTGACAGTTCGGTGATGACCTGTGCCACGTCCAGCTTCGGATTGGGGCGCATGGTCTCTGCCGCCGACTTCACCGCCTTCTGGTCCTTGGGCGTGAAGGCGCGCAGCGCATGCTGCACCCGGTTGCCAAGCTGGCCCAGCACCGATTCCGGGATGTCCAGCGGGTTCTGCGTGACGAAGTAGATGCCCACGCCCTTGGAGCGGATCAGGCGCACCACCTGCTCGATTTTCTCCAGCAGGCTCTTTGGCGCTTCATTGAACAGCAGGTGGGCCTCATCAAAAAAGAACACCAGCTTGGGCTTCTCCGGGTCGCCGACCTCGGGCAATTGCTCGAACAGTTCGGACAGCATCCACAGCAGGAAGGTGGAATACAGCTTGGGCGAGTTCATCAGCTTGTCGGCAGCGAGGATGTTCACGACACCGCGTCCGGACTGGCCGCCGCCGGTGGCGGTCTGCATCAGGTCGGAGATATCCAGTGCCGGCTCGCCGAACAGCTGGGCGGCGCCCTGTTGTTCGAGTTCCAGCAGGCCGCGCTGGATGGCGCCGATGGAGGCCGCCGATATATTGCCGTAGCCGGTCTGGAAGTCCTTCGCGTTGTCGCCCACATACTGCAGCATGGAACGCAGGTCCTTCATGTCGAGCAGTAAAAGGCCGTTGTCGTCGGCCACCTTGAACACCAGCGTGAGCACGCCCTGCTGGGTGTCGTTCAGGTTCAGCAGGCGGCCGATCAGGAGCGGTCCCATGTCGGAAATCGTGGCGCGCACCGGATGGCCGGATTTCGCGAATACATCCCAGAACGCCACCGGGCAACCCTCGAACACGGTGTCCGTGATCTTGAGCAGGTCGAGGCGCTCCTTCAGGCGCGGCGACAGGGCGCCAGCCTGCGACATGCCGGACAGGTCGCCTTTCACGTCGGCCATGAACACCGGCACGCCGATGCGCGAAAAGGCCTGCGCCAGCGTCTGCAGCGTGACGGTCTTGCCGGTGCCAGTGGCGCCGGTGATCAGGCCGTGGCGGTTCGCCAGGCCGGGCAGCAGGGCAAGATCGATGGTTCCGGCTTTGGCAATCAGAAGCGGTTCGGGCATGGCGGCGTCCGTTAAATGATTGGGCGTTGAATCGGCGGAGAAGGGCAGGGTGGGTGCTAAAATTATACGTTCTCTCAGCAGCCTAAAGCCTGATTTCAAAGGGCCGAAGTGGGTCAAAGCGATGGCCCGGGAGCTAAGGAAGCGCTGATCAAGTCCGGAGTTTCGGAAACCTGCGCTGCGCTTCTCTCTGAAGTGGGGGATATATAAGGGGGCATGCCCCCTTGTTCAGTTATTCCCTAATCAAATCATTCGTCAGGATCAATGCCATGGCAGGACACTCCAAGTGGGCCAACATCAAGCACAAAAAGGCCATTACCGACGCCAAGCGCGGCAAGGTCTTCACCCGGGCAATCAAGGAGATCACCGTCGCGGCGCGCATGGGCGGGGGCGACCCGGGCATGAACCCGCGCCTGCGCCTGGCCATGGACAAGGCGCGCGAGGTGAACCTGCCCAAGGACACCATGATGAACGCGGTGAAGCGCGGTTCGGGCGAACTGGAAGGCGTGAATTACGAGGAAATCCGCTATGAGGGCTATGGCATTGCCGGCGCCGCGGTGATCGTGGACTGCATGACTGACAACCGCACGCGCACCGTGGCCGATGTGCGCCATGCCTTCACCAAGCATGGCGGCAATCTGGGTACCGATGGTTCTGTGGCCTTCTTGTTCAAGCACTGCGGGCAGTTCATTTTTTCCCCCGGCACCAGCGAGGAAAAGGTGATGGAAGCGGCCATCGATGCCGGCGCCGAGGATGTGGTCACGCACGAGGATGGCTCGGTTGAGGTGATTTGCGCGCCGCCGGATTTCTCCGCGGTGAAGGAAGGCCTGGAAAAGGCCGGTTTCAAGCCGGAGCTGGCTGAAATCACCCTGAAGCCGGGTATCGAAATCGCGCTGGCCGGTGAGGACGGCGTGACCATGCAGAAACTGCTCGATGCGCTGGAGTCGCTGGACGATGTGCAGGATGTCTATACCTCGGCTGTCATCGACGCCTGATCGCCAGGGCGCATGAGCGTGGGTCAAAGCGGCTTTGCCGCCCTATAATCCCCGCATGTCATCCTCACGCGCTACGTCCCCGCTGCGCATCCTGGGCATTGACCCCGGGCTGAGGATTACCGGCTTTGGTGTCATCGAAAAAACTGGATCAAAACTCACCTATGTCGCCAGCGGCTGTGTGCGTGTGCCGGTGGGCGAACTGCCCGACCGCATCAAGACCCTGTTCGAAGGCCTGCGCGAGGTGATTGCCGAATATGCGCCCGACCAGGTGGTGATCGAAAAGGTGTTCGTCAACGTCAATCCCAACTCCACGCTGTTGTTGGGACAGGCGCGCGGTGCGGCGATTTGCGCCGCCGTTGATGCCGGCATTCCCGTTTCCGAATACACCGCCCTGCAGGTCAAGCAGGCGGTGGTCGGCAAAGGGCACGCGAAAAAGGAGCAGGTGCAGGAAATGGTGAAACGCCTGCTGGGATTGCCGGCGCTCGCTGGCCCTGATGCCTCCGATGCGCTGGCCGGCGCCATCTGTCATGCCCACGGCGGGCAGGGCATGGGCCAGATGGCCACGCGCGGCATGAGTGTCAGGCGCGGGCGTTTGATCAGTGCACTGGATGTCAAAACCAGACGTGAAGGGGCCAGTATGAAGGTGAAGGCGTGAAGGTGAAGGCATGATCGGTCGCATTGCCGGCGTGTTGCTGGAGAAAAACCCGCCGCAGATCCTAGTCGATGTGGGCGGTGTTGGTTACGACGTTGAAGTGCCGATGAGCACCTTCTACAACCTGCCCGTCACCGGCGAGCGTGTCACCCTGTTCACGCACCTCGTGGTGCGCGAGGACGCCCATCTTCTGTATGGCTTTGGTAGCGATTCGGAGCGCCGCGTGTTCCGCCAGTTGCTGAAAATCTCCGGCGTCGGTGCGCGTACTTCGCTTGCGGTGCTGTCCGGCCTTTCGGTCGGTGAGCTGGTCGAGGCGATTGCAGCACAGGAAGCGGGCCGGCTGGTGAAAATCCCCGGCATCGGCAAGAAGACTGCGGAGCGCCTGCTGCTGGAATTGAAAGATAAACTCGGGACTGACTTCGCACCGGGCGTCGCGATCAATCATGTCAAGCCTGCAACCAGCGACATCCTGAACGCATTGCTCGGCCTCGGCTACAGCGAAAAAGAGGCGCAGGGCGCGGTCAAGCTGCTGCCCGAGGGCCTGTCGGTGTCCGATGGCATACGCCAGTCGCTGAAAATGCTGGCGAAGGCCTGAGTGCGTTTCAGCGCGTTTTTTTGTGGTTTGTGATTTGCACGCCTACCCCCGACAATAACGCCCATGGCCATTGAAACTGATCGACTGATTGCGGCGACACCGGCTTCCGTGCAGGAAGAAGCGGTCGAGCGCGCGCTGCGTCCGCGTTCGCTGGATGAATACGTCGGCCAGGAGAAAATCCGCGACCAGTTGTCGATTTTTGTCGAGGCGGCACGACATCGCAAGGAAGCGCTGGATCATGTGCTGCTGTTCGGCCCGCCGGGCCTGGGCAAGACCACGCTGGCGCACATCATCGCGCGTGAAATGGGCGTGAATCTCCGCCAGACTTCGGGGCCGGTGCTGGAGCGTCCGGGTGACCTGGCTGCCATCCTGACGAATCTCGAGCCGAATGACGTGCTGTTCATCGACGAAATCCATCGCCTGTCGCCCGTGGTCGAGGAAATCCTCTACCCGGCGCTGGAGGATTACCAGATCGACATCATGATCGGCGAGGGCCCGGCGGCGCGTTCCGTGAAGCTCGACCTGCCACCCTTCACGCTGGTGGGCGCGACCACGCGCGCTGGCATGCTGACCAATCCGCTGCGCGACCGTTTCGGCATCGTGGCGCGGCTGGAGTTTTATACCGACGGCGAGTTGAAGAAAATCGTCAACCGTTCGGCCGGCCTGCTCGAAGTCGAGGTGTCCGATGAGGGCGCGATGGAAGTGGCGCGCCGTTCGCGTGGCACGCCGCGCATCGCGAACCGGCTGCTCAGAAGGGTGCGCGACTTTGCGCAGGTCAGAGCGCAGGGAAAGATCTCCATCGACGTCGCTGATGCCGCGTTGAAGATGCTGGACGTCGATGTGCTCGGCCTCGATGTCATGGACCGCAAGCTGCTGCTCGCGGTAATCGAGAAATTCGCCGGTGGCCCGGTCGGTCTCGATAATCTTGCGGCGGCGATCAGCGAGGAGTCCGACACCATCGAGGATGTACTCGAACCCTTTCTGATTCAGCAGGGCTATCTGCAGCGCACGAACCGCGGGCGCGTCGCCACGCTGGCTGCCTACCGGCACTTCGGCATCACCGCGCCGCATGCGCCGGCCAGCGGCGAACTTTTCAATGGCGTCCCGACCGGAAGTTCGGCCGAATGAGCGTGGCGGCGCCGTTCAAATGGCAGCAGCGCGTGTATTACCAGCACACCGACGCCAGCGGCGTCGTATTCCACGCCAATTACCTGGGCTTCATGGAAAATGCGCGCACCGAACTGCTGCAGTCGCTGGGTTTTGATCTCGGGAAACTTTTGCGCGAAGACGGAGTCTGTTTCGTGGTGCACTCTATAAACATCAACTATCGCAGGCCGGCCTTGCTGAATGACCTGCTGACGGTTACCGCGCATGTCGCAGAACCCCGACGGGCGCGCCTGGTATTCGAGCAAAAAGTGCTGCGTGGTGACGAACTCCTGGTGGAGGCCGGGATCACGATTGCCTGCGTCGATGCGCAGTCCTACAAGCCGATTCCCGTGCCCACCGGCATACTGGAAAAATTCGAGGCAAATGAATGAATGTGACCCAGGATTTATCGATTCTCTCGCTGATCTGGAACGCCAGTATTGTTGTCCAGTTCGTCATGCTGCTGCTGCTGGGCGTGTCCTTCATGTCCTGGTACTGGATTTTCCGCAAACTGTTCTCGGTACGCCGCGCGCAGGTGCAGACGGAGAAATTCGAGCGCGAGTTCTGGAGTGGCACCGATCTCAATGCGCTGTATCAGAGTGCTGTCAACCATCGCCATGCCACGGG
Organism: Bordetella parapertussis; assembly: GCA_945885335.1. GTDB lineage: Bacteria > Pseudomonadota > Gammaproteobacteria > Burkholderiales > SG8-39 > CAIYPG01. The sequence continues at coordinate 11,248 of CAMCYY010000065.1, forward strand.
TGGGCTGGAGCGCATATTCGAGGCGGGCTTTCGCGAGTACATGAAACTGAAGGCCCAGCACGGTACGGATCCGAGCGTCATCGTTGATGGCGCGCGGCGCGCCATGCGCGCCACCTCCCAGCGCGAAATGGACAGTCTGGAGGCGCATCTGGCCTTTCTTGCCTCGGTCGGCTCGGTCAGCCCGTATGTCGGACTGCTGGGCACCGTGTGGGGCATCATGCATGCGTTCCGCGGCCTCTCCAGCATGCAGCAGGCCACGCTTGCCGCTGTCGCCCCCGGGATTGCCGAGGCGCTGGTGGCGACGGCAATCGGCCTGTTCGCGGCCATTCCCGCGGTCGTGGCCTACAACCGCTTCTCCCATGACGTCGATCGCATTGCCGTGCGCTTCGAGAGCTTCATGGAGGAGTTCTCCAATATTCTGCAACGCCAGGCCCATGTCCGCTAACGACCTCCGATATCCTCCCGGCCGCGTCGTTGCGCTAGTCACCGCTTGCTCGCATACAAAACGTATGCGTCGCTGCGCGCTTCCTCCCACGCCTAGCTGCCGAGCGATCGCGGAGGTCTCTGCATGAGACAAAGAAAGCTCATGAATCAAATCAACGTCGTGCCGTATATCGACGTGATGCTGGTGCTGCTTATCATTTTCATGGTGACCGCGCCGCTGGTGAATCCGGGGGTGGTGGATATCCCGAGTATCGGCAAGTCGGCAACGCCGCCGGCTGCGCCGCTGGATGTCATGATCCGCACCGACGCCACGCTGATGCTGCGCGACCGCGCCAAGGGCGGTGGCGAGGAGCGGCGAGTATCCAATGCCGAACTGGTTGCGGCACTGCACGAGCTTCAGGCGAAGAATCCCGAGCAGCCGGTGGTGATCTACGCCGACAAGGATGTGCGCTATGAAGCGGTGCTCAAGGTAATGGACGAGTTGCAGCGTGCGAGCATCCGCCGCGTTGCCCTGGCGGTGAAGCCCGCGGCACGTTGATGACCGCATTCGCTTTACAGGCCTCGATGCAGGCGACAGTGCCCGACCCGGCGCGGGTGCCGGCGGCAGTGCTGGCGGTCACTGTGCATGTGCTGCTGTTTGTGGTGCTGTTCTTCGGTGTGCGCTGGACCTCGAAGGCGCCCGATGCCGTTGTGGTGGAGCTGTGGAATCCTGCGCCGCTGGTCGAAGCGGCGCCCGCGCCTGAAAAGGTCGAGCCGCCGCAAAAGGTTGAGCCGCCGCAAAAAGTCGAAGCGTCACCCAAGCCGGTACCGAAAGTCGAGCCCAGGGCTGAACCGAAGCCGATGCCTGCGGTCAAAAAGCCGGACATCGCGGTGGAGAAGGAAAAACCCAAGCCCAAGCCTGCTCCCGTTGTGCCCGACCTGAAATTCGACATGAGGGCACGCATGAATGAGCAGATGGCACGTGAACTGGCGAGCAGCCCCAAACCTGAAGCGGTGAGGCCAGCGGCGCCCGCACCCTCGGCGCCAGTCGTCAACAATGCCTATGCAGGTCGCATTCGCGCCAAGATTCTCGGAAAAATCCCTCCCTTTCCGGAGATTCCGGGTAATCCCGAGGCGATCTTTGATGTCATCCAGATTCCATCGGGGGATGTCATTAAAGTAAAGCGGCGCAAATCGTCCGGGTTCACGGCATATGATGAGGCTGTCGAAAGAGCGATCCGCGGTTCTTCACCTTTGCCGTTACCTGTCGGAGCACAGGAACAGTTTCAGCGCCAACTGGAATTGAAGTTCCGTCCGAAAGACCCGCTATAATGCCGCCAGCATCCGCGTCGTGGAGGGCATGGGCGCGATATTTCAACGCGGCAGAGTGAGGAATATGAACCGCGCCATCGCCATCCTTTGTATCGCAGCGCTCGGGCTGATGTTCTCCGCTCGTGCCGCCATCGCCCAGCTCAGCATCGAGATCACGGGCAGCGGCGCCAACCAGATTCCGGTTGCAGTACTGCAGTTCGCTGGCGAGTCCGCGCTGCCTGCCAGCATTTCCGACATCGTCGAGGCCGATCTGCAGAGGAGCGGGCGTTTTCGCATGCTCTACGCCGGCGGCGTGAACCCCGCGCCGACCGATGCCGCGCAGGTGAATTTCGCCGAATGGCGCAGCCGCCTTGCCGATGCCATGTTGATCGGTGGTGTGCGTCGCCTGCCCGATGGCCGCTTCGAGGTTCAGTTCCGCCTGCTCGACGTGCTCAAGCAGACCCAAATTGGTGGTGTGGCCTATACGCTCAATGCCTCGCAGTTGCGCCTGACCGGACACAAGATTGCCGATTACGTGTACGAGAAGCTCACCGGCGAGCGCGGCGTGTTCTCCACGCGCATCGCCTATATCGTCAAGCAGCAGGGCCGCTTCGAGTTGAAGGTGGCCGATGCCGATGGCCAGAATGCACAGACCGTGCTGGCATCCCCCGAGCCCATCCTGTCGCCGTCCTGGTCGCCGGATGGCACGCGTCTGGCCTATGTGTCGTTCCAGCTGAAAAAGCCGGTTGTCTATGTACAGGACCTGGTCGGGGGGCGGCAGATTGCGGTGGCGAATTTCCGTGGCTCCAACTCGGCGCCGTCGTGGTCGCCGGATGGCAAACAGTTGGCCGTGGTGTTGTCGCGCGAGGGTGGTTCGCAGATTTTCCTGATGAACGCCGACGGCAGCAGCGTGCGCCGCCTGATGCAGTCTCCGGCGATCGATACCGAGCCGAATTTCGCGCCGGACGGGCAATTCATTTATTTCACCTCGGATCGCGGCGGCAGTCCGCAGATCTACCGGGTCGCGGCTTCGGGGGGTGAGGCCACGCGCATGACCTTCCAGGGCAACTACAATGTGACACCGCGCATCAGTCCGGATGGCAAGGCACTGGTCTATATTGCGCGCAGCGGCGGCCGCGATCAGGTCACGGCGATGGATCTGGAAACCCGGCAGGTGCAGACCCTCACGGATACCCAGCGCGATGAATCGCCCAGCATCGCGCCGAATTCGCGCATGATCCTGTATGCCTCGGAGCAGGGCGGACGGGGTGTGCTGGCCGCGGTGTCCAGTGACGGACGTTACCGCCAGCGGCTGTCGGTCCAGGCCGCTGACGTGCGCGAACCGGCCTGGGGCCCGTTCATGGGGAATTGAGCCGGTGTGTTGAATGCGGGCATCTGAGTTTGCAGTCCGGGAGCTTCGAAATGAGACAAGACGAAAAGGAATTGTCATGAAAAAAATGCATGGTATTGCTTTGGCTGGCCTGTGTGCCGCTCTGGTTTATGGTTGCGGCAGCAAACCCGCCATGGAAGACAGCAAGGCCGGCGTCGAGGACCGCACGCTGACCGCTACCACCAAGCCGGCTTCTCCGGTTACCACCAGTCCGCAGGGGCAGGGAGGCGTGACATCCAAGCCCGTTCCGTCCACGGCGGGAGGTGCCAATCTGCTCAAGGACCCGAACAACATCCTGTCCAAGCGCTCGGTGTTTTTCGAATATGACAGCGATGCCATCAAGGAGGAGTTCCGTCCCCTGCTGCAGGCGCATGCCAAGTATCTGTCCTCGAATCGTGGCGCAAAAATGCTGATCCAGGGCAATGCCGATGAGCGCGGCAGCCGCGAGCACAACATCGCGCTCGGCCAGCGCCGCGCCGATGCCACCAAACGCATGCTGGTGCTGCTCGGCGCACAGGAATCGCAGGTCGAATCA
>CAMCYY010000066.1 GCA_945885335.1 Bordetella parapertussis
GGCTGGGAGATCAGCAGGTCGTCAATATTGACGCCCAGTTTCTTCGCGTACTGCGGATCGAGCGCGTTTTCCGCGTCGATGAAGGCGGCGGTGCCACCCAGTTTCTGCATTTCGGCAATGACCTGTAGCGTCAGCGTGGTCTTGCCCGAGGATTCCGGACCGTAGATTTCCACCACTCGGCCGCGCGGCAGGCCGCCTACGCCAAGGGCGATATCGAGCCCCAGGGAACCGGTGGACACCACTTCGATGTCTGTGATGGCCTTGGCATCCATTTTCATGATGGAGCCCTTGCCGAACTGCTTTTCAATCTGCGCCAGCGCGGCCTGCAGAGCCTTGGCTTTGTTCTCTTCCATTACTTTTCCCTCGTCCATTCCCATGTTTTTACCCTGCCTTCTGTGGTTGTGATTATGGCACAAACGTTGCACCCCAGACCGCGTTGACCTGTATTTTTATACAGTACGCAAAAAAATGCAAGCCTGGAACGAGCCTGATATGAATTTCAATGACTTACAAGGGTTTCGTGCCCAACACGCCGCAACCCGCATGTTAAAATTCGGAATCGCATCAGGACTTCCGTCCCGGCTGCTTTCCTCCAATCTGGCCTACCCAGGACCACCATGCTGAAACCCAGCCGATCCACCTTTTTGCCCGTTCGCGGCATCGAATATCACGTGCGCGAATGGGGCGATCCCGCCGCCCCCAAAGTCATCCTTCTGCACGGCGTGCAGGACGTTTCCGCCTCCTGGCAGTTCACCATCGAAGCCATGAAGCAGGACTGGCATTTCATCGCGCCGGACTGGCGTGGCTACGGCATGAGCGGCTGGAGCGGTGCCCAGAATTACTGGATTCCCGACTATGTCGCCGACCTGCACATGATCCTCGCGCATTACACGCCTGATGAGCCCGCGCTGATGTTCACCCACAGCCTGGGCGGCAATGTCACCAGCGTGTATGCCGGACTCAGACCCGAACGCGTGAAGAAGTTCATCAATGTCGAGGGCTACAACATCCCCTCGGTAAAGGTGGAAGACTCCTGGAAACGCTACGACAGCTGGCTGAAGGAAATCGAAAAGCCGGTGTCCGAGCGCACCTACGAGAGCTATGAGGTATTCGCCCAGCGCCTGCGCAAGGGCAATCCGCGCATGACACCCGAACGCGCGCTGTTCCTCGCGCAACACTGGTGCAAGGAAGTCCCGGGCGGTGTCGGCCTGCGTTCCGACCCCGCCTACAACCGCGGCAGCCCGCTTTCCTACCGGCTCGAGGAAAACATGGCGCTGTGGAAAAAAATCACGGCCTCCACGCTGTGGATCGAAGGCGGCGCCTCCGAATGGCTGCACCAGATGCTGGACAAGCCTGGCGAATACGAAGCACGCAAGGCCTGTTACCGGTCGCTCGAGATCGAGCGCTTCGAGGAGGCCGGCCACAACATCCATCACGAAGAGCCGGAGCGCCTCGCCGAAGTCTGCGAAGCCTTTTTGCTGAAAAACTGACCATGCTGATCCACGATACGCCTGTCATCTACCAGCCAAAGAAACTCAGTCGCTCCGAGTTCATCGTCATTCGCGGACTGAAATACCATGTGCGCCAATGGGGCCAGGAAGGCGCTCCCAAGCTGTTCATGCTGCATGGCTCGCGCGACATCTCCGCATCCTGGCAATTCACCGTCGATGCCCTCAAGGGCGACTGGCACATCATCGCCCCTGACTGGCGCGGCTGCGGCCTGTCCGACTGGGCGCAGTCGGAGGTCTCCTACTGGTTCCACGACCTCATCGGCGACCTGCACCAGCTGCTGGAGCACTACTCGCCGAACGAGCCTGCCACCATACTGGCGCACAGCAAGGGCGCCAATATCACGCAGCACTACGCCGGACTGAAGCCGGAACGCGTGAAAAAGTTCGTCAATATCGAAGGCTTCATGATCGGCACCCTCAATCCGCAGTATTCCGTCAAGCGACTGGAAAAGTGGCTGACGCACATGACCTCGCTGCAAAAAACGCCGGGAGAAACACAGCCACGTTACGAAAGCCTGCAAAGCTTCAACGACCGGCTGATGCGCGGCAACCCGCGCCTGCCCGCCGACCGGGCGCAATGGCTCAGCCAAGAATGGTGCGAGGAACAGCCTGACGGCAGCGTGCTCCAGCGCATCGACCCCGCGCAGAAGCGCGGCGGCATCTATTACTTCACCGAAGGCATCGAATGCTGGAAACGCATCACTGCGCCCATGCTGGCGATCGAAGGCGGCGCATCGAGCCACGTGAAGCGTGTCCACGAAACGGGCGAACACGCGCTGCGCATCAAGGCCTTCAAGACCCTGGTCGCACTGGAGCACTTCGCAGAAGCCAGTCACAACGTGCACCTGGACGAACCCGAACGCCTGGCCGCAGTGAGTGAAGCCTTCCTCCTGCAGTGCTAGATCCCTCTCCTCCATTCGTCGTAGAGCCCGTGGGCGCGGTATTATTTGCCCTACAAAGGACAAAAATATCCGGAGGAGTGCGATGAAAGAAAGTCAGTCGGTGTTCGTGCCGGTGCGCGGACTCAATTACCACTGCCGTACCTGGGGTCCGGACGGCGCGCCCAAGATCTTCATGTTCCACGGCTTCCAGGATGTGTCCGCGTCCTGGCAGTTCGTGGTCGACAACCTGAAGGAAGAATGGCAGGTCATCGCCCCCGACTGGCGTGGCTACGGCCTCACCGACTGGAGCGGCTCGGACAGCTACTGGTTCCCCGACTACCTCGGCGACCTCGACGCCCTGCTCGACCATTTCACGCCGGATGACCCGGCCCGCATCGTCGCCCACAGCATGGGCGCCAGCATCTGCGGCGTGTATGCCGGCGCGCGCCCCGACGCCGTGGCGAAATTCGTCAACGTCGACGGCTTTGGCATCGGCGGGGGTTCACGCCGCCAGGACCCGTCGCCGCGGCGCATCGCCAAATGGCTGCGCCAGCTCAACGAAGACACCGACCAGCGCCCCTACGAGAGCTTCGAGGAATTCGCCGACCGCATGCAGGCGGAGAACCATCGCCTCACCGACGAGCGCGCCGCCTTTCTCGTGCAGCACTGGGGCAAGCAGGAGGCCGACGGCACTGTGGTGCGCCGCGCCGATCCGGCACACAAGCGCGTCAACCCGCTGCCCTTCCCCGTGAATGACGTCATGGACTGCTGGGAACAGACCGAGGCACAGGTGCTCTGGATCGCCGGCGGCCAGTCCGGGCTGATGGGCCGCATGATGGCCGATCCCGAAGGGTATGAGCAGCGCAAGGCGTGCTATCGCGACCTGCAGATCGAAACCGTCGAGGACTCCGGCCACAATATCCATCAGGATCAGCCCGAGCAGCTCGCCGCGCTCATCGAACGTTTCATGCTCGGCTGAACGCGAAGCGCAACGTGCAAGCCAGCCTGCAGCGCCTGTTCGAGCCGCGTTCGATCGCCATCGTCGGCGCATCGCCCGAGCCGAAGAAGATCCCCGGCATGATCGTGGACTTTCTGAGGAAGAGCGGTTACGCCGGAAAAATCTTTCCGGTCAATCCGCGCTACGAGAAGATCCACGACTACACCTGTTACCCGAACGTCGACGCACTGCCGGAGACCCCTGACCTGGTGGTCGTGGTCATCCCGGTGGCAGCGGCCTTCGACGCAGTTGAAGCCGCGGCAAAACGCGGTGTGCCCTTCTGCCTGTTGATGAGTGGCGGTTTCGGCGAGGGTCGCACCGGGGATGCCGGCCGCGCGCGCCATGTTCGTCTGCTCGAGGTTTGCAGAGCAAGTGGCATGCATGTAGTCGGCCCGAACACCGTGGGCATGGTGAACTTCCGCCACAAGATGCCGCTCACTTTCGCCGACTGGTATGGCCGCGACACCGGCCACCGCGGCGGTGTCGCCATCGTCACGCACAGCGGCAGCGTCGGCGGGCTGATCTTCTCCTCGCTGCAACTCAACGGCATCGGCGTGGACTATTGGGTGGGCCTGGGCAACGAAGCAACTCTGGAGACTGCCGATTTCATTTCGCATTTCAGCACCGTGCCCGACGTGCACACCGTCATCTGCTACATGGAAGGCGTGCAGAACGGCCGCAAATTCATGGCTGCCGCAGAACAGGCGCGCAAGGCCGGCAAGCGCGTCGTCGTGGTGAAAGCCGGCGACCATCCGGAGTCGGTGCGCTCCACGCTGTCGCACACCGGCAAGAACCCGTCCTTCGGTGATGTTTACGCCGGCGCCCTGCGCCAGTGTGGCGTGATCCAGGCGAAGTCACTGGCTGAGCTTGCTTATGTGATGACACTCATCACCGCAGTTGGTGACAGGCTGGGAAGTCGTATTGGCATCATCTCCGCCTCGGGCGGCGCGAATTCGCTGATCGCCGACCACGTAGTCAATGCCGGCCTCGCATTGCCCGAACTGCCCGATGCTCTGCAGCAACAACTGAACGCCATCATTCCCGAATACGGCGCATCGCAGAATCCGGTGGACCTGTCGGCCGACGTGATTTCGCGCGGCGAAATCCTGCATGGCACGCTGGCGCTGATCCGCGATGATTCCGCCGTCGATGTCTGGCTGATCTTCGGCCGGCCCATCATTGATCGCTACGCCGATGCGCTGATCGCCTTCGCGCAATCCTCATCCAAGGCCATGGTGGTGTGCTGCGGCGTGCCGCTGGCGCCGGAAATGCACGAGCGGCTGCAGCAGCACAACATTGCCGTGCTGGCCGATCCGGAGCTGTGTCTGCGCGCCCTTGCGCGCATACAGCGGGCGGCTTCCGCACACGGTGCCGCGCTCAAGATTGACGCCATCGAACTTGAAAACTCCGCCGGTGGCAAACCCGTCCTCAGCGTTGCCATCGAACGCGACCGCGATTTCGGCGCCGTGCTGTCGCTGAGTGCCGCGCCTACCTTCGGCCGGCCGGCACAGCGCATCGTGCGCGTGCTGCCCGCCACCGTGCTGGACCTGGAAGATGCCGTGCTCGAACTGCATCGCGTACAGGGCGGCCTGCCTGCTGCTGCCGATGACATCGTTGCCGCGCTGTATTCGCTGACATGCCTGCATGCCGACGCTGTGACGATAAAAGCTGCGGCGCACATCGACCTCACCGTCGAAGGCGGCGTGCTGCGCCGCTGCGCGCCAGACCGTGCGCCAGAATCGAGGACCGCCTGATGGCCGCCATCGCCGGCATTGCCGAACTGCCGCAGGGACGCTCGGACTTGCCGAACACCATGGCGCTGCATGAGCGCCTTGCGCGCATGGCGGTGGCCGACGCCGGCCTCGCGCTGAAAGATGTCGATGCCATCCTCACCGTGTCGCCGCGCGCCGACCCCTACCTGATCCACGCCACCGGTGTCGCCGAGCACCTCGGCCTGCACCCCGCGGTGACCCAGACCGTGGAGGCCGGTGGCGCCGCGCCTGCCGCCATGGTGGAGGCTGCACGCGGGCTGATCGCCGGCGGTGTTGCGCGCACCGTGCTGTGCATTGCTGCCGACATGCCCCTGGGCGGGGTGACGCGCAACACCTACGTGAATACGCTGGCTGAAGTCGGCCCGGTGCATCCGGACCTGGAGCGCACCTATGGCCCCAGCGTGCCTGCCATGTTCGCCCTCGTTGCGCGCGCGCACATGGACCGCTACGGCACCCGGCCCGAACACCTGGCCGCCGTCGCCATACAGAACCGCCGTGCCGCCGCGCGCCATCCAAACGCGCATTACCGCGATGCCTTCGACATCGCCGCCTATCACGCCAGCAAGATGATCGCCGATCCCCTGCGCCTGCTGGATTGCGCGCCGGTCTCCGACGGCGGTGGCGCCATAGTCGTCACCTCGGCAGAACGGGCACGACATCTCGCAAAGCCGCCGGTGAATGTTCTGGCGAGCGGGTTCGCCTCGGGACACCTGCACCTGTCGGCCGCCGCCTCGCTCACCGGTTTCAGCGCGGGCGACGCGCTCGCACGCGCCCTCGCCCACGCGCACCTGAGCCGCGGCAGCATCGACATGGCCATGATCTATGACTGCTTCACCATTGCCATGCTGGTCAATCTCGAAGACATGGGCTTTGCGCCCAAGGGCGAGGGCGGCCCCGCCTTTCTGGATGGCATGTTCGAGCCGGAGGGCGCTACCAGCTCGCTCGCCGTCAACACGCATGGCGGCCTCCTGTCGCACGGCCACCCGGCGCGCGCCGGCGGCATGGGCCATCTAATCGAAGCGGTGGTGCAATTGCGCGGGGAAGCGGGCGACCGTCAACTGCAGAAACACAACACCGCACTCGTGCACGGCATGGGCGGCGTATTCGCCACGCACGGCGTGCTGCTGCTGGGTGGGCCACGATGAAACATCCCGCACCGCGTGCAAACGCAACCGCTGCATTCCATTTCGAGGCGGCGAAGGATGGCCGCCTGATGCTGCCGTACTGCACGACCTGCGCCAGACACCACTGGCCGCTGCGCGCCAGTTGCCCGCATTGCAGCGCCGACTTCAATGGCGACGCCGAATGGCGCGAAGCAAAGGGCAGCGGAACCATCGCCAGCTACAGCGTCGTGGTGCGCGCAGTGAACCCCGAGCTAAAGGACGATGCGCCCTACGTGATCGCATTCGTTGAACTTGATGAAGGTGTACGGCTGTTTACGAACATCGTAGATGCTGACCCTGAAACCCTTCGCTGCGGCCAGCGCGTGCGCTGCCGCTTCGAACCCTCCATGGACCCGGCGCTGTGCGTGCCGGTGTTCGCACCCGAGAAAGTCTGAACATGAACCACGGCATCCCCGAAGAACTGCAAAAACTGCAGGAACTCACGCGGCATTATGTCGAGCGCGAACTGCGCCCGCATGAAGCGGAGGTGGATCGCACAGATCACCTCGCCCCTGAATTGCGCAAACAGCTGCGGAAGAAAGCGCTGGAAGTGGGCCTGTTCGGCTACAACCTGCCGGTCGAAGTCGGCGGCCCCGGCCTGTCGTGGCTGGGACAGATCCTGATCCGCGAACAGCTTGGCCACGTGTCGCAGACCATGGCCGACACCGTCGGTCGCCCGCCCAAGGCGCTGCTGGCCTGCCAGGGAGAACAGCGCAGGCGCTATCTCGAGCCGGTGCTGCGCGCCGAGATGACCTGGTCCTTTGCACTCACCGAGCCCGAAGCGGGATCGGATGCGGCCGCCATGCGCTCACGCGCTACCAGGGTGGATGGCGGCTGGCGGCTGAATGGCACCAAGCATTTCATTTCGCATGGCGATACTTCCGACATCCTCATCGTCATCGCAAAAACCGAAGAGGGCCTGCCCACCGCCTTCCTGGTCGAGCAGGGCACCGCGGGGTTCAGCGTCGGACGCATTCACCCCAAGATGGGCTGGCGCGGCTACAACGTGGCCGAACTGCAGTTCGACAATGTGTTCGTGCCGGACATCCAGGTTCTGGGCAAACCCGGCGAGGGCCTGCGCCTTGGTTTGTCGCAGATCGGCGAGGCGCGCATGGGTGTGGCGGCGCATTGCGTCGGCATGGCGCAACGCGCCTTCGACTACGTCATCGAACACGTAAAGGTGCGCAAACAATTCGGCCAGGCGCTCGCCAGTTTCCAGGGGCTGCAGTGGATGCTGGCAGAGATGGCACTCGACATCGAGCAGTCACGCGCGCTGCTCTACGCCACCGCACGCACGCTGGACCTTGCCACGAACACCGGCGAAGTTCGCACCGAAATTTCCATGGCTAAGCTGTCGGCCTCGGAAATGGTCGGCCGCGTTGCCGACCGTGCGGTGCAGATCATGGGCGGCGCGGGCTACATGGCAGAATCGCCGATCGAGATGATCTACCGCGATGCGCGCGCCTTCCGCATCGGCGAGGGCACCAGCGAAATCCAGAAAAACCAGATCGCTCGCGGCATCCTAGGCGGCGACTTTACCGGATGACAATTAATATCACTTTCATTGAAATTTATCTACAGATAAAGCATTTATGAAATATTTGTTATCACATCAATAATGGATAAACGCACCGTGGCGCCACCCAGCCTGCTGTCCGCCGAACTGGAGGACTGGACCTTCGGCCGCTTCATCGATGAGATCGGGCAGCGGCACGCGGCATTGCCTGCCATGGTCGCAAGCGACCATTCAAGGGGGGGTGCAAGCGACCATTCAAAGGGGATCGCAGGCGATCACTCAAAGGCAGCCGACAGCACACACTCCATTGGCACAGCGTTCATCGGCCGCTGGACCTACGCCGAGATGGCGCGCGACGTGCACGCCCTGCAATGGGCACTCACGGACCTGGGCATACAGCCCGGCGAGCGTGTCGGTGTCATGCTCTCCAGCTTTGCCGAGTGGGTGCTCTACCTGTTCGCGGTGTCGCGCCTGGGCGCGGCCTTCGTGCCCATCAACATGCGCTTCAAGGCGCGCGAACTGCAGCATGTGCTGAAACACTCCGGCGCCGAGACGCTGATCGCCACCGGCCGCTATCTCGGCCAGGACCATGCCGCGACGATCGCCGAGGTGTGCGGCGCACGCGGCGCCGATGGCCGCTTCACCGGACTGCCCGAACTGCAACGGCTGATCGGCGTGGGCGCCTCGCCGCACCCCGATGCCACGGACACCGCCGACTTGCTGGCGCGCGGCCGCGCAAAGCTTGCGCAGCATGGCGTGCCACCGCGCGAGGACGACGCACAGACCACCGCGATCCTGTTCTACACCTCGGGAACCACCTCCTTCCCGAAAGGCGTTCCGCTCAGCCATCGCAACCTGCTTGCACACTCGGTAAAGGCCGGTGAGCTGCTTTCGATACACCCCGGCGAGCGCGTGCTCACGCTCTATCCCTTCTTCGGCATCTCCGGCGGCGCGAACAAGGTGTTGTCCACCTTCGGCTGCGGCGCCTGCCTGGTATTCCAGGATGCGTATCGTCCCGCCGAGGCCTGCGATTTGCTCGAGGCCGAGCACTGCACGGTGATCCATGCCGTGGATGTGCAGGTGCGCGAACTGGTAGCCGAACTGAAAAAGCGCGGCCGCACCGCGGCCCCCAAGCGCCGCGGCACGATCGCCTTCATGGCCGGCGTCGACGCGCAACTCGCGCAGGACATGGGCATCATCCTCGGTCTGCGCCGCTTCATCCACCCCTATGGCATGACCGAAACGAATCCCATGGTGCTGCGCAATGAACTGCACGACGCCTTCGAAGCCAGCGTGCGCCCCGGCGGGCGCGTCGCTCCGGATGTGGAAATCCGCGTCGTCGATCCGCAAACCGACGAGGACCGCGCCATCGACCAGCCCGGTGAAATCGTCATGCGCGGCAGGACCGTGACAAAGGAATACTTCAATGACCCGGAGGCCACCGCTGCGGCCTTTCGCAACGGCTGGTTCCATTCGGGTGACCTGGGCGTAAAAACCGCCGAGGGCTTCATCTTCTATGTTGGCCGGCTGAAGGACATGCTGAAGGTGGGCGGCTTCAACGTTGCACCGCAGGAGGTCGAGAGCTTTCTGCGCGGCCATCCTGCAGTAGCCGATGTCGCCGTCACCGGCGGCACGGATGCACGCCTCGGAGAAGTGCCGGTGGCCTTCATCGTACTGAAACCCGACGCCACCATCACGGCTGACGCATTGCGCGAGCACTGCAGGCAGCATGTCGCAAACTTCAAGGTGCCGCGTGCCATATGGTTCGTCGACGCACTGCCCTACCATACCGCGGCGAACGGATCGAAGCTGCAGCGCCACATCGTGCGTGACTGGGCCAGGGAGTACGCGACCCAGGTTTGAACAGAGTTCCAGAACGTCCGATGCCGAGTGGCGGATCCGCCACACGGCTTTCATCGATGCACTGCTTCATGTCCTGAGGAGGATCCAATGAATAGCACACGTCATCATTTCCGGAAGCTGGGTGGAATCTTGCTGGCAGGCCTGGTGCTTTCCACCAGCACCGCCATCGCACAGACCTACCCGACGAAGAACATCCGCTTTGTCGTGCCCTTCGCACCGGGCGGCGGCACCGACCTCATCGCGCGCAGCTTGGCACAACCGCTGGGTGCCGCGCTCGGGCAGACGGTGATCGTTGACAACCGTGCGGGCGCCGGCGGCGCACTGGGCGCGGACATGGTTGCCAAGGCCGCACCCGACGGCTACACGCTGCTGATGGGCACACCCGGTTCGCTGACCATCAACCCCAACCTGATGGCGAAAATTCCCTACAGCCTGAATGATTTCGCACCGATCACGCTGGCTACGATCAGCCCGTTCGTCGTACTGGTGCATCCCGGCGTGGCGGCAAACTCCATGAAGGAACTCATCGCCCTTGCCAAGGCCAAGCCCGGTGCGCTGAATTTCAGCACTGCGGGCAACGGGTCGGTGGCGCATCTTGCCGGCGAACAACTCAAGGCGCTGGCCGGCATCAACCTCACCCATGTGCCCTACAAGGGAAGCAGCCAGTCGCTGATCGACCTGATCGGCGGCCAGGTGCAGGTCACCTTCGAGAACCTCCCTGTCGCCCTGCCCCACGTGCGCGCCGGCAAGCTGCGCATGCTCGCCGTGGGCACGCAGAAGCGCTCCGTGCTGGTGCCGGACTACCCTACCGTGGATGAAACCGTTCCCGGCTATGAAGCCAGTACTTCTTCGGGCGTGCTCTCCACCGCAAAGACGCCTGCCGACATCATCGCCAGGCTGAACCGCGAGCTGGTCAAAATCATCCAGGCCCCTGCCTTCCGGGACAAGTTCGTGGCGGATGGCTGGGAAACCGTGGGCAGCACGCCGGAGCAGTACGCCACACACCTGCGCGATGAATCGGCCCGCATCGCCAAAACCGCGAAGGCAGCAAACATCACGCTCGAATGACGCACGCAGCGTCACAACAGAGCCCTCGGAATATTCAGGAGAACAGCATGCGCATCTGGCACCAGAGCTTCACCGTACTGCAGGACCTGCCGGCTTATGTGGACGGCCTCAAGGAACGCATCGATGCCGTGGTGCGCCCCGGCACTGAGGTCGTGCTGCACGGACAGATTCCGGGCACCTATAACAGCAACTATCCGGGCACCGACCTCGCCTATGGCGTGCTGTACTGGATGCACGGCCTGCAGTGGATCGCCGCGGCGCGCGAGGCGCAGAACCAGGGCTTTGATGCCATGGTGCTGGCCAGCATCGCCGGGCCCATGGCCACCGAGATCCGCACCATCGTCGACATTCCCGTCGTCGGCTACGGCGAGGCGGCGTTCAATCTCGCCGGCCTCTACGGCAACCGCGCCGGCATGCTGTTCTTCATCAAGGAACGCCTCGACTTCTGGCCCAAGCAACTTGCCGCATGGGGCCTGGCCGACCGCTTTGCCGGCATCGAGCACGCCGGCGTGTCCTTCCAAGATGTGCTGAGCGGTTACATGGAACCGGCGAAACGCGACGCCATCGTCGGGCGCATCGTCGAGGCCGGCGAAAAGCTGGTGCGTGAAACTGGCGCCGATGTGATCGTGCCAGGCGAGATGCCGCTGAACCTGCTGCTGTCGCGCGCCGGGGTCACCGAGATTGCAGGTGCCAGCGTCATCGACGGCATCGCCACCTCATTCAAGTTCGCCGAAATGCTGGTGGACCTGCGCAAATCCAGCGGCATGAAACCCAGCCGGCACGGCTTCTACCATGCCGCGCCCGATCCGAAACGATTCGAACAGGTGCTGGAGTTCTATGGACTGAAGGAACTGGGGCGGCGCATCCCCTCGGCCTGACCTCGGCGCGATATTTCTTGCTGACAGGATCCTGACGCCGTAACCGCACTGGGATAAGATAGGCGCAGCCAGGCTCCCGCATCGAGGCGCCGGCGCCCATATCAATAGGAGGATGGACATGAAGCCATTCAATAAACGTATCCTGTCCGCGTTGATTCCAGCCGCCTTGCTGGCCGCCGGCTCCGGCAGCGCGCTCGCCCAGGGCACAGCGGACTATCCCAGCAAGCCAGTGGTGGTTGTCGTGCCCACCGAGGGCACCGGCATCGGCGAGGACGTGCGCTTCTTCATCCAGAGCATCGAGCGCACCTATCCCGGAACTTCGTATGTCATCGAGCGTCGCGCCGGCGCGGCCAGCACCATGGGTGCAGCCTACGTGGCCCGCGCCAAGCCCGACGGTTACACGCTGCTGGCGCCGAACACCGCCCTCACGATCGGGCCGGCGGTATATCCGGACCTGACCTATGACGTCACCAAGGATTTCACGCCCATCTCGCTGCTGATGCAGAAGGCCTACCTGCTGGTGGTGCACAACTCGCTGCCCTTCAAGACCGTGAAGGAATACCTCGGTTACACCCGCTACAACCCGGGCGACCTGAATTTCGCGACCAGCGGCAACGGTTCTTCGACCCACCTGCCGGCCGCCCTGCTGCATCACATGACCAAGACCAAGGTCACCTTCATTCATTACAAGCGTTCCGCGGACCGCGTCACCGACACCGTGGGCGGCCGCACCGGAGCCCTGGTCGGCACGTATGCGACGCTGCTGCCGCATTTCAAATCGGGACGCCTGCGCCCGCTGGCCGTGACCACGAACAAGCGCGTCTCCAGCGTGCCTGACCTGCCGACCATTGCCGAAACGGTGCCGGGCTTCGAGTACTCCAGTTGGACCGGCATGCTGGCCCCGGGCAAGATGTCGCCGGAGTTGCAGGCCAAGGTGAACAAGATCTGGACCGACTCGCTGAAGGACCCGGTGGTGTCCAAGAAGCTGCAGTCCGACGGCACCATCATCGTCGGCAGCACGCCCCAGGAATTCCAGAAGTTCATCACCGCCGATGCTGCGCGCTGGAAGTCGCTGATCAAGGCCACTGGCATCAAGGTCGAGGACGACTGAGACGGCCTGCCGGGTTTTGCCGCGACCGGCTTCAAACAAAAGCCCGCTGCCTGGATCAGGCAGCGGGCTTTTTCATTGCCAGGGCTCGTCGCCGACACCATCGGGTATTTATGGCGTGATCATATTTACTGGGTAGAAACCCTATAAATAATCACTTTTAATCGAAAATGATTATTTTCGATCAGGGCTCTGCAACGCGATGCTTCGGCGGCTTGGCCAGCAGAAAAAATACCGAGCCCATGCCGGCGAGCAGTGCGAGGATGGTGAAACCCAGCTTGTAGTTGCCGGTAAGGTCCGCGGTGACGCCCGCCACCATAGGCCCGCCGATCTGGCCAATGACGATGATCATGGCCGAGATGCCGATGATCATGCCAATCTCCTTGCGACCAAAGTAGTCCGCACGGATGGCCTGCATGAAGGGGCCGCGCAGCCCCCAGGCCCAGCCGTGCAGGAGGCCGAAGATGACAAGCATCAGCGGTCCGGTGGCAAAGGCCAGCATGATGAGTCCCACCATGTGCGCGCCCATGCACACTGCGGCAATGTAGCGCTTCTCCCAGCGATCGCCAATGAACCAGCCGGTGATCACGCCGGCGAACTGCGCCGCCAACATGAACGTGAAGAAAATCGAGGCATGTGCCAGCGAATAGCCCAGGCTTTCCTTCATGTGGGTGATGGAGTGCACATTGACCCCAACCACGGCAAACAGCGCAAAGCCATGCCCCAGCGAGATGTACCAGAAGGCGCTGGTGCGCAGCGCCTCGCGCGCGGTGAACTCGCGTCGCGCCACCGGTGCGGTCTTGCCGGGCTCAGGCGGCGGCGCAGGCGGCTCACCATCCACTGTCTCACCGATATCCGACGGGCGACTGTGAACCATGCTGGCCAGATACAGGCCACCGATGATGATGACCACGCCGGAAATGAAGGCCGTCCAGCGCCAGCCGTAGGTGTGCATGCCCCAGGCCACCACCGGCACGATCATGCCGCCGGCCGCAACGCCCAGCGAGACGGACGACAGCGCGCGCGCGCGAAAACGCTCGAACCAGTGGATGATCACGATGTTCATCGGGAAGTGACCCGAGAAGCTCGACCCCAGTGCAATGATGAACAGCGCCCCATAGAGCTGCGGCAGCGTGTCGATCTGGCTGAGCAGCATGAAGCCCAGGCCAAAAAGAATCACGCCAAAGCGGATCATGCGACGCGCCCCGAAGCGATCGATGGCCCAGCCCAGCACCGGCCCCATGATGGCGCCCTCGATGGGCATCATGGTGTAGGCACCCGACAGCGCAGTCTTGCTCCAGCCCTTCTCCTCGCTCAGCGTGGCGAAATAGGAGCCGAAGGACTGGTTCATCAGCCCCGCGATCAGGGCATTGAACATGGCGCCGGCGGCGACGATGCGCCAGCCGTAGAAGATTTTTTTCATGGGATGGCCCGATGATAACCCAGCGGATAGGTCAAGACGCTCCTGCCATTGCCCGCACGCAGGTGGAAGATGCGAAAATCACTGCCTGTCCACCTGATGAAGCAGAACAATGAGCGCATCTATGAACGTCGCCCCGCTGCCCTCCGCTTCGAGCGTCCTGCCTCCAGCCACGGCCTGTGACTGCCACGCCCACAGCATGGGGCCCTTTGACCGCTTTCCGCTGCCCAACAAGCCCGGCTACATGCCGCCGCTGGCACCGGTGGAAAATTTCGTCGCACTGCTCGACATTCTGCGACTCGGGCGCGGCGTAGTGGTGCAATCCTCCTCGCACGGCCGCGACTGCCGCGTGCTGTTCGATGCACTGGAACGCTATCCGTCACGCCTGCGCGGCGTCGCACTGGCCGACAACAGCATCAGCGACGCAGACCTTGCAGCGATGCACGCAGCCGGTGTACGCGGCCTGCGATTCACCGGCACGCCCTACCCCGGACATGCCAGTGGCGGACACTCGGGCAGCGTGCCGATCTGGGAGTTGTTTGAAATGGCGCCACGGCTAAAGGCATTGGGCATGCACGCGCAACTCTGGCTGCACTGCGACCATCTCACCGAACTCGCGCCACGCCTGACCAAACTCGGCATTCCGCTGGTGCTGGATCACATGGGTCGCTTCGACACCGCGAGCGGACTTGCGCATCCGGGCTTCCAGACCCTGACCACGC
>CAMCYY010000067.1 GCA_945885335.1 Bordetella parapertussis
GCGCATGGTGAAGGCGCCGGCCGATGGCCAGACGCTGCTGGTGCACCACATCGGCATGTCCACCAGCCCGGCGCTGTATCGCAAGATGGACTACAACCCGCTCACGGACCTGGAGTATCTCGGACTGATTGCAGACGTGCCGATGACGCTGATCGCCAGGCCTGATTTTCCGGCGAACAACCTCAAGGAGTTCATCGCCTACCTGAAGGCGAACAAGGCAAAGCTGAATCTGGCGAACGCCGGCCTAGGCGCGGCATCGCACCTGTGCGGCCTGATGTTGATGAGCACCATAGGAGCCGATGTCCAGACCATTCCCTACACCGGGACGGCGCCGGCGATGACTGCGCTTCTGGGCAGCCAGGTTGACTTCATGTGTGACCAGACCACGAACACCACGGGCCAGATCCAGGCGAAGAAGGTAAAGGTCTATGGCGTGACGACCAAGACGCGTGTTGCATCGCTGCCGGACATCCCGACGCTGGACGAGCAGGGACTGAAGGGCTTCGAGGTCGCGGTGTGGCATGCGCTCTACGCGCCAAAGAATACGCCCAAGCCGATTCTGGACACGGTGGGCAAGGCGATGCAGGAAGGCTTGAAGGATGCCGACCTGAAGGCGCAACTGGCGAAGCTCGGCACCGAGCCGGTCGCGGCCAACCGTCAGACACCGGAAGCGCTGCGCACCTTCCTGAAAACCGAGATCGACAAATGGGGTCCGGTGATCAAGAAGGCCGGGCAGTACGCGGACTGATTCCGGATATCGCGGCGCTTCGGCGCCAAGCAAAAGCAAAGGGCGCCACTGGCGCCCTTTGTCATTTCTATCCTTTGTGTCGGCCTTCAACAAAGCAAGTCTTGGCAGCGACAACGTTAAATACGACCGGAATTGGTGGTGGGTGCGGATGATATGATTCAAAGCGGTGTTGGGGCCAAGGCAAGCGGCGTTTGAGTGTCTCTGGCGCATGTGTCCGGTGGGTCGATCCGCGCTACGCTGGTTCCTGGTCAATCAAAGGGTATTCTGATGAAAAATCTCCTGATCATCGGCGCAGGTGGATTTGGTCGCGAGGTACTCACCTGGGTGCTTGATCATCCGCGCAATAATCAGGATTGGAAGGTCAAGGGCTTCCTTGACTCGCGGCGTGATGCCCTGGATGGCTTTGCCACTCACTCGCAGGATCTGCCGGATGTGGTTCCACACGGCCCTGAACTGCACGAAAAATTCACGCGCGCATTTGGTATCGTGGGTGATCCGATGAGCTACGCTCCTGGTGTTGACGACATTTTTCTGTGTGCAGTGGGTGACCCCAAGGAACGGCAGCGCTACGCCAGGCCGATTCTGGACAAAGGCGGGCGCTTCATGGTGCTGATCCATCCAACGGCACTGGTCTCGGCCTTCGTTTCCATGGGCCAGGGGTCGATAATTGGACCTCTGGTCAGCGTCTCTCCCGATGTGCGCATAGGCCAGTTCGTTACGATCAACAGTTACAGCAGCATTGCCCACGATGTCTGTGTGGGTGATTGGTGCGAGGTTGACGGGCATTGCCTGATAGCCGGCCGCGCGAAGGTCGGGAAGGCGGCCCGGATTCACGGAGGTGCGGTTCTGACACCCGATACGCGTATTGGTGATGAGGCAGTCGTTGGTGCAGGCAGCGTCGTATTTGGACGGGTGCCTGCCGGGATAACGGTTTATGGAAACCCGGCCAAACGCCTTAACTGGAAGGAGGGTGCATGAACATGGCTTATCCTCGCGCGGAATTGACCGAATTGATCCAAGAGCTTGTAAGGCGGGTTCATGCTGCCGCCGTCCTTGATGTTCCGATGCCATTGATTGGCGATCGGCCGGTGTTTCTGCTGGGGCCGAATTCTCACTTGGGCAAGGTCTATGGGCACATGCTTGCCAGCAGCCTGAAGAATGTCGTTGCGGTTGTGGACGATGTATCGATTGAAGAAACCATTCTCGGCAGTCCTCGCTGGTCCGGTTATCACTTTGCCGGCACTGCATCTGCATATCCCGGGGCGATTGCACTTGATTTGTCGGTATCACGCTTTGCCAGTTCGATGTTTACGGCATTGTGTGCGCAGGCTGGCGTGGAAAGGCGTGATTTTGTCGCGGCCCTGGGGGAGTATGGATTGCCGGCTGTCTACGAGCCGGTGTCCGTCATGCGGACGAAAACCATCGAAAAACTGGATCGTTTCCTCGGGTTGATGCCCAGGCTCGCTGATGACCTGAGCAGGGTCACGCTGCTATCTGCCTTGCTGCTGCGACTTACCTATGACCGCAACTACCTTAGACACAGTATCGTGACGGGAGATGACGAATATTTTTCATCGTCTCCGGCAGGCTGCACTTTCCGTCTTGGGAGCGATGAAGATTTCTGCGATGCGGGAGCTCATGTGGGGACGATGACCGCAAAGTTCCTGTCGGCAACCGACTGGCAGTACAAATCCATACATGCGTTTGAGCCGGACACTATCAATTACAAGACGCTTCGCAAGTTCTGCCTGCTGCCACTGCATGACTTCCGCATTCGCAACCTGGCTTTGTCTGATCGTGCAGAAGTTCTGTCTTTTTCCGAAACCGGAACGATGGGCAGCCATGTCAGCAAGGACGGCGGAGCTGAGTGTCGGACGACCACGCTGGATGAAGAGCTCGAGTCCATGACTTTTCTGAATATGGATGTGGAGGGATTTGAGGCCCGCTCGCTCCAGGGGGCATCACGGTTGATTCGGAAGTGCCGTCCGAGGATTGCCGTTACGGCCTATCATTACGCCCATGATCTGCTGAACATCGTCGATACGCTGGAGAGCCTTCACGACGGCTACGAATTGCGCCTGCGCCAGCATTACAATTATTTTTACGACACCGTCCTGTACGCTTGCGACAAAGGTGGATGGCCGGGCTGAGATCGTGATTTCCGGGCGGTACCAGGCAATCGCCAGGACCGGTTACCCTTCTCGGCGTGGAATTTTCCGTCAGGTCGTTGAGGGCGTGTAGAGCGACAGGTCCACGCCCGGATGGTTCGCCAGAAGATCATGCACTCGCCGCGTATCCTCGCGAAAAGCATTTTCAAGGATTGATCCGGCTTGATTAATTTCCACGGGTGTCGGGATGTTTTTGTATCCCGATGTGTCGTTTGATCTCGAGAATGGCACATGTGCCGATTTTTTCTCGACCCTGAGGAATTCTCGCAACCGTGCATCCATGGCGGACTCGCCGGGAAGGTGATCCATTGTCGCCACCATTACCTGAGAAGGTTCGAATATTTCCAGCACGCTCGCCAGTGCGTAAGAGAAAAATGAATTGCGAACGATGCTCAGTTCCGGCAGGCTTCCATCGCGGCGCTGCTTTCGCAGTTCGTACAGTATGATTTCAGGCAGTGATGCCTGGTTGAATCGTTCCACATTGCGATCGAGTTGCTCTAGGCGAGTCTTGCCGTTCAAAGTGACGGGGTCGATGGCTTCGAGTGCCGCGACGAGCGCGCTGAACAGGTATCGTCCCATGGGGGGGCGGCTTAGATACGCGGGGGCCGATTTGTTTTTTGCCAGTGTTTCGTAGTCTTCAGTCAACCCGTCGGCGACAGTTCCAAAGGCCTGAAAGTACATCAGCGCCAGTGTCGCCACCCAGGAATCGCGCGGTACGGTCAGTTCCAGAAGCTGACGCGGAATCGGCGTTCCATCATCAAGATGGCCTCGATCCAGAATACGCGCCGCATCACCCATAGGTTGCACATGCAGAGCCTTGTAATATCGATAGGCTGACAGCATTCGCTGGAATGGGGCGCGCAGGCAAACGATGATCCTGGCTTGAGTGCAGGTCTGTGCAATTGCCCGTAGCGCGGGTGGATACGTCACATAGCTGACGGAAGCGTCTAAAAACAAGCTGCCCGCGCCGTCCTTGGTTCTCCGGGAGACGATCTGATTGGCTAAATCCTGATGCCCGTAGAAAATGCCAGGCTCTTTGATGCCGTCGACCAGCATGTTGCAGTAACGGTTGTCCGTGAGGTAATTGGCCAGCGACGTGGTCATGCAGCGCTCGAAGCCGATGATGAAAACAAAACGGGTTGGGTTCATGGGAGAGTTTTCACAAAAGTGTTTACCGCAGCGTCGATACGGCCGTCCACAGCACCAGAAGAATCAAAACGCCCAGCGGCACGTGGATGCCCCAGCGGCGCAGCGAGCGCTTGAGCGCCTCGGACTGCTCGCGCTCGGCCTGCATCAGTAGGGCGATGCGCTCTGCGGAGCCGATTGCCGGCGTCGGCGTGCTGCGGACAACCGGCGTATCGGGCGTTGTGAAAGCAGGCGTCAATTTTGACGGCAACGGAGTCACCGACGGCGTCGGCGCAGGTTTCATGGACGGCGATGTCGTGGCCTGCTTCGCTGGAGTGGCCGGTGACGCCTTTGCAGCAATCGCCTGTCGCGCCGCTTCGATCAGTGCGCGTTCCTTTGCGGAAAGACTGCCATTGCATTTTGCGGACACGGCGCACCTACATCAGGATGATGTCGTAGCGTTCTTGGCTATAGCTCGACTCCACCTGCAGCGATACCGGCTTGCCGATGAAATCGCCCAGCATGGCGAGCGCCTGGGATTCCTCCTCCAGGAACAGATCGATGATTTGCTGCGAGGCGAGTATGCGAAAGCCGCGCGGATTGAACTGCCGCTCTTCACGCAGGATTTCGCGCAGGGCCTCGTAACACACGGTGCGCGCAGTCTTCAGCTGGCCGCGTCCACCGCATACGCTGCAGGTTTCGCACAGCACATGGGCCAGTGATTCGCGGGTGCGCTTGCGGGTCATCTCCACCAGGCCGAGCTGGGTGAAGCCGCTTACAGTGATGCGGGTGCGATCCAGTGCCAGGCCCTTGTGCAGTTCGGCCAGCACGGCGGATTTGTGCTCCTCGGACTCCATGTCGATGAAGTCCAGGATGATGATGCCGCCCAGGTTTCGCAGGGGCAGCTGGCGCGCGATGACCTGCGCTGCTTCCAGGTTGGTCTTGAAAATCGTGTCATCGAAGTTGCGCACACCGACGAAACCGCCGGTGTTCACGTCCACCGTGGTCATGGCCTCGGTCTGGTCGATGATCAGGTAGCCGCCAGACTTCAGGGCCACGCGCCGCGCCATGGCGCGCTCGATTTCGTCCTCGACGTTGTACAGGTCAAACAGCGGGCGCTCGCCGGTGTAGTGCTCCAGGTGTTCCAGCACATTTGGCATGTATTCGCGGGCGAAGGCCTGCAGCTTCGCGAAATTCTCGCGCGAGTCGATAAAGATGCGGCCGGTGCCTTCGTCCACGAAGTCGCGAAGCACGCGCTGCGCCAGTGACAGGTCCTGGTAGAGCAGCGTCGGTGCCGGGGATGTGAATCCCCGCGCACGGATGTCATGCCAGAGTTTGCGCAGATAGGCAATGTCGCTGGCCAGTTCTTCCTCGGTGGCATTCTCCGCCACGGTGCGCACGATGAAACCACCTGTCTCGCCGGCGGGCAGGAGTCGCGCCAGCTTTTCACGCAGTGATTCGCGCTCAGCCTCGTTCTCGATGCGCTGTGAGATGCCGATGTGCGGATCCTGCGGCAGATAGACCAGCAGGCGTCCGGCAATGGAGATTTGCGTGGAGAGGCGCGCGCCCTTGGCGCCGATCGGGTCCTTGATGGCCTGCACCATGATGGATTGCCCTGCGGACAGGATGCGTTCGATGGGTTTGGCCGGCTTGGCCTCGGCGCCCGCACCACCGTGATTGCCATGGCCATTGCGGCGGTGTTCCCAGATGTCGGCAACATGCAGGAAGGCGGCGCGATCCAGGCCGATTTCGATGAAGGCCGATTGCATGCCCGGCAGCACGCGCGCCACCTTGCCGATGTAGACGTTGCTGACAATGCCGCGGTTGTGGCTGCGCTCGATGTGCAGTTCCTGCGGCGCACCGGCCTGCATCACCGCAACACGTGTTTCCTGCGGGGTTATATTGACAAGAATATCTTGCTTCATGCTTTTGAAATGGACACTTTTTATTTAAACTGATAATGATGTTATATGGGCTTGGCGGTGCATGCCGTTCATATGTGACACCTGTGACACCAGCATAGCCTATGCCGGCGCCATGCGCGCGAGCAGCATGGCAGTTTCGTAGAGCGGCAATCCCATCACGCCGGTGTAGCTGCCCTGTAATTCCGCGACAAAGGCCCCGGCGCGGCCCTGGATGGCATACGCGCCGGCCTTGTCCATGCACTCGTCGGTGGCGATGTAGGCGGCGATGTCCTGCGGCGTCAGCGTGCAGAACCTGACGTGGCTGTCGCTCAGCGCGACCTCGACGCGATTCTCGTACTGCACGGCCACGGCGGTGAGCACGCGATGTTCGGTGGCGGACAGTGTGGTGAGCATGCGCGTTGCATCCGTGCGGTCGATGGGTTTGCCGAAGATTTCGCCGCCGAGGCATACGGTGGTGTCAGCTGCGAGCACCGGCAGTTTTGGCAGCTTGCGTTCAACCAACCGGCTCCATCCGGTACGTGCCTTCAGTTCGCACACCCGGCGCACATAAGCCTCGGGCGCCTCTCCGGCGAGCGGTGTTTCATCCACGTCGGCATCGCGGCCGACACGCTCGCGCAGCACCAGCATCTCGAAGCCAACGCCGATCTGCCTTAGCAGTTCGCGCCGGCGTGGGCTGCGCGAGGCAAGATAGACGCGTGTTCCGGTTGGGGGAAATGCCATGTTTTGGCCTGCTATTCGCGGTGATAGGGATGATTTTGCAGAATGGACATGGCGCGGTAGAGCTGCTCGGCTAGCAGCACGCGTGCCAGTGCATGCGGCAGTGTCATGCTGGACAGGCGCATGCGCAGCGTGGCCGAGGCCTTCAACGACGGCGCCAGGCCATCCGGCCCGCCGATCAGGAAGGCAAGATCGCGTCCGTCACCCATTCTCGCCTCCAGCCATTTCGCCAGCTTCATGGTCGTGAAGTCATTGCCGTGCTCATCAAGTGCGATGCGCTCGCAATCGCGCGGAATCGCCGCTTCAATGCGTTCCGCCTCCGCGGCCATGAGTTGTTCAACGCTTTTGCCACTGGTTCGTGACTCTGGTTTGATTTCGACCAGCGACAGGCGCGCTGTTTTCGGCATGCGTCCGGCGTAATCCGAAAAGCCGTCGGCTATCCATGCCGGCATGCGATTGCCTACAGCAATGACGAATATCTTCATGTAGCCGGAATGCCTGCTGTTTTACTCAGGCGCAGACTCGGCCTTTTTCTTGCGCGCGGCGCGCGGCTTGGGGTGGTTCCACAACTCTTCGAGGTTGTAGTGCGCGCGCACCGTCGGCTGCATGAGGTGCACGACGATGTCACCGGCGTCCACCAGCACCCAGTCGTCACTGTTCTCGCCTTCGATGCTGATGATGGTTCCGCCTGCCGCTTTTACGCCGGACTGGACCCTGTTCGCCAGGGCGCGCAACTGGCGCCCCGAATCGGCGCTGGCGACGATGACGCGGTCAAACAGCGTGGTGACATGGCGCACGTCGAAGATCTCGATGTCGCGTGCCTTGATGTCCTCCAGCGCGGTGACGATGGTTTTCTGCAGCTTGGCGGTGGTGATCAACGGTGGGTGTTCCTGTAGAGGGCGTGCGATTGGATGTAGGAGAGGACCGGCGCGGGAAGCTGCGTGCCGGGTGTTTGGTTCTGTGCCAGCGCGGCGCGGATGGCGGTTGCCGCAACGTCCAGCGGTGCCATGGCAAAACGGATGATGCGCCCGGCGGCCTGCGTGCCCACTGTGGCTGCTTCGCGTTCGGCGAGCGCTGCAGCCAGCGGCGCGGAGAGGCGCTCACGATCGACGGGGTGCCCCGGCCGCCCGGCCACGGCAATATGCGTGCTTTCGAACAGGCGCTGCCAGTCGCGCCAGGTATCAAGGGAGGCGAGCTGGTCGGTGCCGATGATGAATACCAGCGGCAGCGATGGCCCCAGTTCGCGGCGCAGGCGGGCCAGCGTGTTCACGGTGTAGGTGTGCTCGGCAGACAGCGCATCGGCTTCATCCAGCATGAAACGCGGCTCGCGCGCGAGCGCCAGGCGGAGCATGGCGAGGCGATGTTCCACCGGTGTTGCTGGTGTGTCGCGATGGCCGGGTCGTCCCGACGGAATCCAGCGCACGCCGGACAACCCAAGTTCGCGCAGGGCGGCATGCGCCAGGGCAAGGTGGGCATTGTGGACCGGGTCGAAGGTGCCCCCGAGCAGGCCGAGGGGAGCAAGCGGAGAGAGTGACACTACTGACGCACGTGGCCGTCGCCGAAGACGACGTACTTTTGCGAGGTGAGGCCTTCCAGTCCCACCGGGCCGCGCGCATGCAGCTTGTCGGTGGAAATGCCGATCTCGGCACCCAGGCCATATTCGAAGCCGTCGGCAAAGCGCGTCGAGGCGTTGACCATCACAGAGCTCGAGTCCACCTCGCGCAGGAAGCGGTCGGCGCGTGCCTTGTCTTCGGTGACGATGACATCGGTGTGCTGTGACCCGTATTTCGCGATGTGCTCCATCGCCTCATCGACATCCGCAACAACGCGCACTGCGAGGATCGGAGCGAGGTATTCGGCGTACCAGTCTTCCTCGGTCGCCGCTTTCATCTGCGTCACCAGCGCGCGCGAGGCGTCGTCGCCGCGCAGTTCCACTCCCTTGTCGGCATAGATCTTCGCCAGCTGCGGTAGCACGCGCGGTGCGATGCCTTTTGCCACCAGCAGCGTTTCCATGGTGTTGCAGGTGCCGTAGCGCTGCGTCTTGGCGTTATCGGCAATCTTCACGGCCTTGTCGATGTCGGCCTTGTCGTCGATGTAGACGTGGCACACGCCATCGAGGTGCTTGATCATCGGGATGCGTGATTCGGCCATGACGCGCGCAACCAGACTCTTGCCGCCGCGCGGTACGATGATGTCCACGTATTCGTTCATGGTGAGCAGTTCGCCCACGGCAGCGCGGTCCGGTGTGGCAACCACCTGCACCGCCGCCTCGGGCAGGTCGGCGGCGCGCAGGCCTTCGTGCACGCAGGCGGCAATCGCCAGGTTGGAATGCACCGACTCCGAGCCGCCGCGCAGGATGCAGGCATTGCCTGATTTCAGGCACAGCGCCGCGGCGTCGGCAGTCACGTTCGGCCGCGATTCGTAAATGATGCCGATCACGCCCAGTGGTACGCGCATGCGCCCGACCTTGATGCCGGTGGGCCGCTCGTGCACGTCGGTGATGGCGCCGATCGGGTCGGTCAGGCTGGCCACCTGTTCCAGGCCCTGGGCCATGGATTCAACGGATTTTGCGGTGAGCGTGAGACGGTCGACGAAGGCGTCATCCTTGCCCCCGGCGCGCGCCGTTTTCACGTCCTCGCCGTTCGCGGCGATCAGTTTTGCCGCATCGCGGCGGATGGCGGCAGCCATGGCCGCGAGCGCCTTGTTCTTCGTGGCCGCATCGGCGCGCGCCAGCGCACGCGCGGCGGCGCGGGCCTCGCGGCCCAGCTGGCGCATGTAGTACTTGACGTCCTTGATGTCGACAACGGCATTCATGGGGCCATTTTACGCCTGTGCCGCAGGAGCGTCATCGTGGCGAAAACCACGGATTTCGCGCGCCGGAAGGAAGGTCCAAAGAGAGGGGGCCGGCGAAGCAAGCCCGCCGGTAATGCGGATTACCGGTCGCAGATCAGGGGCATTTCTTGCCGATGCCGACCCAGGTGTTGCTCGCTGTGCTGCATTGATACAGGGTGCCACGCCTGCACCAGGTTTCGCCCGCGGGCAGGGCAATGCGGTCCTGGTCGCAGCCGGGCATCATTGTCTCGTTCTGCACGGAGTTTTTTGCCGGTCCGGCGACCTTAGGCTGCTTTTGGTCCTTCTGTAGCTGCGCGGGCAGCAACGGTTCATTGGAACCGACCGCCTTGCGGTCGAGACCACAGAGGCCGAAACCGTGGCGAAGAGGATAAAACTGATCAGTGCTTTCATGCGATCTCAGCTGGCTGAATGCGACGGGTAACGGCTGTGCCGCAACTTGCACTGAGCCGGTCTAGCAGGGCGGGCAGGGCGAGGGAAACCGGCGATGCACAACTTTGGAGGAAAAATGGCGCATTTCGCAGCGTATTCGGGCAAATTCCGGCACTCAGAGCAAAATCAGGCCAGACGCAATCCGAGCTGCAGCAGTTCGTCCCAGGCATCGCCCCGGGCCACGCCCTTGGAGACGCGGTCGATGAATGCGGCATGGCCCAGCGCGGCATGCAGTGCATCGCGCCCCAGGCGGCGTGCGGCACGGCCGACGAGATTCTGTCGCACATCGCCCCAGACGCGGTTTTCCCGGCATACATCCGACAGCGGGCGGCCCTGCGACAGGCCTTCCTGCACGCGTGCAATGGCGCGGATTTCCTCGGCCACAATCCACAGGATTCGCGGTGGCGCCTCGCCCTCGGACTTCAGGCCTTCGAGCATCCTTGCCAATCGGGGTTTATCGCCGGCCAGCATGGCTTCCGAGAGTTGCAGCGCGTCGTAGCGCGCCACATTCATCACCGCATCGCGCACCGCATTGAAATCCAGTTCGCCTTCGGGCAGCAGGAGGCCGAGTTTCTGCACTTCCTGGTGCGCGGCAAGCAGATTGCCCTCCACACTGTCGGCGAGGAAGGCCAGTGTGTCGCGTGTGGCGCGCTGCTTCTGGCGGGAGAGGCGGGCGGCGATCCATTCCGGCAGCCGAGCGCGTTCCACCGGGTACACGTCCACGACGGTGCCGGTTTTTGCCATTGTGGCAAACCAGGCATTGGATTGATCGCGCTTCGCAAGGCGCGGCACCGTGACCACAGCCAGCGTGTCCTCGGACAGGCTGGCGCACAGCGACACGATGGCTTCGCTGCCGGCAGCGCCCGGCTTGCCGGTGGGAATGCGCAGCTCGATCAGCTTGCGGTCACCGAACAGCGACATGCCGGCAAAGGCGCCGAGCAGTTCGCTCCAGTCGAAGTAACGGTCCACCGAGAAGACATCGCGTTCGCTGAAGCCTTCCTTGCGCGCCTTGGCGCGGATGGCATCGCCTGCCTCCAGCGCCAGCAGCGGCTCGTCACCGTGGATCACATACAGCGGGGAAAGGCTGCGCTGGAGATGCGCATCGAGCTGGTCTGAGCGCAGAGACGCCATGAGTGCTTACTTCGGTTTTGCGGGAGCCGCAGTCTCGGCTTCGGGCTCGCTGGTTGGAGTCTTCGCGCTGCCCAGGCGGCGCAGCATCTGCTGCACCATGTCGGTCTGCATGTCGCGATAGAGCAGCGTTTCCTCGGCTTCCTTCGCCAGCAACTGGGTGTCGTTGAAGGAAATGTCGCGTGTCAGCGTGATTTCATTCAGCGGCAGGTATTCGCGGCCCTTGATGTCGACCACACGAAAACTCACCTTGTGGCGCAACTGGAACTCGCGCACGCGGCCGGCCGTGTTCAGCGACAGGATGACCTTCTCGCGCCGGTCCTGGGTGATGACGAGCTGCGCCTGTGCCTCGGCCGGCGTATTGACGGTTTTGGTCTGGGTGCCCGCGGCGATATTGCGCTTCAGTTCCACCGCGACCGAGGACGCGGTGGGCACGTAAAGCGAGTCAAACGGCAGGCTGGTGCTGCCGCGCAGCTGAAAGCCGCAGCCGGCGAGCAGTGTCGCCAGGGTCAGCAAAAGCGTGGTGAAGACGGCGCGCAATGAACGGATGGACATGCTTTTCAGGCTACCACATTGACCAGTTTTCCCGGAACCACGATGACCTTCTTCGGCGGCCTGCCCTCGAGCAGGCGGACTGTGGCTTCGTGGCCGAGCGCCAGCGCTTCGAGGGCGGATTTGTCCGCAGTTGCCGGTGCGCGCAGCTTGCCGCGCAGTTTGCCATTCACCTGCAGCACCAGTTCGATTTCGTCCTGGGCGAGTGCGGCTTCGACCGGTTCCGGCCAGGAGGCGGCGAGGATGTCCTCCCCGTAGCCCAGGTCGCGCCACAGTTGGTGACAGATATGTGGCGTGATCGGCGACAGCACGCGAAGCAGGATGGACAGGCCCTCCTCGATCACCTCGGCGTGGGCTGCGGCGTCTGTTCTTGGCGCCGCCTTCAGGGCGTTCAGCATTTTCATGCAGGCCGAGGCCACGGTATTGAACTGGAAGCGGCCGAGGTCGTAATTCGCCTGTTTCAGGTTCAGGTGGATTTCGCGCCGGGTGGCCGCCAACGCATCCGGCAGCTTGATGTTCAGAGCGCGCGTCGCCGGAAGTTTGGAACGTACGTTCTCGTCGTAATCCGCGCCAAACATCCACAGCGACTTCAGAAAGCGTGCCGAGCCGTCCACGCCGGCATCCGACCACAGCAGCGTCATCTCCGGCGGGCTGGTGAACATCATGAAAAAGCGCGCCGTATCGGCGCCGTATTCCTCGACCAGGGACTGCGGATCGACGCCGTTGTTCTTCGATTTGGACATGGTGCCGATGCCGGCCGACTCCACCGGCAGGCCGTCGGCGCGCAACGTCATCGAAGTGCGCTTGCCCGCTTCATCGGCCTTGATGTCGATGTCGATCGGGTTGAAATATTTGATCCTGCCTTCGCCCTCCTTGCGGAAGAAGATCTCGTTCAGCACCATGCCCTGCGTCAGCAGGTTCTTGAACGGCTCATCGAATTTGACCAGGCCAAGATCGCGCATCACCTTGGTCCAGAAGCGCGAGTACAAGAGGTGCAGGATGGCGTGCTCGATGCCGCCGATGTACTGATCGACGGGCAGCCAGCGATCGACGCGCGCATCCACCATGGCGCGGTCGTTGTCCGGGCAGGCGAAGCGCGAGTAGTACCAGGACGAATCGACAAAAGTGTCCATGGTGTCGGTTTCGCGCTTGGCTGCTTTGCCGCATTTCGGGCAGGCGCAGTTCAGGAAGGCGGCGTGCTTGTTCAGCGGATTGCCGGTGCCATCCGGCACCAGGTCTTCGGGCAGCTTCACCGGCAACTGGTCATCAGGCACCGGCACCACGCCACATGCCGTGCAATGGATCAGCGGAATCGGGCAGCCCCAGTAGCGCTGGCGCGAAATGCCCCAGTCGCGCAGGCGCCAGGTCACCTGCTTCTCGCCCAGGCCCTTGGCACCGAGGTCGGCGGCGATGGCATCCACCGCGCCCTGATAGTCGAGGCTGTCGTATTTGCCCGAATGGATGCAGGTGCCATGCTCGGCGTACCAGGCCTGCCAGGCATCGGTGGAATAGGCCTGGCCCGCAACGGCGATGACCGGCTTGATCGGCAGCGCGTATTTCTTCGCGAACGCAAAGTCGCGTTCATCGTGTGCCGGCACGCCCATTACCGCGCCTTCGCCGTAGCTCATCAGCACGTAGTTGCCGACCCATACCTGCACCTGCTCGCCGGTGACCGGGTGCGACACAAACAAGCCGGTGGCCATGCCCTTTTTTTCCTGGGTCGCGAGTTCGGCTTCCATCACCGCGCCGCGCTTGCACTCGTCGATGAATGCGCCCAGCGCCGGATTGTTCTTCGCTGCATGCGTGGCGAGCGGATGTTCCGCGGCGACGGCGCAGAAGGTCACGCCCATCAGTGTGTCGGCGCGCGTGGTGAACACGCGCAGCACATCTTGAGTTTCTGTGCCGTCCAGCGCGCTTTTTAGTGAATACGGAAAGCCGAGCTTCACGCCGACGCTCTTGCCGATCCAGTTCGCCTGCATTGTGCGCACGCGCTCCGGCCAGCCGGGCAGGGTGTCGAGCGCCGAGAGCAGTTCCTCGGCGTAGTTCGTGATGCCGAGGTAGTACATCGGGATTTCGCGCTTCTCGACCAGCGCGCCGGTGCGCCAGCCACGGCCGTCGATGACCTGCTCGTTCGCGAGTACGGTCTGATCGACCGGGTCCCAGTTCACGGTGCCGGTCTTTTGATAAGCGATGCCTTTTTCCAGCATGCGCAGGAACAGCCACTGGTTCCACTTGTAATACTCGGGGCGGCAGGTGGCGATTTCGCGTTCCCAGTCGATGCCAAAGCCCAGTGCCTTCAACTGCTTTTTCATGTAGGCGATGTTGTCGTAGGTCCACTTCGCCGGCGGCACGCCATTGGCCATGGCGGCGTTTTCGGCGGGCAGGCCGAAGGCATCCCAGCCCATGGGCTGCAGCACGTCGTAGCCGCGCATCTTGTGGAAGCGCGTTATGACATCGCCGATGGTGTAGTTGCGCACATGCCCCATGTGCAGCTTGCCCGAGGGATAGGGGAACATCGACAGGCAGTAGTACTTCGGCTTGGTACCCTGGTCGGGTGCGCGGAAAGCGCCGGTTTTTTCCCAATGCTGCTGGGCGTCGGGCTCGATGCGGTCCGGTCGGTACTGGGCTTGCATGGGTATGGGAGGCAGGCAGAAATCGGTAAACGTGAATTATAACCGCTGGCTTACCCCGTTTCGCGTCAGGACGGCGCTCCGAAAAGCGACAAAAGGCGTATAAGCCATCTACACTGCCAACGCCAATTTGTCATCGGGAGTCCACATGAAAACATTCGTCTGGGGCCGCATTGTGCTGGCTCTGCCTGTTGCTTCCGTGTTTGCTTTTTCTGCATCTTCCGCCTTCGCGGCAGGCGCACCCGCGGTTGTCGTCGAGGCCGTCCAGATGCCGGCCTGGGTGGAGCGCGCCGGCGCGC